>JANMYF010000241.1:0-24689 GCA_031381685.1 Acidimicrobiia bacterium
CGAGCAAACCCGTGCGGTATCCGCCGACGAACGCCGTCAGACCGGCGACTCCAAGGGCGACATCGAGTGCGCTCATTTCGAGAGCGCGCTCCCGTCCGATGACCTCCGTTGAGCGATCAACGTCACGTCGGGGGCCGAACCTCGCGGCGATCCGTCGGACGGTCGCCGCGGCCGACGGTATGCCGGAGGTGTTCGTGTTCGGGCTGGTGCTCTTCGGCGGGGCCCTGGCCGGCAAGACCGTCGGGTACTTCACCGGCCGGTGGGTCCGACACAACCTCCCGGGCACGACCCTGGCGAGCGCTGACCGTCTCGGAGGGGCGGCGGTTGGCGTCATCGGTGTGCTGTCGCTGTTCTGGGTGGTCCGCCCGCTGCTGGCCCTGCTCCCGGGTTGGCCCAGCCAGATCACCCGGGACTCGTTCGTCGCCGACACCTTCGCCCGCGACCTGCCACATCCGCCCGACGTCTTGCGCAACGCCCGCCGCAGCCTGTCCAGCGGACTGTTTCCCCAGGTCACCGATCTCGTCTCCCGTGCGCTCCCCTCCGGCCCCCCGCCGCTGGCACCGCCGATCGACGCGACGACCGTCACGGCGTCCCGCCGGGGTGTTGTGACCATTCGGACCCGCGCGTGTGGGGTCACGGTGACGGGTTCGGGGTACGTGAGCGCTCGGGGTGAAGTGACGACCGCGGGGCATGTGGTGGCGGGGAGTTCATCGATCGAGGTCATCGATGACGATGGTCGCCGTCGTCCGGCGACGGTCGCGGTCTTCGATCCGGCGCTCGACCGGGCCGTGCTTTCGGTCGACACGGGTGGACTCATCGTGTTGCCCGCCGGTGTCGCTCAGGTCGGCGATCAGGTGGCGGTGTTCGGCTTCCCGGGCGGGGGAAGCCTGGAGGTTTCCGGCGGCGTGGTCGGCGAGCGGGTGCGTGCCTCGGGCCGCGACATCTACGACCGACGCAGCGTCGAGCGCACGATCATCGTGCTCGCGGCCGATCTTGCTCCCGGAGATTCCGGCGGACCCGTTGTGCGTCCCGACGGGACCGTCGTGGGGATCGCGATCGCCATCGCCCCTGACCGCCCCGACACCGCATACGCCATCGACCCGCGGAGCCCGGCACTCGGGGAGCGGCCCGCCCCCGGCCGCTGTCTGGCCGGCTGACACCTCAGCGATAACGCGAAACGACCGCCTCATCGGAGGCGGTCGCGCCAATCGGATGTGGCTGGCCGGGTCTCTCGGAGCATCCCGAGCGGTGGTCTAGCCCTCCATCTCGATGAAGATGCACTCTCCCGGGCACTCTTCCGCCGATTCGATCGTTCCGTCCTGATCCTTGTCGGCGACGTTGGCAAGACCCTCGGGGCCACCTGGGTCCGAGAAGATTTTGGCTCCCTCTCGCACGTAGGCCAGCCCGTCGTCGAGCAGCGTGAACACGGACGGCGCGATCTCCTCGCACAGGCCATCGCCGGTGCACAGGTCCTGATCGATCCATACCTTCATACCCAAGGTGCGCAATCTCCTCTTCGCAATGCAGGTCCGACCAACGTAGTAGCTCTTTTCGTCTAACTAAAGCCACATCGTCTGCCGATGCAGGAGCGGACGCCCCTGTACGGCGTTCCGCGTCGTTTCTGGCGAGAGCGGATAGGGTCGTTTACAAGGGCGCACATGGTTCCCACGGAGGCCGCACGAATGCCGAACGAGCGCAAAACCGAGACCGAGTCCAAAGCGAAGGCACAGGAGCGAGAGCTCGCTGAGCTGCGTGAGACCGCTCGACTCCTCGAAGACGAGGTGGTCGATATCCGGCGCAAGCTCCAGGACGCGCCCAGGCGGGTGCGAACGCTGGAGGAGCGGCTTCTCGAGACCAAGGGCCAGCTGGCCCAGGCGATGAGCCAGAACGAGAAGCTCACCTTCACGCTTCGAGAGTCCCGGGATCACATCGCTGCGCTCCGCGAAGAAGTCGAGAAGCTCACCCAGCCGCCGTCAGGCTACGGAACCTTTCTCGGACGTAATGACGACGGAACCGTCGACGTGTTCACCGCGGGACGCAAGATGCGGGTCTCGCTCCACCCCGAACTCGACGAGATCGCGCTGCTCCGCGGCCAGGAACTGGTGCTCAACGAGAGCATGAACGTGGTGCGGGCCCGGCACTTCGACGGCAGTGGCGAGGTTGTCTCGCTCAAGGAGGTCCTCGAAGACGGACTCCGCGTCATCGTCACCGGTCGCGGCGACGAGGAGCGGGTCGCCGAGCTGACCGAGACAATGCGCGCCGAGAAGCTCCGAAGCGGCGATTCTCTCCTGTTCGATCCCCGGTCGAACCTCGTGCTCGAACGACTTCCGCGCGCCGAGGTCGAAGAGCTCGTTCTCGAGGAGGTTCCCGACATCTCCTACGAGGACGTCGGCGGTCTCGATGCACAGATCGACCTCATCAAGGACGCGGTGGAACTCCCGTTCCTCCATCAGGACCTGTTCCGCGAGCACCGCCTTCCGGCTCCGAAGGGCATCCTTCTCTACGGGCCTCCCGGTTGCGGCAAGACGCTCATCGCGAAGGCCGTCGCCAACTCGCTGGCGAAGAAGGTCAGCCAGGTGACCGGGAAGCCGGCGGCGCGGAGCTACTTCCTCAACATCAAGGGTCCTGAGCTGCTCAACAAATACGTCGGCGAGACCGAACGCCAGATCCGACTTGTCTTCCAGCGCGCTCGGGAGAAGGCGGAGGAGGGGGTTCCCGTGATCATCTTCTTCGACGAGATGGACTCGCTGTTCCGCACGCGCGGGACCGGCATCAGCTCCGACATGGAGTCCACGATCGTGCCCCAGCTCCTCGCCGAGATCGACGGCGTCGAAGCTCTTCGCAACGTGATCGTCATCGGCGCGTCCAACCGCGAAGACCTCATCGACCCGGCGATCCTGCGACCGGGACGGCTCGACGTGAAGATCAAGATCGAACGGCCGGATGCCGCGTCGGCCGAGCACATCTTCCGCCGCTACCTCACCGCGGATCTGCCCCTCGACGCCGACGAGGTCGAGCGTCTGGGCGGGGGCGACCCGGAGAAGGCCGTGCGGGTCATGACGGAAACTGCCGTCGAGGCGATGTACCGGACCAATGACGAGACGAAGTTCCTCGAGGTCACCTATCAAAAAGGTGACAAAGAGATCATGTACTTCAAGGACTTCGCGTCGGGCGCGATGATCGAGAACATCGTGCGGAAGGCGAAGAAGCTGGCCATCAAGCGACAGATCGCGGGGGAGGGGCGGGGCATCCGCACCGACGACCTGCTCCAGGCGACCCAGCACGAGTTCAAGGAGCAGGAGGACCTGCCGAACACCACGAATCCTGATGATTGGGCGAAGATCTCGGGCAAGAAGGGCGAGCGGATCGTCTACGTGCGCACGATCATCGCCAAGGGCGACAAGACCGAGGCCCACGGCGGTCGGGCGATTGAACGAGCGGCCACCGGCCAGTACCTGTAACGCCGCCATGGGTCGGCTCGGCGCAGCACTGGGATCTTCGACCCAGCGAATCGGGGAAGCTCGTGGTCGCTGCGCCGCGACAACCCTAGGTTGGCGGTTCGTCGGCGAACGGAGCATGGGGTGACTTCCGGCGTCGGTGAGGCCCTGGTCAGTCTGTCTCCCGAGGCACGGGCGGGGTTCGATCATTGTCTCGTCGTGGCGAGCCATCGCTTGGCCACCGATGCCGACACGGCGCCGCTGTTTTCTGACGACACCATCGCGGAGCTGCTGGACGGCTACCCGCCGGAGTGGCTGTTCGCGCTGACGATGGGGAGCGACCCGGAACGGCCCCAAGACAACGAACGGGTCCAGCACACGGGCGCGAGCGGAGGCGATCTGCTCGAGTCGGTCCGACGGGGACGGCTCTGGCTGAACATCACGAACGTCGATCAAGTCGATCCCCGGTTCCGCTCGCTGACCGATCGTCTGTACCGCGACGTGGCCGAGGCGATTCCCGGATTCACCGTGGACGACTCCCACGCAACCCTGCTCGTCAGCTCACCTCAGTCGATGGTCTACTTCCATGTGGACGGTCCTCCGTCGTTCCTGTGGCACGTCCGCGGGCGCAAGCGGGTGTGGGTCTACCCGCACCTCGATGAGCGCGTTCTCTCCCGTTCACTCTTGGAAGACGTCTACGCCGGAACCCGTCAGGAATACGTGCCCTATGCCACGTCGTTCGATGCGTTGGCCGAGGTACGCGACCTGGAGCCCGGGGATGTCGCCATGTGGCCCCACAACGCGCCCCATCGAGTCTCGAACCTCGACACGCTCAACGTGTCGCTGGTGACCGACCATTGGACGCCCAATGCCCGTCGGCGCGCCCGGGTGTACAAGGCAAACCGATTCCTGCGAGTTCGTACGCCTATCCCTCACGGCCGTCTCGCCACGGCGGAGTCCGGACCGCTGACCATGGCGAAGGTCGCGCTGCACCAGGTGGGCCGCCGTCTCCACCTCGATGATCCACCGAACAAGGCACACCGCCCTCCTCGCCATCGAATCGATCCGGCCAGCCCCGACGGGCTCTCGACCCTGTGACGACGGTCCGCTGGATTCGATCAGCGGAGGAACTCCAACGGTCGGCGACCACGTTGCGGTCGGTCGCCGCACGAGCCGAGAGGCCGCTTCCCGCAGCCGACCCTGACTTCCTCCGCTCGTACATCGAGCACTTCGAATACTCCTCCACGCCGTTGGTTCCCGAGATCGTGGTGGTCGAACGACACGGCGAGGTCATCGGGTACCTGGCAACCCGGTCGAGCCACCATCGCGTCGGCGCGCGGCTGAGCGTGCGCGAACGGTCGCTCCTCGTCACCCATGACCACGACCGGGTGAACCTCGTTTGCGGCGCCATCGACGAAGTCGAGGTTGCCGAGGCCGTGGCCGAGGAGTTGCTCCGCCGGGGTAACCCGGGCGCGCTGGACATCGCCGGGCTGCAGGTCGGCTCACCGCTGCATCGCGCGCTCCACGCTCGCGCCGCCGCATCGCGCCTCTGGACGTCCTACGACATCGACCTACCGGCGTTCTGTTCGGTGCCCGTTCGATGGACCACCACGGCCGGCTACTTCCAGGCGTTGTCCAAGACCATGCGATCCAACGTGAGTCGTCAGACACGGCGCTTGTTCTCGGCCGGGGCGGTCGAACTCCTCCGGGCTGACGGAACCGAAGAAACCGGCCCGCTTCTCCCGGCGTATCTCGACCTGGAACAGCGGAGCTGGAAGCATGCCGCCAACGCAGGTATCCTGCGCTCTCCCCGGCGGACCGCCTTCTTCGGCGACGTGGTGTCAGGTCGTGCGGCGTACACCCCGTCGATGGTCGGCGTTGTGCTCGACGGTGTTCTGATCGCCGCGCTGCTGCTCGGTCGGTACGGCACGGGGATGTGGGCGCTGGAAATGGCGTTCGACGAAGAGCATCGCGATCTCGGTGCCGGACAGGTCCTCCTCGTCCTCGCCATGGAAGAGGCGATCGGGGCCGGCGCAACATCTCTCGGCTACCTCCAACACTTCGCGTACTTCAAGAAGCGATGGCTGGCAGAAGAAACCGAGGTCGTCTCGACCCGGGTCGTGCGCCGAGCGTCAGCGGTCCATGTGCGCCATCTGGTTGGCGAAGCCGAGCGTCGGCTCCGGGGCCCGCACCATGCGAAGCTGACGACGGCCGGCGGCCAGGATCAGGCAGTGCAGGACACCGAGCCGACCACCGAGAGCAGCTCGAACGAGCTCGACACGCGGACCATTTCCGGTCGTCCCGCCCGGCTCCCCGATGCGGTGCAGGCCTCACGCCAGCTGCTCCTCCACGGCTCCAGAACCGGGGTGCTCTTCGGGCGAGACCGCGCAGAGCGGCTGCTCCCGTTCTCACTCAGGTGACCTGACCGGCCGGGGAGTCAACCTCCGATTGCTTCGGCCGGCGGCGCAGTTCACCCCGGCGTGGGCTCATCGCTGTAGGTTGCAACACATGGCGATTCCCAAGGTCTGCGGTATCGAGACGGAGTTCGGGATCTTCAACCCCTCCGCGCCCGACGCAAACCCGATCCAGCTCTCCAGCCTCCTGGTGAACGCGTACGTGACGTCCCTTGATCGCCCGTCGTCAAAAGTCGCATGGGACTTCGAGGACGAACATCCGGGAAATGATGCCCGCGGATGGAACCTCAGCGGTTCCATGCCACCGGAGGTCGAGACCCACCTCGTCAACGCCGTGCTCACGAACGGAGCGAGGTTTTACGTCGACCATGCACACCCCGAGTACAGCGGCCCGGAATGCCGCGATGCGCTCTCGGCCACGCTCTACGACCGCGCTGGCGGCCGGGTCCTGCTCGATGCGATGGCGGCGTGTCGCGACGCCCTCCCGCCGGGCCAGGAGATCGTGATCTACCGCAACAACTCCGACGGCAAGGGCAACAGCTACGGGACGCACGAGAACTACCTGATGGATCGAGCCGTCCCGTTCACACGCGTCATCGGTGCCGTGATCCCGTTCTTCGTCACCCGTCAGGTGTTCTGCGGTGCCGGCAAGGTCGGAAGTGAACTGCCCGGCGCTCCCGATGTCGACTTCCAACTCTCGCAGCGCGCCGACTTCTTCGAAGAGGAGGTCGGCCTCGAGACGACGCTCAAACGTCCGATCGTCAACACGCGCGACGAACCGCACGCCGACTCATCGAAGTACCGGCGGCTGCACGTGATCGTCGGCGACGCGAACCCGAGTGACGTGGCCACGCTGTTGAAGATCGGCACCACCTCCATCGTGCTGGCGATGATCGAAGACGGCGCGCTGGACTCCGGCTCGTTCTCGCTCGCCGCCCCTGTCCCCTCCATACGTGCAATCAGCCGTGACACCTCCCTGACCCTCACGGTCGAGATGGCTGACGGTTCGCGCCGCACCGCGCTCGACATCCAGTGGGAATACTTCGAGCGGGCCAAGAAATGGGCGGCAAGCCATGGCCTCGAGAGCGTGGGCGAAGCGGTGGGCACCGACGTGCTGCTGCGCTGGGAGTCGGTGTTGACCGGTCTCGAGAGCGATCCGCTCTCGCAGGCGCACATCGTCGACTGGGTTGCCAAGAAGCGTCTCATTGACGGACTACGTGAACGTCATCAGTTGCCGCCCCGGGATTCGCGGCTCCGGGCGGTCGACCTGCAATACCACGACATCCGTCCGTCGAAGTCCCTCTCGGCACGAGTCGGACTCGAGACACTGTTCGCACCCGAGGCCGTCGATCTCGCCGCAACCGAGCCACCGCGCGACACCCGGGCCTATTTCCGGGGGAAGTGCCTGCAGCGATTTCCCGCCGCGATAGCTGCGGCGAACTGGGATTCCGTGGTGTTCGACCTGGGGACAGACCCGCTTCGGCGCGTGCCCATGCTCGAACCATTGAAAGGTACGGCCGAGATGGTCGATACATTGCTAGAGGGCTGCAACAGCCCGGCTGAGCTTCTCGCTCGGCTGGGAGCCTGAAGGAGGAGACCGCAATGAGCGAACGTGAACAAATCCGCCGGACACCGAAAGAGCGGGAGGACGAGGAAGTCAACGAGGTCGCGCCCGCCAAGCAGGGCGAGAAGCTCAAGGCCGATCTCGACGACCTGCTGGACGAGATCGACGAAGTCCTCGAGACCAACGCCGAAGAGTTCGTCAAGAGCTACGTCCAAAAGGGCGGCCAGTAGCAGTCAGGGACATCGCGCGCTCGGGCGAAGCCCGGTGTTCCGGGGCGGTTTCGGGCGTTGACCGAAAGCAACCGGACGACCTGGCTGTCTCCTAGTGTCGGATTCGTGTCTGCAGACCTTCCGAACCACGCGATGACCGTCGACCACGAGCGCCGGTCGAGCTTCGCCGAACTCCTCCGCCATGAGGGCCTGACCCCGTTCGCCGGAATGTCGGGCGGGATCGGTGCCTCATTGGCATCGTCCGGCCATGACCTGACCCATGGCACCACGATCGTCGCCCTGCGCTATGCCGACGGCGTCGTGATGGCGGGAGACCGCCGGGCCACCGCCGGCAACATCATCGCCCACCGCTCCATGCAAAAGGTCTTTCCCGCCGATCGGTGGAGTGGCGTGTCGATCTCGGGCGTGGCCGGTGTCGCCTCGGAGATGGTGAAGTTGTTCCAGCTCGAGCTCGAGCATTACGAGAAGGTCGAGGGCGCGCCGCTTTCTCTCGAAGGCAAGGCGACACGCCTCGCGAACATGATCCGGAACAATCTGCCGATGGCGATGCAGTCGGGCTTGGTGGTGATACCGATCTTCGCCGGATACGACCTCCGCCGGAATCAGGGACGAATCTTCAACTACGACGTGACCGGGGGCCGCTACGAGGAGATGGAGTTCTACGGTACGGGTTCCGGCGGAACCTATGCGCGCTCACTGATCAAGCAGCAATGGAACCCGCAGCTGGACAGGGGCGCAGCGGTTTCCCTTGCGGTCTCTTCGCTGTTCGAGGCAGCTGACGAAGACTCGGCAACCGGCGGGCCCGATGCAATCCGCGGCATCTACCCCACGTGTGCCACGATCACCGCCGAAGGTTATGCAGAAGTCGACGAGAGTGAGATTGCCGCGCTGTTCACCGAACTACTGCGGACACGCGGGTTGAGCCGATGATCGCTTCCCTTTGTCCATCGCTGTCACTTGAGGTGTTGACCGTGAGCCTGCTGTCTCGCTGGTCGACGTCGTCGTCTTTGGAGGTTCGACCATGAGCATGCCGTACTACGTCTCGCCCGAACAGGTGATGAAGGATCGGGCCGACTACGCGCGCAAGGGCATCGCCCGTGGACGATCGCTCATCGGACTCACGTATGCCGACGGTGTGCTCATCGTTGCGGAGAACCACTCACGTTCACTGCACAAGGTCAGCGAGATCTACGACCGTGTCGGCTTCGCCGCGGTCGGCCGCTACAACGAGTTCGACCAGTTGCGTATCGCCGGTGTGCGCGCCGCCGACTTGAAGGGCTACTCCTACAGTCGCGAAGACGTCGAGGCCCGCAGCCTGGCGAACTCCTACGCCCAGATGCTCGGGCAGGTCTTCACCCACGAGATGAAACCGCTCGAGGTCGAGATCCTTGTGGCCGAGGTCGGGCTCACCCCCGACGACGATCGGCTGTTCCACATCCTCTACGACGGTACCGTGATGGATCAGGAGCACTTCACCGTCCTCGGCGGAGACGCCGAGACGATAAGCGAACGTATGAAGGCCACGTACGTCGAGGGACAACCGCTGACCGCTGCTCTGCGGGGTGCCGTGGCTGCCCTCGCCGGCACAGATCGCACCCTGACGCCGCGCGAACTGGAGGTCGCGGCACTCAATCGGACCCATGCCCGCCGCACCTTCACTCGCCTCGAGGGAGACGAGCTCGCGGCTCTGCTGGGCTGACATGACCCGCTCGCAGCTGGCACTCACGAAGGCCGGAGCAGAACGGCTCCTCGCCGCCATCGACACCGATTCATTGTCCGATGCCGTTCTCGAGGCGTTGCGCGAGGTCCTTGGTCTCGACGCTTCGTATGCCGATGATCTCGTCTTCGCCCGAGCCGCCAAACTCGCCGGGTGGAGCGGAGAGCGGGTCGCGGCCCTCCGGTTGAGGAACGCCGACGTGCTGACCTCGGTCGCCATCGACCTCTGCGAGCTTCGGGTCCTGCGAGCGGAGCGGCGCTCCGTCGAGGAACAGCACTAGGTTCGCTCATCAATGGAACGTCGCATCTTCGGCATCGAGAACGAATACGGCGTGACCTGCACCTTGCGCGGGCAGCGTCGACTCAGCCCCGACGAGGTTGCGCGATATCTGTTCCGTCGGGTCGTCTCCTGGGGACGGAGTTCGAACGTGTTCCTCGAGAACGGTGCCCGCCTCTACCTCGACGTAGGGTCGCACCCCGAGTACGCCACTCCGGAATGTGACTCCCTCCTCGACCTGGTCACCCATGACAAAGCCGGGGAACGGATCCTCGAGAGCCTGCTGAGCTCGGCCGAGGCCCGCCTCCGTGAAGAGGGGATCAAAGGCGACATCTACCTGTTCAAGAACAACACTGACTCCGCGGGCAACAGCTACGGGTGTCATGAGAACTACCTGACCAGCCGAGACGACGAGCTCACCACGTACGCCCAAGTGTTGATTCCCTTCTTCGTTTCGCGCTCGATCTACTGCGGCGCGGGAAAAGTACTGCAGACGGCGCGAGGCGCTGTGTACTGCGTCACCCAGCGGGCCGAGCACATCTGGGAGGGCGTCAGTTCGGCGACCACGCGGAGCCGACCCATCATCAACACCCGTGACGAGCCCCATTCCGATGCCGAGCGGTACCGTCGTCTGCACGTCATCGTCGGTGATTCCAACATGAGCGAGTACACGACCTTCCTCAAGATCGGCGCTTCGGCGATCATGTTGCGCATGCTCGAAGATCCGAGCGTCGTGCTGCGTGACATGGCGTTGGAGAATCCGATCCGCGCCATCCGGGAGATCAGCCACGACATCACCTGCCGCCGGCGGGTTCGACTCCAGAACGGTCGGGAGGCGAGCGCACTTGACATTCAGGCGGAATACCTGTCCCGCGCCATGAAGTTCGCCGACCAGAAGGGCCTGCCCGACGAGGAAATGCGTGCCCTCGGGATGTGGAAGCACTGCATCGAGACGATCGAACGGGATCCGCTTCTCTTGGACAGGGAGATCGACTGGGTTATCAAGCACAAGTTGATCGAGGCGTATCGCGAGAAGCACGATCTGCCCCTCGGGCACGCGAAAGTGGCGCTTCTCGACCTGCAGTATCACGACGTGCATCGTGAACGTGGCGTGTTCTATCGAATGCAGCGCCGAGGGCTCATCGAGCGCATGTGCACGGATGAAGACATCGACATCGCGGTCGACCAGCCGCCGCAGACCACCCGAGCCAAACTCCGTGGCGACTTCATCCGACGGGCAAAAGAACGCAAGCGCGACTTCACCGTCGACTGGGTTCATCTCAAGCTGAACGATCAGGCGCAGCGAACCGTCCTCTGCAAGGACCCGTTCAAGTCGAAGGACGAACGGGTCGAGAAGCTGATCGCGTCGTTGTGACCCCCGACTGTCGTTGGCGCGGAAATCGGCCTCCGGCCGCGACCACGAGGTAGCGATGCCTACGTTCCGTTCTGGCGTCGTCGCGAAGATCATCGGCGAGCGCGAAGGACTGCAGCGAGTCCTGGTGACGTTTACCGACACCGCGGAACCTGAGCGTGCATACAACCTGACGAAGCTGACCGGAACCGTCGCGGTCGGCCACGAGGTCGTCTGCAACACCACTGCCGTCGAGCTCGGCCTCGGCACGGGAGGTTGGCATGTCGTTCATTGGAACCTGACCCATCGCGACCTCGTGGTCCCCGGCGACGGGCACATCATGAAGCTCCGGTACACATCCCTGCAGGCGAACACGGGGGCCGCCGAGGAGCACGTCGGCCAAGTGGCCAGCGATCTCGATGGTGTCCCCGTCGTGGGTTGCACGCTGCACAGCCAGATCGGGGTGGTTGCTGCGGCGTTCGCCGCTCGCCGGCCCGATGCCCGATTGGCGTACGTGATGACCGACGGCGCAGCGCTCCCGTTGGCGTTGAGCGATCTCGTCCACGAGCTCGGTGAGCGGGAACTCCTCTGCGGAACGGTCACCGTCGGCAACGCGTTCGGCGGCACCAGGGAAGCCGTCACGATGGCGAGCGGCCTCGCCCTCGCCCGCTCAGTTCTGGAGGCGGATGCGATCGTCGTCGGGATGGGTCCTGGGGTGGTCGGCACCGGAACGGCCCACGGGCACACCGCCCTCGAACTGGCCGAAATCATCCACACCAGCGCGACGCTCGGCGCACGCGCCATCGCCTGCCTGCGGGTCAGCGACGCCGATGAACGCGAGCGGCACCGGGGGGTGAGCCATCACACCGTGAGCGCCCTCGCGCTGGTCCGGCCCGGCACTCCCTACGTGGTCGCCGTCGCCGAGGAACACGCCGGCATCGACCTCTCGGTGCTTCCGATCGACGCCGTTCAGGTCGTCATCGACGTCGGCGACGTCGGGACACTGCTGGATTCGTTTGCGCTCCGGATCACCACAATGGGGAGAAACAGCTCCGAGGACGCCGCGTTCTTCCGATTTGCTGCCGCGGCGGGCTTCGCAGCTGCCACCATGGTCCCGTGATCGGAACGACCCTCGCACGTGACCGATGAGCCGGATCGAGCGGTTGATCAACTTGAGCGCCGCGCTGCTCTCGTCCGAGCGGCCACTGCGAGCCGACGAATTGCGCGAGCGAATTGCCGGGTATCCGGAGGACAAGGGCTCGTTCCGGCGCCAGTTCGAGCGTGACAAGGAAGCACTCCGTGAACTTGGACTCCCGCTGGAGACCGTCGTCGAACGACGAGCCGGGGAGGAGGTCATCGCCTATCGGGTGAACCCCGACGAGTACTACGTACGAGACCCCGGGCTCGAACCCGATGAGCTCTCGGCGCTGCACCTCGCGTCGCGTCTCGTCGAGATCGAGGGTCTCGACACCGGCTCGGGGCTGTGGAAGCTCAATGCAGCGGCGCGCGCCGAGCGAAGCCGTCGTCACGGCCCGACCGCAATGCTTCCCGACCTCGAAGAACCAACCGGCGGACCGACGGCGACACTCCCGGCCGACGAGCGGCTGACCGACCTGTTCGGTCTCATCGCTTCTGGAGCCTCGGTTCGCTTCGTCTATCGCGGGGAGCCGCGGCACGTGCAGCCCCGGCGGTTGTCGTTCTCCCGCGCCCACTGGTACCTAATCGGCTACGACCTGGCAAGAGCGGATGACCGATCGTTCCGACTGGACCGGATGGACGGCACCCTGCAGCCCGACCAGGCCGAGGCGGTACCACCGCCCACCAACGCCCGCCGAGCCGGGTTCTCGCGACCCTGGGAGCTCGGCCCGGTCGACGGCGAGCAGACCGCACACATCCTCGTCGACGCGGCGCAGGCCCCCTGGGCGATCCGCCATGTCGGGGCCGACTCCGTCATCGAACGACGACCCGACGGCGCAGTCGAGCTCGCCCTGACCGTTCGCAACGTCGAATCGTTCCGGACGTTCGTGCTCGGCTTTCTTCACCACGCCGAAGTCCTCTTCCCTCCGGAGGTTCGCGCCGACCTCGTCGGTTGGCTGACCGATGCTCGTGACCGGGGGCGGGGTTGATGTCGACCGAGGATCGTCTGAAACGAATTCTGGCCATGGTGCCGTGGATCGTCGCCCATGACGGGCCAACCGTGGAGGAGACGTGTGCACGGTTCGGATGCACGCCTCCGGAGCTCATGCGCGACATCCAGCTTCTCTACATGTGTGGCCTCTACCCCTACACGCCCGACGTGCTCATCGAAGCCTCCGTAGCCGATGGGCGGGTGTACATCGAATACGCCGAGTACTTCAGCCGTCCGCTTCGGCTGACTCCCGGCGAGGGACTCGGTCTCGTCGCTGCCGCGTCGACACTTCTTGCCGCCCCCGGTACGGATGTGAACGGACCACTCGCGCGAGGCCTTGCGAAGCTCGCCGCTGCGCTGGGCGGAGACGAATCGGCGTTCGATGGAACGATCGATGTCGATCTCGGCGCCACCGATCCGAATGTGCTGACGATGCTTCGCGATGCCGTGGAGCGCCGTCGGCAGGTTCGGATCCGGTACTACTCGTTCGGCCGCGATGACGTCGACGAACGGGTCATCGAACCGGTCAGCGTCTTTCGATCCGTCGGCGAATGGTATGTGCACGCATGGTGTCATCGCGCCCGCGACGAGCGCACGTTCCGGGTCGACCGGATCGAGAGGGCCACTCTCCTCGACACCGAGCGCACCGGTCCGGAGATCACCCCGAGTACCGGCCTTTTCGTACGATCGCCGGAGTCCGGCTTCGTCGTGCTCGCGCTTGACGAGACCGTGCGGTGGGTGGCTGATCAATACCCGGTCGAATCGCGCATGGAGATGGCAGACGGTCGGCTCCGTGTTCGGCTGGGTGTCTCGGAGTTCGCCTGGCTCGACCGTATCGTCCTCCAGCTCGGGAGCGCTGCCGAGGTGCTCGAGTCGCCACCTGGCTGGACGGGGATCGTGGCAGCCGCGACTCGGATCCTCGCCCGCTACACCGATGTCCCTCAGACCGGCTCCCCGGCTTGAGGGCAATCGTTCGCTATCGTCGCACGCCGTGACCTCTCTTGACGCCGCGCTCGACCAGCCCGGCGCAGAGCCCGATCAGCCACTTGCCAAAGGCGCTGACGGAGGCGGGCCGCCTCGTTTGCGCGGACGCGCCCGTCGGAAACGCAGTGGCGCCGCCGTTGCCCTCGAGTGGATCATCATCATTTCGATGGCACTCGGCGTCGCCCTGCTCGTGCGAGCGACCGTCGTGCAGACGTTCTTCATCCCGACTCCGTCGATGGTGCCGACCCTGAAGGTCGACGACCGCCTGCTCGTCGACAAGCTCACGTTGCACACGCGCGATGTCAAGCGCGGCGACATCGTGGTGTTCGAACGGCCTGCGACATTTACCGACACGACGATCAAAGATCTCATCAAACGGGTGGTCGGCCTGCCTGGGGAAACGATCGAAGGTCGCGACGGTGTCGTGTGGGTGAACGGCAAGCGACTCCGCGAGCCTTACCTCGTCAAAGGGATCACGACGAGCGACTTCGCCCCTGTGCGGGTCGCCGTCGACAACTACTTCGTGATGGGCGACAACCGCCCGGAGTCGTTCGACTCGCGGTTCTGGGGAACGGTTGAGCGCGAAAAGATCATCGGTCGAGCCCTCATCCGCGTCTGGCCGCCGACTCGTTTCGGACCGATCTGACGCTTCGTTCTCAAGCTCCGAAGATCGTTGCGTCGTCGGCGGTTCCGATGCTCGCCATCATCAGTTCCACATCGTCGCAGTAGATCGCGTCGATCTCCATCGTCTGGAGCGCCTGAAGGATCCGTTCGTGCTGGGCGTCCCAGCCGAACGTGACCAGGGAGAAGCGGTGGAACAGCGTTGTGAGGCCGAGCGTCCAGTCGGTGTGGTGCATGTTGATGCCATCGATTCCGGCTTCGTACAACCGTGACGCGTGGCGTTCGGCGCCGTCGGTCAACCGCTTCAACCTCGTCGAGTCGATGAGCTTCACGTCGGTGAAGGTGGATCGCTGCGCGGCCAAACGTTCCCAGCGCGGGTCGCACAGCCACAAGTTGGCCGGCGCATTCCCACCGACAGCACGGGCGACGGCGACCGTGGCATCGTAGGCCGCGGGATCCTTCACATCGAGCGAGAGGGCAATCTCCGGACCGCAGATCTCATAGAGCTCGGCCAGCGTCGGGATGTGCGATGGGAGCGAGGCTCTCGTGACCTCGGCGATCGGTCGCTTGCGAAACGCCGTCTTGACGATGCCGTCATGGTCGAGCACCGGCTCACCGTCGGCAGTGAGCCACACATCACTTTCGAGTCCGGTGGCACCGAGGCGCACCGCGAGCCGAAACGCCTGGAGCGTGTTCTCCGGCGCGTGCGCGCGGGCGCCCCGGTGGGCGAACGCGATGGGTGGGGAGAGTCTGGCGGCCACGTTTCCAACGGTACCCAGCCTGTCGATCGATTGCCGCGTTTCGGAGAACCGTGGGTCTTCTCCGCGTCCGGCCGAGTCCCCCCAGTTTCTTCCATGGGCCCCCCGACTCATTCCAGGGAACGCAAGGCCCTTCTCGCTTCAGCACCCCAGTGCGGTCCCCGATGACCTCAACGTCAAACGCAGTGGTGTCGTCAGTGCACTGCTGCCGGGTTCGTCGTCCGTTCAGCCGAGGTGCAGCACATGACCAAAATTCGAGCTCGTTGCCCACGATGCGGAGACGTCGAATTCGGAGTGGAGAGTATCGTCGTCCTCACGGACGCCGGGTCCTCGACCGCCTACCGATTCTGCTGCCCGACGTGTGGCGACCACGTTTCTCGCTCCGCTGTCCCGGACGTGCTCGCCCTGCTCCGCAGCGCTGGCGTCCGCGAGGAAGCAACACCCGCTCCCGTCGGACCGCAGATCACCGAGGTCGACGTCGAATCCTTCCGCCGCCTGCTCGACTCCGACTTCGTCTGGGATCGGCTGCAATCGGCGATGCGTACGGGCGATGAGGCCAACCCGTAGGGTTTGCGCGGCTTCGACGCCGTCCCGACCCCGTCGGGCGTGCGGGGTCCGTCGGAAGGGATCACCGCAGACCCCCGGGTATGCTCTGAGACGTGTTGAACCTTGGAGGCGGCGAGATCCTCGTCATCCTCATGATCGCCCTGCTCGTTCTCGGGCCGAGCCGACTTCCCGGCGCAGGCCGCCAGATCGGCAAGGCGCTCGCGGAGTTCCGGCGCATGTCGAGCGGCGTCCAGGAAGATCTTCGCGAGGCGATGAATGTCGAGGGAGTCCGTGAGACGGTCAATCAGGTCCGGGACGCGCTCGACGTCCCCCGGGCGATCCGCAACGAGGTTGCTTCGGCGATCTCATCGGTCGGCTCGACCACCGTGGGCACGGCCCCCGGTCCGAAGCCGGACTCCACGCAGCTGGTCGTACCGGTGCCATTGGGAGACCTGTCCGTACCTGCACCCGATGGCGTGTTCGCCGGTGACGTGACGAGCAGCCCGATCGGCGTCGACGTTCCGGCCCCGGCGTTCTCGATCGACGACGAGTTCGGTCTGGGACGGTGACCACCGCGAACGCCACGGAGACCGATGGGCGGATGACGCTCGTCGGCCACCTCACCGAACTCCGCACCCGTCTGTTCCGTGCCGCCCTGGCGATCGTCGTCGTGTCGATCGTCGCGTTCACCCAGTACGGCCGAGTGCAGCTCTGGCTTCTCGACTATTACCGCGACGCCGTCGGCGACGGGACCAAGAAGTTCATCACGCTCGGACCTCTCGACGGTTTCGGGGTCCGCCTGACCCTGTCTTCCTATATCGGGCTCTTCGGTGCGTCTCCGGTGTGGATCTGGCAGGGCTGGCGATTCATCTCACCCGGACTGAAGTCCACCGAGAAGAAGTACGCCGTGCCGTTCCTCCTTTCCAGTGTCGTGCTCTTCCTGGCCGGAGCGGCCGTGGCCCTCCTCACGCTCCCTCCCGGTCTCGAGTTCCTCGTCAACATCGCCGGACCCGGACAGGAGCCGTTCTTCACCCAGGACAAGTTCGTCAACCTCCTCACCCTCGTCGTTCTTGCGTTCGGCTTCGCGTTCTTGTTCCCGGTCGTGCTGGTTTTTCTCCAGCTCGTAGGAGCGGTGACCCCGGGTCGGCTGCTCCGCGCCTGGCGCTACGCCATCGTCGTCATCTTCGTCATCGCCGCGGTCATCACACCGAGCCAGGATCCGTTCACGTTGTTTGGCATGGCCGGTCCGATGGTCATCTTCTACTTCGGCGCGATCGGGGTCGGAAAACTCCTGAAGAAATGACGGAGCACGCGAGCGGACACCCGAAGTCCTCGGCTCGGGCAACGTCGACCCCGCGTTCGGCGGCCCGAGCCGCGTTCGTGGCACAGCTGCCGTTCCGGCTCGACGACTTCCAGATCGAAGCGCTCGACGCCGTGGACCGCGGATCCTCGGTCGTTGTCGCGGCACCGACCGGATCGGGTAAGACGATCGTCGCCGAGTACGCCGTGCATCTTGCGCTGAATGAAGGCTCGAAGGCGTTCTACACCGCGCCCATCAAGGCGCTGTCGAACCAGAAGTACGCCGACTTCGTCGCCCGCCACGGCGCCGCGAACGTCGGGCTGCTCACCGGCGACACCTCGATCAACTCCACCGCGCGGGTCCTCGTGATGACGACGGAGGTGCTGCGCAACATGCTGTACGCGAACTCCTCGACGCTGTCGGGGCTCCGGTACGTCGTCCTCGACGAGGTGCACTACCTCCAGGACGCCTACCGAGGGCCGGTGTGGGAGGAGGTCATCATCCATACGCCGCCGGAGGTCGATCTCGTCTGCCTTTCGGCCACGGTCTCCAATGCGAAGGAGCTGGCGTCGTGGGTCACGTCCGTGCGGGGGCGCACGGAAGCAGTGATCCACGACGAGCGCCCGATCGAACTCCGCCAGCTCTACCTCGCCGGAACTCGTGACGGGTCGGTGACGATGCTCCCGACCTTCGTCGACGGCCGGCCGAACCCGCGTGCGCAGCGGCTCGAACATGAGGCAACGATGCCTGAATCGCGGGGCGGGAGAGGCTCGACGATCGTGACGCCCCGACGGCTCGACATCGTCGAAGCGCTTCGTGACGAGGACATGCTCCCGGCGATCTACTTCATCTTCAGCCGCGCCGCTTGCACCGATGCCATGCACCATTTGCTTCACTCGAAGGTGAAGCTCACGCTCCCGGAGGAACGCCGTGAGATCCGGGCGATCGTCGAGAGCAAGATCTCGACGCTCGGCGCTGACGATCTGCGCGTACTCGATTACCAGCGGTTCCTCAGTTGTCTGCAGAACGGCTTCGCTGCTCACCATGCCGGGCTCATCCCACCGTTCAAAGAGGCCGTCGAGGCATGTTTCCTCGAAGGACTGGTCAAGGTCGTCTTCGCCACGGAAACGCTTGCGCTCGGCATCAACATGCCGGCGCGCACGGTGGTCATCGAGAAACTGACCAAGTTCACCGGGGAACGACACGACATGCTCACGCCAGGGGAGTACACCCAGCTCACGGGCCGGGCCGGCCGGCGGGGCATCGATCCGGTCGGCTACGCAGCAACGCTGTTCACGCCGTACATGTCCTTCGACCAGGTCGCTCACCTCGCATCGCAGCGCTCCTACGAGCTCCGTTCGGCGTTTCGACCGACCGCCAACATGGCCGTCAACATGGTCCGCCGGTATCAGCGGGACAACGCCCACCATCTCCTGTCGCTCTCCTTCGCCCAGTTCCAGATCGACGCATCCCTCGTCACCCAGAGGGCGCGTCATCATCGGCTGAGCGCCGAGCTCGCCGAGACGACCGCTCGAATTGTCTGCGAGTTCGGCGACGTGGAGTCCTATCGCAACGCCCGACAGAGGCAGCGTCCGACACGAGACGTCAACGAACGCGAGGTGGCGGCAGCACTTGACCGAATCCGCCCCGGCGACGTCATCGGGCCGATCGGCGGTGGCGCCGAGCCGGCACCGGTCCGCAACGGCCGCCCCGGTGACGGCTGGTCTGTGGTCATCACCACCACGAAGCGACGGGGACGGGACACGACGCTGCGAGCGCTGACCCCGAATGCCCGCATGCTCTCCCTCACCCCGACCGACTTCGGCGCGGTTCCGGAGGTCGTGGCGCACGTGAAGCTCCCCGTGCCCTTCCAGCCCAACAGTCGGTCGTTCCAGCAGCAGGCCGCCGGGTCGCTCAGCAAGGCGATCTCGCGGGCGTCGCGCAACGGTGAGGGAACCACCCATCGGCGGCGTGACCACGACGAACGCAGCACCCGTGCCGCCACCCATCCCGTCGAGCGCTGTCCCGATCTGCGACAGCACCTCCTCGCGGCGAGCCACGCCGAACGATTGCGTGCGGAGTTGGCCAAGATCGACGCGACCACGATCAGTCGAGAGCATTCCCTCACGGATCAGTTCGACCGCGTTCTCCACCTGCTCGAGACGATGGGCTACGTCAACGGATGGTCGCTCACGCCGGCCGGCGTGATGCTGGCCGGGCTTTACCACGAGTCCGATCTGCTGATCGCCGAGGCGATTCGGATCGGGCTGTTCGACGGACTCCAGCCCGCTCCGCTCGCCGGCCTCGCCTCGGTGTTCGTCTACGAGGCCCGCGGGCCGGGCGCAGCCGCCCGCCGGACGGGACGCGAGGTTGCCCAGGAACGCGGGCGCGGCGAGGACAACCGGCGCAATCGCGATGGCGACCTGCCCGACTCGTTCCCGCGGCAGCTCGCGTCACGCTGGTGGAAGCTGTCCGATCTGGCGGAATCGCTCGCCAGCACCGAGGCGACCATCGGGGTGCCGCTGACCCGCCGCGTCGACCCCGGATTCGTCCATCTCGCGCAGCGGTGGGCCCGGGGCGACGAATTGGAGGCCGTCCTCCGGGACGAGGAGATCAGCGGCGGCGATTTTGTCCGAACCACGAGGACCCTGATCGACCTCCTCCGCCAGATCGGCATCGTCGCGCCGCTGGTCGAGACGGCTGCCGCCGCCCGCTCGGCCGCCGATGCCTTGAGCCGCGGCGTGATCACCGCATCGTCGGTCCCGTCCGCGGCGAAGGTGCTCGCAGTGGACGCCGTGGTAGCCGCAGAGCCCGCCCCATGACGATCGGGCCGGGGACCGAATGGAGCGTGCCCGGGATCCTTCCGACAGACGCTCCGACCTTCGCCACCGACGCAGCGCTGTCCGACTTCGTCCATGCGCGCCGGCTGAGCGGAGGATCCCTCCCGCTCGTCGGGCTCACCGGCGGGACGCTCTGGGACACGATCGGCGGGACCAGCGTCGTCGGCAGGCTCCGCACCGACCAGGCCCGGCACTATCCGGTGGACGTGGTTCGGGCCGACATCGACGGCCATCCCCGGTGGTTCGTCGGCTCGCTCGTCGCCCGCACGCGGCGGTGGCGTGACGTCGTCGCGGTGATGAACACTCCGTGGCTGCGCGGTCTGCGGCTGGGTCACCGGTCACACCCCGGCGACGCGCTCCTCGACATCCTCGAAGGCGCCGGCCTGACCCTCGACGATCTGCGCCGTATCGTGCCGCGGGCCCGCCACGGCGCCCACCTGCCGCATCCCAAGCTGCGCGAAACCCGGATCGCCGAAGCGTCCTGGGAATTCGACCGCACCCGACGCCTCATGATCGATGGGCGCTCCGCCGGACGTGTCCTCCGTCTCAACGTGCGTGTGGAGCCCGATGCGATCACCGTGGTCGTGTGACGGCCGGTGACCGCGCGAGTAGCACGCGCGCGTCGACCGGAAGCGGACCTCCCATCCACCACGGGCGTCGCGTGCCGTCCCTAGAGTCGCTCCCGGTGTTGATCACGACTCCCGAGACGTTCTCCGCCGCCGAACAGGACATCCTGCGGCGGTACTTCACGAACCTGGACGAGCCCGTTTTCGCGCTCGTCAACCTCCCCGAGGTCGTGAAGGGAGCGCTGTTTGCCCGTTACTCCCGCTCGTCCAAGAGCCTCCGACGGCTGTTTCTCGACGAATTCGTCGACGAGTTGGATGTCAGCGGAGACCGTGGCGTCGACGCCACCGTCGGGCTGGATCGGGCGGAGAAGCTCTACGAGAAGGTGTTCCTCGAGTACGGCGACGACTCCGTGGCCCAACTCGGCGGCGTGCACCTGGCCTGTGAGCAGGCGTCGAACCTACTCACGAAGATCCTCGAGCGTGGCCGCTTGATGAGCTACCTCGAGCAGAGCACTCGCTACATCGCGTACGACGCCCGGCTCGAGGGCCGTTATCGCTACCACCGAGACGCCGACGTCCTTGCGTCGTCACTGGGCACGCGTTACGTCGGTGACATGGACCGCCTCTTCGACACCTACAGCGAGGTGTTCGCCGGCGTGGTGGAGCATTCCCGGCGAGCGTTCCCGAAGGATCCCGACGACTCCGACATGGTGTGGCGCTCCGCCATTCGGGCCAAGGCGCTCGACGCCAGCCGCGGCATCCTTCCCGCCGCGGCGCTCTCGAACGTCGGGATCTACGCCTCCGGGCAGGCCTACGAGGCGCTGATCCTGCGGATGCGCGCCCATCCGCTCCCTGAGGCCCAGGCGTACGCCGAGCTCATGCTCCAGGAACTCCGCAAGGTGATCCCGTCGTTCCTCACCCGACTCGATCGACCCGAGCGGGGCGGCGCGTGGGTCGACTATCTCGCGACGTCACGCGCGGACACCGCGCTCGTGGCATCGGAGCTCTTCGCGGGAGAACTTGACGATGTCCTCGACGAGACGGCCCCGCCGCAGGTGCAGCTCGTCGACTTCGACCCGGACGGCGAGGACAAGGTCATCGCCGCGATGGTCTATGAATCCGTCGACATCCCCGAGTGGCGGATCTACGACCGCGTCCGCACCATGGCGGCCGAGGACAAGGCAAGGATCGTCGCGGCTTACGTCGGTGAACGCCTCAATCGGCGCCACAAGCCCGGGCGGGCGTTCGAGCGGACGGACTACCGCTTCGACGTGCTGTCGGACTACGGGGCCTTCCGTGACCTGCAGAGACACCGGATGCTGACCATCGAGTGGCAGCCGCTCAGCCCGGCCCACGGCTACGTGCTGCCGTCGCTCGTGGCCGAGGCGGGGGAGCGTCCGCGTTTCGAGGCGGCCATGGAGCGTTCGGCGGAGCTCTTCGACGCCATGGTCGACCGTTTCTCCCATCAGGCGAGTTACGCCGTGGCGTTGGCGTACCGCATCCGCTACGTCATGCAGTTCAATGCCCGCGAGGCAATGCACATGCTCGAGCTTCGCTCGAGCCCTCAGGGCCACCCCGAGTATCGCCGTGTGGCGCAGTCGATGCACCGGCTTATCGCCGAGCAGGCCGGTCACAGGATCCTGGCGGACAGCTTCTGCTTCGTCGACCACAGCGACATCGAGCTCGAACGGCTCGAGTCGGAGCGCCGCGCCGAACAGCGACGCCAGGCCAGAACCTGACGACCGGTGGCCACCGGCTCGGGGTCGGCTGGCGCCACAGATCCGGCCCGTGGTGCCGCAGATCGGGTCTCGTGTGCCGCAGATCGCCGGAAAACGGTCAGTTTGGCCCCGAAATCCGAGGATGTGCGGCAGGGGCGGGCTGATGTGCGGCGACGGAAGGCTGACGGGCGGCGACGGAAGGCTGACGGGCGGCCGCGGAAGGCTGACGGGCGGCCGCGGGGTCGGGTTGATGTGCGCAGGGGCGGGCTGATGTGCGGCGCGGCGGGGCTGATGTGCGGCGCGGCGGGGCGGATGTGCGGCGGAGGGCGTCCGCCGTTTGTCACTGCCGTTTCGTAGGGTGGGGACGTGAAGATCGTGGCCATCGGCGATGCCCATCTGGGACGGAGCGCCACGACAGCAGTGACAGCCGATGGGGTCAACCAGCGGGAGCGGGATTTCGAGCTCTCGTTCGAGGCCGCCGTGTCCGAGGCGCTGGCGATGTCGCCCGACGTGTTCGTCTGGCTCGGTGACATCTTCGACCATCCCCGACCGAGCTACCGCAGCTTCCGTGTCGCGATGGCCGCACTGACGCGGATCCGCGCACATGGAGTGCCGCTGGTGGCCATCAGCGGGAACCACGACACCCCGCGTCTGCCCGGTGCCGGCAATCCGTACGCCGTGTTGGCCGACGCGTTCCCCGAGTTCCGATTCGCCTACCAGATGCGCTACGAGGCGATCGATCTTCCGGGCATTCGCATCCACGCCGTGCCGCAGGCGCGGACCGCAGAGTCGGCGGTCGAGGCGCTTCGCGAGGCCGGACGCTCCCGGTCGGCCGACCGCGTCAACGTCCTGCTGACCCATCCGCTTGTCCACTCGGTCGAGCGGAAGTACGCCGACGTCAACGAAATCGAGGTCGACGACGCCGAACTGCAGTCCGATCTCGTCCTTCTCGGCCACTATCACATCAACACCACCGTCCGACCGGGCGTCTGGTACGCCGGCTCGACCGACACGTTCGGGTTCGCCGATGAGCCCGGTCGCCCCAAGGGGTTCGTCTCCGTGGAGACCGAGTCCGGCAAGGCGACGCATCACGGTCTCACCGGACAGCGCGTCCTCTACACCGCGCCGGTGATCCCGGCCTTCGGTATCAGCCCGGCCGAGTTGCAGACCGCACTCGCCGAGGCGTTCGCCGGGGCTCCGGCCGGTTCCGTCGCCCGGATCGAGGTCGACGGCGTCGACCCCGACGTCTACCGGCTCGTCGACCTCCACGCGATCCGTGACGCCGCGGCGCATCTCCTGCACATCAACGTCACCCCGCGATTCGGCACGGTGGTCGCCGCAGTCGAGGATCTGCCCGACCTCGCCACCCTGTCCGCCCGGTGGCAGTCCTTCGTGGCCGGTCAGGTGCTCGACGACGTCGATCCGGAGGCCGTGGTGCGCACGGGTGGCGAGTACCTCGAGAAGGCGATCGATCGGTCGCTCGACCAGGGTTCGGAATGACCGACCTGAACGGGCAGGCGTAATGGAGGTCCGCTCAATCTCGCTGCGCAACTTCCGCGTCTTCGAGACCCTCGATCTCGAGGTTCCGCCGGGCCTCGTCGGCATTTATGGTCCGAACGGGGCGGGCAAGTCGAGCCTGCTCGAGGCCATCACCTGGGCGCTCTACGGCCGGGCGCGCACCCCGAAGCAGGGCATCGCGACCTCCGGCACCACGGGTGAGTGCGTGGTCGAGCTCGGCCTTGATCACGACGAGCATCACTACGTCATCCGCCGAACCATCAGCGGAATGAACCACACGGTGAAGGCGCGTGTGACCACGGCGGGCCAGGTCGTCGCCGATGGACCGACCGAGGTCGGCCGCTACGTGCGGGCCCTGCTGGGCATGGACGAGAACTCGTTTCGTTCGTCGGTCTTCGCCGAGCAGAAGCAGCTGGCGGCGTTCAGCGACCACACCGCCGATCAGCGACGTCGGCTCGTGCTGTCGCTGCTCGGCATCACGCCGATCGAAAAGGCGCGCGACGAGGCGCGCGCGGACGCGCGTACCGCCGAGAACGACTACCGGCGACTGGTAGGCAGCCTCCCCGATACCGACGAGATGGAGGCCCGAAAGGCTGAGATCGACCTCCTGGTGATCGCGCAGACGGCAGAAGCCGAGGCCGCGGCGGCAGCGCTCGACAAGGCGAATGCGGAGCGCCGGGTGCTGGCGGACGCGCTACGGGCGTCGGAGGACGCACGACGG
>JANMYF010000118.1:0-12949 GCA_031381685.1 Acidimicrobiia bacterium
CTCGCTCTCCTCGCCCTCACCACCGGCTGGGCAAGCTTCGACGCCGGTCACAGAGAACCGGACACGAACACCGCCCCAACCGACCATGCCGATGGCTCGGGCCGCAACACCCGGAGCGACAACACCTCCACCGACGACAACGTTCGTGCAGACGAATGGGACCTCTACACGAAGGCCCTCGGCGTCAGTCCGAGACGATTCGGACGGCCCGGGTGCAACGTGTCGTTCAACCACACCAAACCACACCACGAGCGACGATGACACCGTCGGCGCAGACGAGTGGGACTTGTACACCCAGTCCCTCGGCGCGGCGACGAAACGATTCGGACGACCGGAGTTCACTGTCGTCATCGACACCACCAACCTCGACCCCGACGGACACCCCACCGTCGACTGGGGCATCCCCATCACCATCCCGTGGTCACGCATCCGCAACCTCAGTACCAACGCCGACATCCGACCCGTCATCGTGCGCGACGGCGCCGTGATCGATGCCGACGGCGAGTTGAACCTCGGCCGCACCACCCGACTCGCCAACCGCGCCCAACGACGCGCCCTACGCGCCATCTATGCCATCTGCGCCATACCCGGCTGCAACGTCACGTTCAACCACACCAAGCCCCATCACGTGCACTGGTGGCGCCACGGCGGACCCACCCATCTCCACAACCTGCTCCCACTGTGCAGCCAACACCACCACGCCGCCCACGAAGGCGGCTGGATCCTCACCCTCGGACCAAACCGCCAACTCACCATCCAAACCCCCAACGGCCACACCATGCACACCGGACCACCCCGACGACAACAGGACGCGGCATGAGCACACAATCGACCGAGTGCCGCCACGTCGGTACAGCGGCAACGGGCGACCGTGTTCGGTCACTCACCGACGGCTCGCGCGAGATGTCTCGTTGTCCTCCCGCGCCTCGGGCCGACCCTGCTCGAGGCTCCAGGGAGCAGCCGCGCTCCTCTGAGGGCACCGCTGCGCCGAGCGCGGGGCCCGGTAGCGTTGACTCGTATCGAACCCAGCCGCACTTCTGGTCGACCGGCCGCGGGCACGCCGTGAACGCAGTCGACGACAACCCGAAGATCTCCGACCGGAGACCGACCGCCGTGCTCGGCGCGGTGCTCGGAGCGGTCATCATCACGTGCGTGGTCGCCATGAGGGGCACGATCGTGGCGTTCGACGATTGGAACTTCGTTCTCGATCGGCGTGGGGGTGGCCCGTCGTTCATCCCGGGCGCGATGGACCAGTGGTTCCAGCCGCACAACGGACACCCGGTCATGGTGCTCGTCGGCATCTATCGCTCCGCCGGAGCGCTCGTGTCCTACAACTACCCGACCATGATCGGGCTCGCCGCGCTCGTGCACGCGGCGCTGGCGGCTGCGGTCTACGTGTACTCCCGTCGTCGCATCGGGCCGTGGGGTGCTCTGGTGCCGGCGCTGCTGGTCGCCGTTCTCGGAAGAGGTGCGTCGGTCGTTCTTTCACCGATCGTCATGGCCTTCACGCTCGCTCTGCTCGCCGGGGTGCTCGCCCTGAACGTGATCGACGGGCAACATACCCGCCGACCCGTTGCCGTCGCGTTCCTCGGACTGTTCGCGCTCTGCTCGTCTGGGCTCGGCGTGGCCCGCTTACTCACCGTTGCCGCGGACCGTCTGCCGCGGTCTCGGTCGTGGCGATCCTTCGCTGTGTGGTCGGCGGCGACTGCGGGGCCGCTGGCAGCCTTCGCGCTTTGGTATGTGAGCGTACGAGATGACACCCGTCGCTCCACCGAATTCGCAGGCAGCATCACGTTCGCCATCCGCCTTCTGGTGAACGGTGTCGCCGCCCTGTTCGGCATCGGGCCGGGCCGGGCGCCCATCGTCGCCGCTGCCCTCGCAGTGCTGCTCAGTGTGGTCCTCCTCGGACGGCGTCGAGCGGTCGACTGGTACCGCCTCGGTTCTCTCACGGTCGGGTTGAGCACCGATCTTGCACTCGTGTCGTGGGCGCGCGCCGGCAACGCCTTGCCGGCCAGCGGCCGATACCTCTACGTGGTCGGCGTGCAGGTTGCGCTGATCGGCGTCGAGGCTGCCCGGGGACTGACCTTCGATACAGAACGTTGGAGGCGAGCGACCGCGACCACCTCCATCGTGATCGTGGGCGCCGCCGCTATCGCCGGCTCGGACTCATTCCGCTCGGTGGCCACCGAGTTCCGCCGGGACAACCGGCGAACGCAGGTTGCCCTTGCCGCATTCCTACGTGCACAGATGCATGGAGCCGTCTTCCCCGATGATTTCCAGCCCGACCCCGAGTTCGCTCCGCAGGTCACCGCCGCGAGGTTCAACGGTCTGCTCGCCGACGGGACCGATCCCATCCGGGGCGGCGGACCGACGCCGCGCACGCAGGACGAACGCAAGCTGACCGACTTCTTCGACGGTCAGGGCATCGTCCGTCTGGTAACGCCCGAAACGGCGAGCTCCGCCACCGAGTCGGCATTCGACTTCTCCTCGAGTGCACCCGTCGAGGCCGACTCGAACAACATCCTCAGCGAGACGAAAGGCCGGTGCACCACGCTTCGATCCATCGGCGTCGGCGCGTTCGCCGACTTGCAGGTGCCATTGGCCGGTGAGACGTGGCGGATCTCGTCGACCGGCTCCACCCTCCTCCAGACCCGGCGGCTGGCGGACACCTTCTCCGGACGCAACATCGCCACGGTCACACCGCGGAAGGACGTTTTGATCACCGTCGCGGCGTCCAGCGGGTCTTCGGCCCTGCCCTGGGTGATCCGGATCGAACCGTCGGCAGACGCAGTCGTCTGCATCAGCAGCCGCTAACGTTCGCCGCAGGCCCCGCAACCGGGTGCGGCCGGGACAGCGCAACCCGACCTCACGATATTGCCCGGAGTTTGCCGTCGCTTGACGAAGTGTTGCCCACGAAGGCCAGCCCCGGACCGAGGGATCCGGTAGGTTCACCGGCCACCAGCGAGTTTCACTGCAACTACCGGTGGGAAGGCAAGCCATGACAGCTGTCAGCGCGGGACGGGTCGAGCCCACGAGAACCGCTTTGTTCGACGCTCTCGCGTCTGCCTGGTCCACCATCACCTCGGTGGACGCCCACGACCGGTGGGCGGCCGTCCCTCCGATGTTCTTCCGCGATGTCTCGACCGCCGACCTTGCCGAACGCGATCCGGACCGGCTCGCCGCCGCCCTCGCCGAGCACTGGATGGTCACGACACAGCGCAACCACGGCGAAACCATCGTTCGAGCATCGCCCACGCACCTCCACATCGCCACGGACGACGCACCGTTCCTCGTCGACTCGGTTTCGATCGCTCTGCGGCGGGCCGGCGCCGAGATCGGGCTGCTCATCCACCCGATCCTCCACGTGCGCCGAGACTCCCAGGGCGTGCTGGTCGAGGCGCGGCCCCCGTCGGCCGTCTCATCCGACGCGGCCGACGAATACATTGCCGAATCCCACATGCTCATCGAGATCGAGCCGATGTCGTCGAGCACGTCGACGGGCGACATCGAGGCGCCCGTCCGCTCGGCCCTGGCGAACGTCCGTGCCGCCGTCACCGATTGGCGACTCCTCCGCGAACGCGCCGCCGAGATTGCCCGCGAGGTCGAGCAGCAACCCATCGACTCCGCCGAATCGATCGACCGGCAGGAGGCAGGCGCCCTGCTCCGATGGATCGCCGACAACAACTTCACCCTCGTCGGCGCCGCGGACTTCCTCTACGAAAACGGCCGACTCCATCAGGTGCACGGTTCGGGCCTGGGTGTCATGCGTGACGCGATGCAGTTCGACTACGCCGCCTCCGATGAATGGCGGGCCTCCGACGTGCTGCTCATCACCAAGACCGAGACCGAGAGCGTCGTCCACCGGTCCGGTCCGTACGATGTCATCGGCACCAAGTCCTTCGGCGCCGACGGGCACATCATCGGCGAGCGCCGCATCATCGGCTTCTTCACCAGCGAGGCCTATTACTCCAACCCCGTGACGATCCCAGTGCTCCGCCGCAAGGTCGAGGCGATCCTGGCCCGTTCAGGGTTCAACCCGAACGGTCACGCGAGCAAGGAACTGAAGACCGTTCTCGACGGTCACCCTCGCGACGAACTGTTCGCCGCGGCCGTCGATCAGCTCTTCGAGACGGCTATCGGGGTGGTGCAGCTCCAGGGACGCCGTCGGGTCCGCCTGTTCCTCCGACGCGACGTCCACCGACGGGTCTGGACAGCAATCGTGTACATCCCGCGTGATCGCTACAACACCGAAGTGCGTCGTCGGATCGAGGCGACGCTCGGCTCGACGCTCAGGGGAGGCCGAAGCCAGTTCTCCGTCACGCTCACCGAGTCGCCGCTGGCGCGCCTCTACTTCGTGATCCACCTCGATCCCGGCATGAGCTTCGACGACGTCGACGAGCACGCCCTCGAGTCGAGGCTCGCCCAGGACACCCGGTCGTGGGAAGACGCGCTCCGTGATGCCTTCGCCTCGGTCGCTGACGGGCACAGCCTCTTCGAACGGTTCGCCACTGCCTTTCCGCCGGAGTACAGCGCCGTGGTAGCACCGACGACAGCCGTCGTCGATGCCCAGCGGGTCGCCGCCGTGCAGACCACGGCCACCCCGCAGCTCGTCCTCGAACCCGCACCGGCCGATTCCGACGATCTCCGCCTCAAGATCTACGTGCTGCGGGAACAGCTCGATCTCGCCGACCTCCTCCCCATGCTCGCCAACCTCGGCTTCCGCGTGTCGGACGAACGCGCCACACACATCGACGCCTCCCCGATGGCCGTATGGATGCACGACCTCGGCGTGACCATTGCCGGAAGCACGCCCCCAACGGTCGGAAGCGGCGACGACGCAGCGAGACTCAACGACGCGTTCGCTGCACTCGTCGACGCGCGAACGACCGACGACGGTCTGAACCGCCTCATCACCACCGCCCGTCTGACATGGCGGGACGTGCAGGTCCTGCGCGCCTACACGGCATATCTGCGCCAGATCGGCTTCGGACTCAGTCCGGGCTACATCGAGACGACGCTGGTCGACAACCCCACGATCGCCGCAGATCTCGTTGCCCTGTTCCACGTCACGTTCGATCCGGATCACGGCCCGACGACCGCCGACACCACCGCGAAGATCCGGGCCGGAATACTCGAAGAGTTGAACCGAGTCCCGTCGCTCGACCAGGACCGCATCGTGCGTGCGCTTCTCGGACTGGTCGATGCAACCGTGCGGACGAACTGGTATCAGCGCGACGAGAACGGCGCACCCCGACCAGCGCTCGGACTCAAGCTTCTCACCGAGAGAATCGCCGACGCACCGCTGCCCCGACCGAAGTACGAGATCTTCGTCCACTCGCCGATCATGGAGGGCGTCCACCTGCGCATGGGAGCGGTGGCACGCGGCGGAATCCGATGGTCGGAGCGCCCGGAGGACTTCCGCACGGAGGTGCTCGGACTGATGAAGGCCCAAGCCGTCAAGAACGCCGTCATCGTCCCCGCCGGCGCCAAGGGGGGATTCGTCGCCCGCCGCACGTTCGCCGATCGCGCGTCGATGCAAGCCGAAGTTGTCCGCTGTTACCGGCTGCTCATCAACACCCTGCTCGATCTCACCGACAACCTCGTCGATGGCAACGTGGTCGCTCCGGCGCGGACCGTGCGGCTCGATGGCGACGACTCGTACCTTGTCGTCGCCGCCGACAAGGGAACGGCGACGTTCTCCGACACGGCAAACGCCATCGCCCTCGAACGGGGGTTCTGGCTCGGCGACGCCTTCGCATCAGGCGGATCAGCGGGCTATGACCACAAGGTCATGGGCATCACGGCCCGTGGCGCCTGGGAATCCGTCAAGCACCATCTCCGGCGACTCGGCCGCGGCCCCGACCATCCCATCAGTGTGGTCGGCATCGGTGACATGTCCGGTGACGTGTTCGGGAACGGCATGCTGCTCTCGGCGCACATCCGTCTCGTCGCGGCGTTCGACCATCGTCACATCTTCATCGACCCGACACCCGATGCTGCCACCACGCTCGCCGAGCGGCAGCGGCTGTTCGTGCTCCCGACGTCGTCGTGGAACGATTTCGATCTGTCGCTCGTGTCCGCCGGTGGAGGGGTGTGGCCCCGGTCCGCGAAGACGATCACGCTGTCGGCCGAAGCGTGTCTCGCGCTGGGCATCGCCAACGAGGGAACCGTCACCTTGAACCCGACGGCACTCATCAGCCACATCCTCAAAGCACCGGTCGATCTCCTCTGGAACGGCGGCATCGGCACGTATGTGAAGGCCAGCAGCGAAACGCACACCGACGTCGGAGACCGGACGAACGACGCGCTCCGAGTCGACGCCGACGAGTTGCGCGTCCGCGTCGTCGGCGAAGGAGGAAACCTCGGCCTGACCCAGCGGGCGCGCATCGAGTTCGCCCGCCATGGCGGCCTGATCAACACCGACGCCATCGACAACTCGGCGGGAGTCGACACGAGCGACCACGAGGTCAACATCAAGATCCTGCTGGATCGTGCCCGCTCCACCGGCAGCCTGACCGACGCCGAGCGCAGCAGCGTCCTTGCCGACATGACCGACGACGTCGCGGCACTCGTCCTCGCCGACAACATCGATCAGAACCAGGCTCTCGTGAACGCCGTCAGCCTGGCTCCGGCCATGCTCGACACCCATGCCCGTTACCTGAGCCACCTGGAGAAGATCGCCCGGCTCGACCGGCACCTCGAAGCACTCCCCGACACCGACGCGCTGCTCGAACGCAAGGCCCAGGGTGCCGGACTCACCACACCGGAGTTGGCGGTCGTCCTGGCCTACACGAAGCTCTCGCTCACCGAGCAGTTCCTGGCCGAGGACGTCAACGAGACGTCTCTGCGAGGCGTCCTCCACGGGTACTTCCCGGCGTTGCTCGCCGAACGGTTCACGGCGGCGATCGACCTGCACCCGCTTCGGCGGGAGATCATCGCCACGAGCATCGTGAACCACGTGGTGAACCGGAACGGCATCACCTTCGTGTTCCGTCTGCAGGAGGAGTCGCACGCAACCGTCGGCGATGTCATCCGAGCGCACATCGCCGCGTCGACGCTCTTCGACGCCGACGCGCTCTGGAACACGATCCGAAGCGCGACGACGCACTCGCGAGAGGCCACGACCGTGGCCATGCTCCTCGAGGTCGACCGGGTCGTGGAGCGCGTGAGCCGGTGGATCCTGCGCCACCGCCGACTCCCGCTCGATGTCGGCGAAGTCGTAGCGGCGTACCGCGACGGAGTCGCCCGCGTGAGCGAGCTTCTCTCTGGGCTCTTCTCCCCCGCCGAGCAGACGGCGGTCCAGGAACGGGCGGAGGCATGGATCACCGACGGAGCACCTCCAGAACTCGCCAACCGGGTGGCGGCGCTCGATCTGCTCCCCGCTGCGCTCGACATCACCCGGATCACCATCGTCGGGCAGACTGATGCGACCGTCGATGCCACAGCGCGGGTGTACTTCACGCTCGACGAACGACTCGGCCTCGGGACCCTTCGGGACCGCATCGTCGCGCTCCCGCGCAACGACCGCTGGGACGCGCTGGCCCGCTCGGCGCTGCGAGACGATCTCGCCGGAGAACACAGCGCGCTTACGGCCGCGGTGCTCGCTACCGCCACGACACCCGAGCAGTACGACCAGTACGAAGCCTGGTCGACACTGCACGCGCCGGCCATCCGCGAGCACCTCACGACGATGCGCGAAGTCGAGGACGGCGGCCAGTCGACCATCGCCTCGCTCAGCGTCGTGCTGCGCGGGCTACGAAGCCTCGCTGGGGCGGTCTGACGGGTTCGGCGAAGACGCAGGAACGATCGGCTGCAGACGCACGTCGAGCAGGCGGCGATCGTCGAAGACGAAGCAGTCGCCCGTCCAGTCTTCTTCGGCATCTGTGGTCTCCGCCAAGTATGTGACGATGCCGCCCCGGAGTTGATGGACCGTGAGACCGAGGTCCCGCATCCACGGGCTCGACTTCTCGCAACGGATCCCGCCCGTGCAGTACATGGCAATGGTCTTGCCCGTCGTTCGCCACTCCTCGGCGTGGGCTCGCACGTAGGCCGCGAAGTCGCGGAAATCCTCGGTGCCCGGGTCGACCGCGCCGACGAAGTGACCGTGTTCGAACTCGAAGCTGTTGCGGTTGTCGATCACGACGACATCGTCGCGTCGCAGCAACGTACGCCACCCTGCCGAGTCGACATCGGATGCCTCAATCTCGGCGCGGCGCGTCGGCACGTTGATCCCGTCGACGTCGAGCGGAACCAGTTCGAGCTTCACTTTGACTTTGCGCCGGCGGAACGGCGCCACGGCGCAGACCGTCCGCTTGAACGCCATGCCGGCGAACGCGCCGCCGAGCACGTCGGGCGACTGCACCGCCGCTTCGAACGCGTCGAGTTCATCATCTCCGCCGGCCAGCATCCCGTTCATACCCTCGTGGGCGACGAGGATCGTGCCCACAAGCCCTTCCGTCAGGGCCAGAAGTTGCACGCGCAGTGCCGTCGGGTCGGGCACATCGACGAACCGGTAGAACGAGATGTGGAACACCGCGGTCGAGTGTACGAAAGAGCCCGGGTGGTGCCGGGCCTGGACTGGCCGCGTTCAGCTCGGCTTCGCCCTCGCTTTGCCTGGCCGCGTTGAACTCGGCTTCGCCTTTGCTTTCGCCTGGCCGCGTTCAGCTCGGCTTCGCCGTTGCTTACCTGGCCGCGTTGAGCTCGGCTTCGCCGTTGCTTTGGCGGACCGGGGCGGCTACTCGCCCGGGCGGTGCCGACCTCCATCACCGAGGTGACGCCGACGGCTCCTGATCATCGACGACACCGATGATCCTTCTCGGTTGGCCGACGGCGTCACCTCGCTGACTCCGGTCGGGCGGCCCTGTTCGTTGCCCTGCTGGGCTGGGCCTTGGTTGCATCCTCGGTCGGGCGGCCCTGTTCGTGGCGCTCCTGGGCTTGCCTTCGTTGCATCCCGGTCGGGAGGCCCTGTTCGCTGCGCTCCTGGGCTTGGGCCCGGGCCCGCTCCGTCGTTCTGTCTTCTTAGCTGGGGCGGACCCATGGGCCGATAGTGACCTCCGGAGTGACACCGACCATGCGCTGCTCCTTGGCGGCGAGCTCCGCACGACCCACAACCATGTGGTGCACTTCGTCGGGACCGTCGGCGAAGCGGAGGGTACGCATGCTGGCGTACATGCGGGCGAGCGGCGTCCAGTGCGACACGCCGATGCCGCCGTGCATCTGCATCGCGGCGTCGATGATCTGGCAGACCTTTTCGGGCACGAGTGCCTTCACGGCGCTCACCCACACCCGCGCTTCGGCGTTGCCGAGCTCGTCCATCGCTTTGGCCGCCTGCAGCACCATGAGGCGCATCGACTCGATGTCGATGCGGGCACGCGAGATCACCTCGGGGTTCTTGCCGAGCCGCGCGAGCGGGCGTCCGAACGCCTCGCGGGAGAGGCCACGACCGACGAGAAGATCGAGGGCCCGTTCGGCCGATCCGATGGCGCGCATGCAGTGGTGGATCCGGCCCGGGCCGAGACGCACCTGCGAGATCTCGAAGCCGCGGCCTTCGCCGAGAAGGATGTTCGCCTTCGGAACGCGGACGTTGTTGAAGCGGATGTGCAGGTGACCGTGCGGCGCATCGTCCTCACCGAAGACGGTCATGGCCCCGAGCTTCTCGACGCCGGGCGTGTCGGTCGGGACGAGGATCTGCGACTGGCGCTTGTGGGGCGGGCCATCGGGGTTGGTCACGACCATCACGATCATCACCTTGCAACGCGGGTCACCGGCGCCCGACGTCCAGTACTTCTCGCCGTTGATCAGCCATTCCTCACCGTCGTGGACGGCGAGCGTCGAGATGTTCTTCGCGTCGGACGACGCAACGCTCGGCTCGGTCATGGCATAGGCCGAGCGGATCTCGCCGGCGAGGAGCGGCTTGAGCCACTTCTCCTTCTGTTCGGGCGTGCCGACACGCTCGAGGACTTCCATGTTGCCCGTGTCGGGCGCCGAGCAGTTCAGGCACTCCGACGCGAGCGGGTTCTTGCCGAGCTCGACGGCAATGTAGGCGTAGTCCAGGTTCGACAAGCCCTCGCCGGTCTCGGAATCGGGAAGGAAGAAGTTCCACAGGCCGTTCGCCTTGGCCTTGTCCTTCACCGTCTGGAGTAGCTCGAGCTGGCCAACGCCGTAGCCCCAGTGGTCCGCCCGGCCGACACCGAGCCGATGGAACTCTTCGGTGATCGGGTCGACCTCATCGCGGATGAAGGCCTTCACCTTGTCGTAGAGCGGGCGGACCTTCTCGGACATGCCGAGGTCGTACATCGCGGGCGTCGTCTTGAGCGCAGTCATGGCGAACAACGTAGCGACCGGGGGCCAAATCAACCAACCTCGTCCGCTGCGGTCACCCGGTCTTCACAGTCCGACAACGGGTCGGTGCGCTGGGCTCAGGGAAGCGGGGGTTCCCCACGGCTCTGGAGCGCTTCGGTCCACTGCAACGCAGTGCCACCATCGGGCCACGTGAGCCGATCGAGCGTGCGCCGGATCCGGACCGGACGGGCGACGGTCGCATCGGGGTCGTCGGCCAGTTCGGTGAGAAAAGGGGCGACGGCCAGCGTGCTCCGGTCCGGCGTGGCAATCGTCGGTGGCCTGTCAAGCAGATCGGACCGCCATCGGGCGAGGTCATGCTCGATCGGAATGCCCCAGCGATGCGACCTGGCACCGAAACCGACGATCTCCCACTCGTCGTCGCCCAGTTGCAGGACCCCGTTCACCTCGCACGGCGTGGAATAGCGGCCGGAACCGGGCGTATCCACCGTCTCCGAGGTGATGCGCTTCGCGCTTCCCTCCCACTCGACGTCGAACGCGAGACCGACGCGCTCCCCCACCTCGGCTCCCCACGCGTCGAGAGGATCGTCGAGCGCGAGCGCGAATGCTTCCATCGCCACCGTCCAGTGCTCGCCCGGCGTCTCACAGATCGCATGCGACCACAGGCCGTCCCCCCGGACCTCGAAGACGTTGGCGTCCGCGGGAGCGGCGAGGTCGTAATCACGGCAGAGGACATACGGCCGGCCCTCGCCGACGATGCCGGCGCAGAACCACGCCTTGCGCTGACGAGGAAGGACAGTGAATTCGACGAAGCCGCCGAGCCAACCCGTGCTCCGCCCGGCCACGGGCCTCGGAAGTTCGGCGTCGGGAAGGGCGAAGGTGAAGCCCCACGACTCGGCCCACCAGCGTTCCGGTCCGGGTTGGTGTGCCCGTTCGAGCGTGCGGACCGTCATCGGCCGGGATCGATCCCGGCGGCGAGGAACGAGTTGGCCATACCCGAAAGCGTACCGAGTGTTCCTCGTGCACTGAGTCGGAAGTTCCTGTTGCATCGGCTCTGGGCAGACTCTGGACGGCACGGATCGGGGATCGGAGCATTTCGATGCGACAGCGACTTCCGTGAATATGCACGAAGCGACATGGCCGAAACGGTACGGAGCGGGCTGTGACAACTCTGGCTCGGCGAGGAAGACTCAGATCGTGATCACCGCGGCCGACGACTACCCCCTCCATCAATCCTCCCGGCCGCTGCGCGATCCCGGCACCGACAAGAACCTGTACGACCGGTTCTTCTTCTGCGGATACCCGACCGGCGATGCGTTCGGCGAGATGTACTTCGCCGTCGCTTTCGGGCAATACCCCGGACGCAACGTGATGGACGGCGCGTTCTCGCTCCTGCGCGGCGGGGTCCAGCGGAACGTGCGCGGCTCGCGACTCCTCGGACACGATCGGCTCGACTTGCACGCCGGCCCGATGACGATCGAGATCGAAACCCCTCTCCGCCAGCTGCGCGTCAAGGTCGACGCGCCCGAGGCCGGGATCACCGCCGATCTCGTGTTCACCTCCCGCGGGCCGGCCTTCGAGGAACCGCATTACCGATTCGCCGCGGGCCACCTCACGACCTTCGACATCACGCGGCTCACCCAGAACGGAACCTGGGCGGGATGGATCGAGGTCGACGGTGAGCGCATGGACGTCGATCCGTCATCCTGGCGCGGCACGCGCGATCGATCGTGGGGTATTCGCGCCGTGGGGAACCGCGAGCCAAATCCTGCGCCCGACGGGATGCCCGCCTTCTACTGGCTGTGGGCCCCGCTCAATTTCGAGGACACGAACGTGTTGTTCGACGTGAACGAGACACCGACCGGTGCCCGATGGCACGAGAACGCGCAGTTCGCACCCGTCGGCGACGACCCAGCCTTGCTCACCCCGCTTGTGGTGGAAGGTACGCACACCTACGAGATCACGTGGAAGCCCAGAACGCGCCATGCCACCGCATTCGACATGGCCGTCCACACCGCCGGCAGGGCGACATCGATCCACCTCGATGTCGTCGACACGTTCTACATGCCGGGCATCGGCTACGGACATCCCACGTGGGGCCACGGGATGTACGTCGGTCCCGACGAACGCTCGCACGACACCTACGTGACCGCTGAGATCAACGAGGCCGAACTCGCCTGGCAACATGTGCAACACCTGGTGCGAGCCACCCGCAAGGACGGTGCGCTCGGCTATGGCCTCCTGGAGATGCTGATCCACGGCCCGCACGCACCTAGCGGTTTCACCGGCCACACCGATATGCACGCCTAGCTACTCCGGGCCTGCCCCAAGACAGTCAATCCGCCGACTTCTTCCGAAGGAAGTAGTGAGTCACCAAAAACGTCCAGCACCGGCCACCAATTCGCACGAATCTGGGTGAGCCACGAACTACGAAAACATCCTCCGGAATTCTTCAGAATTCTTCGGTGTCGGACCCGGAATCGTCATACCCCTAACGTCACAATGGATACATGAGCACAACGGTTTGGGACGGGGTGAAGATCCCGACGAGTGATCCAACTGTCACGACCCGCATGCATGCCGCGGCGGCGTTGCGTCAACTGGAACGTCTCCGACGCGAGGTCGACGCCGCCTCGGCCGCGGTCACGAT
>JANMYF010000124.1:0-1989 GCA_031381685.1 Acidimicrobiia bacterium
CTCACCGGCACCTTCACCGTCGCCCGCCTGGCCGCTCGCCGCATGGTTGCCGAGGGCATGCCCGGGTCGATCGTCAACATCACGTCGATCAACGGGGTGTCACCGGGTCTGAATTCCGGTGCCTACGGTTCGACGAAGGCCGCCGTGGCCCTGCTCACCCGGCAAATGGCACTGGAGTGGGGCGCACATGGGATCCGGGTGAACGCCGTGGCCCCGGGACTGATCGATGCGGGAATGTCGGAGCCGATCTATGCCGATCCTGATGCTCGGGCCGCGAGGTCCGGTCGGGTGCCGCTCGGTCGGCTAGGAACCTCTGGCGACATCGCCTGTGCCGTGGCCTTCCTCCTGTCGAGCCAGGCGGCCTACATCACCGGGACCGAGATCATCGTCGACGGAGGAGTGGTGCAGAGTGCCATCTCCTCACTTCCTCGTCCGAAGTCGATAGACGGTGTGGGCGTGCCAACCGTCGCGGGGAGCAGGGAGGGTGCCCGTGCGTGACGTCGCCGGCATGTCGGTGTTGGTAACGGGCGGTGGCACGGGTATCGGCGCGGCGACCGCCGCACGCTTTGCCTTACTCGGCGCGAAGGTGACGATCAGCGGACGCCGGGCCAACAAGGTTGCGGCCACCGCCGAGTCGATCGGCATCAACTGCCGCGCCGTGGTCGGTGACGTAACGGTTGGGGAGGACCGGCGGGCCATGATCGATGCCGCCGTCGAGTTCGGCGGCTGTCTCGACGTGCTCGTGAACAACGCCGGCAACATGGTCCGGGCATCAGCGGCCGAGTGGGATGAGGTCGCTCTCCTGGAGGTGTTCAACTCCAACGTCGTCGCCGGCATGATGCTCGTGCAGGCAGGACTTCCACATCTGGTCGCACGACGTGGGTGCGTCGTGTTCGTGAGCTCGGTGTACACCTCTCGCGCGTTTCCAGGCGCTGCTCCGTATGCGGCGACCAAGGGCGCGATCGAAACGCTCACGGCTGTCCTGGCAACCGAGCTCGGTCCGCAGGGCGTGCGGGTCTCCTGTGTGCGTCCTGGAGCGGTATTCACCGAGATCAACCAGCGAGCCGGACTCTGGGATGACGGCGCCGCTCTCGCGAGGTTGCAGGGGATGGCGCCGGCGCATGCGCTCGGCCGTATCGGTACCCCTGAGGAAATCGCAGAGGCCATCGAGTTCGTGTCGCGAGCCGAGTGGATCACCGGCGACGTACTCAGTGTCGATGGTGGCCTCGGGCTCGGCTACACCCACAACTGACATCGTTCTCGTTCCCTTCGGAGGTAAGCATGTCGACACCGACCATCGTCACCATCACCGATCTCGACGAGGCGAAGGAGATCTACCGACACAAGGACATGGCACAGGCGCTCTATGACGAGGGCGAGATCATGAACGGAGTGCTCGTCAATCTGCATGGCGACGACCACCGCACCCGTCGACGTTTGGAGAATCGGCTCTTTCGTCGTGAAACCCTCGATCACTACGAGCACGAACGATTCCCGCCGATCATCGACGCCACCCTCGCCCCCCACGTCGCGTTCGGTTCCAGTGAGCTCGTCACCTTGAGCCATCAGCTGATGATGAACCTCGCCGCGTTCAATGCCGGCGTCGACCGCCCCACCGGCACGGCGGCCGAGACGCACCGGCTCTACGCCCAGATGATGAAGTTCATCGAGGGTGCCACGATCGCCCACTCCACGCGTGACAAGGCCGTCGTCAACGGCGAAGTCGCCGAAGCGATGGGCCGCTTCCAGACGGAGTTCCTCGACCCGTCGATCACGCGTCGCCGGGCCCTGATCGATGACGTGGGCGCAGGACGAGCCGCCGAGTCGTCGCTACCACGTGACGTGTTGACCGTCCTCCTTCGGAACGTCGACCAACTCCCGCTCCCGGCTGACATCATCCAGCGCGAGATCGCGTTCTTCCTTCTCGCCGGTGCGCACACGAGCGCCACGGCATTCACCAGATCACTCGACAACATCTTCACGTGGATC
>JANMYF010000246.1:0-28688 GCA_031381685.1 Acidimicrobiia bacterium
TGTAGGCCGTGTTGAGCGGCAGGAACACCGAGCCGTGATGGACACACGCAAGGTAGGTGACAAGCACACCCACGCTCTTCTCGCACTGGACCAGCACTCGGTCCCCAGGGCGCACACCGACGTCGTTCAACGCGTCGACGGCTCGGGCCACCTCGCGCCACAGTCCCCATGACGAGTAGGTCCGGCCACCGACGACGTCGATGACCGATGATGCGACGTGGCGAGCGCGTCCGGCCGCGAAGAGCTCCGGCAGGGTCGGAATCGACGCGGCATCCATGCTCTACGAGTCTGGTCGATTCCCCCGGATCAGGAGGACGCACCCACGACCGGTTGCGGCTCAACGCCACATACGGACCTCGTGACCCGTCGGCTCACGACGCGAGAACCAGCACCTGATCGTCGTCGCTGAGCGTCACCGGCTCGTGCTTGTTCGGATTCACCCGGACCATCCCGCTCGCGGCGACGCGGTAGCCGAACGCGGTCTCACCGCGTCGCGATGCGCTCGCCACGATCTGGGCGAACGTGGCGGCCCGAGTTGCGCCGTAGTGCCCTGCCGGCCGGAGTTCGATCGTGCATCCACCGGAGTCGAAGAGGTCGGTGAAGATCTCGTGCAGATCGAGCCGTTCGGCGAGTTGCGCCAGCATGAGGCTGGTCAGCTCGTCACTCACGATGAAGTCATCCGCTCCCGTGGCCTCGGCGAGCGCCGCGTGCTGCTGATCGAGGAGTTCAGCCACCATGCGAACCGGGCCGACGGCCTCCTGCTCGCGCACGCGGTGGAACGCGAGAAGCGTGAGGAGGGTCCGCGCATCGGCGTCCTGGGTCGGAAGCGACTTGCGGTAGCCGAGCACGATCACCTCGTGGAACGCGTGACGGGCGGCATAGGCGGCAACCCGTTCGGGACCCCCGGTGAGCTCAGCGACCTCGACCCGGATGACGTTCGCCGATGTCGACTGCCGGACCTCCTCGATGTCGACGTGCTCGGGGTCGACGAGAATCTCCACCGTCGTGTGCGAACCGAGGAACTCGTCGAGCTCGCGGACGACCCGGGGGCCCAGCGCGCTCCAGCCGACGATGATGATGCGACGTTCGGCAGCAACCACGTCGAGTCGTTCGGGCACCTCGAAAGGGGCGGCGTCGATCACCCCGGTGAACGTGAACTCGGAGTCATCACTCGCCACGCCGATGAGCTCGTCGGTGGCCGAAAGAACCGTCTCCGGATCGGGGTTGAGTTCGACCTTGCCTCCCGCCGGCTTCCGTCCGAGCAGCGCGCTTCTCGCGAAGCCGAGCTGCGCCTGGCGGAATGTGAGCCCGGCCGTCTGCGGGTGCCGGGCGAAGTAGATCTCGTCCCCGTCGAAGTCGAGCAGCTCACGGAACACTGAGCTCAAGCCGCGTTGACGACATGCCTGAGCGGTGAGTTCAGCCACGACGTCGTCGGAGTTGACCGTTGCCAGACGAGATCCGAAGAGCGCACGGAGCGAATCGGCGGTAGCGGCATCGTTGACCTCCGCGACGATCGGGGCAACGCTGAGTTCGGGATCGACAGCTCTGATTGCCAGCAGTGCCTTCACTGTGGCCGACGCCCCTCCGGCGCTATCGACGATCACCACGGAGCGGCAGTCGGCGTAGTTGGCAACTGCGAGGTTGGCGATCGACGAAGGATCTCCGCTGCGACACACGACCTCGGTGCCCCGGAAGTCGCCGAGCGTGTCCCGGAGGGTCTCCTCCATCACGCTCTTGTCCTCCAGTGCAAGGATCACGATGGCGGGATTCTTGCGGCTCTCGTTGGCGATCGTGAGCTCACGGACGACTGCGGGAACCCGCTCCGACCATCCGAGGATCAACGTGTGATCGCGCTCGAGAACGGAGCTCCGTCCCTTGCGGAGAGCCTCGATCCGCTGGTCGACCGTCGTGGCGATGAGACCGATGAGGCTGCCCGCCAAGAAGATGCCGGCGAGGGTCACGACGAGCGACAGCAACCTCGTCGGCCAGGTCGCATCGGCGGCGAACGTGCCCGAGTCGAGCACCCGGAGCAACGACTGCCAGAACGCCTCGATCGGCCCGAGACGCTTGCCACCGTTGATCCCACCGACCCGGAAGGCGGCGAGCACGGCGGCGGAGACGGCGATGATCGCTAGCGTCAGCGCACCCAGCCAGCCGATGACCACCCAAGGCCCGCGGGCGAGGGCGGCGTCGAACCGATAGCGGACCCGGGCCGATGCGCTCCTCTCAACTCCGGCACGCAGCCTGATCTGTTCACGGGTCGGTGGGGTGGGAGCGGTCATCGGGTCTTTCGGTCGGGGTTGGCGGATCAGAAGAGTAGTGGGGTCGGTTCAGGGCGTTCGATCTGTGTTTCGGTCCCGGAGTGAGCGAAGATTGTCCCCGTGAACGCAACGACCGACACCATCACCCGCGATTCCCAGACGGCCACCGTCGAAGCGGCGCTCGACGCGCTTCTCGCAGCTCACGATCCCAAGACCACCGAACCGGTCGCCTTCCGGGGCGCCAGGTTCGATGCCGGCCTGGCGTGGGTCCACTTCCCCGTCGGTCACGGCGGCCTCGGCGTCCGACCGGAGCTGAACAAGATCGTCGAGCGTCGGCTGCGTCAGGCCGGCGCCGCGGCACAGGATCCGACCACCTTCTTCATGGCGCTCGCCGGACCCACGATCGTCACCCACGGAAGCGACGAGGTGAAGGCGCGGTTCCTTCGCCCGATGTTCACCGGTGAAGAGAAGTGGTGCCAGCTGTTCTCCGAGCCGGGAGCGGGTTCGGACTTCGCCGGTCTCGCGTGCAAGGCGGTTCGCGACGGGGATGAATGGATCGTCAACGGGCAGAAGGTGTGGAACACGATGGCGCACATGGCCGACTGGGGCATGCTCGTCACCCGCACGGATCCCGACGCGCCGAAGCACAAGGGCATGACGTACTTCGCCGTCGACATGCACTCCCCGGGCGTCGAGGTCCGGCCGCTGCGCCAGATCACCGGGGAGGCCGAGTTCAACGAGGTCTATCTCACGGATGCGCGCATCCCCGACACGCAGCGCATCGGCGCTGTCGGTGAAGGATGGCGCGCCGCGCTCACCACGTTGATGAACGAACGCACCGCGATCGGCGGTGGCGAGAGCGCTCCGTCGAGTGGCGGGCCGGCCGGTGATCTCGTGCGGATCTGGAAGGCCCTTGCTCCGGATCAGCGCCAGGCCGGACATCGCGATGAGTTGATGAAGCTGTGGGTTCGCGGCGAGGTCGGTCGCCTCACCAATAAGCGCGCATCGGAAATGGCGAAGGTCGGCAACCCCGGGCCGGAGGGGTCGGTCGCAAAGCTGGCGTTCGCTGAGCTCAACAAGGCGGTCTACGAGCTCGCCGTCACGCTGATGGGGATGAACGGCACCATCGACTACGACTTCACGTTCCGCCGGGCGACCGAGCTCGACGTCGACGGCGGAGGGCGCGGACCCCGTTACGCCTTCCTCCGGACGAGGGCGAACTCGATCGAGGGCGGCACGTCCGAGATCATGCGAAACATCCTGGGCGAGCAGGTCCTCGGCCTGCCGGGCGAGCCCCGCGTCGACAAAGACGTCGCGTGGTCCAAGGTGCCGAGGAACTGAGTTCGGCAGGTTTCCCTCAGCTCGTTGGTGCCGGACGCTCGCCCCGCAGAACGGCGATGCGTTCGGCGAGGAAGCTGGCGGCGGTGCGGCCGTCGGCGAGCACGACGTCGTCCTGCGGGTGGAGGAACAACGGCATCGACACCCGCGAGCGCGTGGCGGATTCACCCGTCGGGTTCACCACCTGGTGGGTCGTCGATGGGAAGTAGCCGCCGCTGGCGTACTGCAGCATGTCGCCGGCGTTGATGGCCAACGACCCGAGGTCACAGGGCACGTCGTGCCACTTCCCGGAGGAATCCTTCACCTGGAGCCCCGGCTCGTTGGCCGCGGGAAGAACGGTGATCAGGTTGATGTCTTCATGCGCAGCCGCCCGCACGGCACCAACGGGCTCATCACCCTGAAGCGGCGGATAGCGAAGGATGCGCAACAGCGTGCGCCTACTGCCCTGCACCATCTGCGAGAGCGGCATCGAGTACAGCTTCGCAATCTCCGGCGGTGTGTTGCGCTCGACCCACCCCAGCAGTGTCTTCGCCACCGACGTCGCCTGTTCGTAGAGATCGAACGCGCTGCGGCCGACTTCCGCCGGATACTGGCCCCACTCCGGATAGATGTGGAAGAACTCCTTGAGGTCCTTGATGCGCGCGCCCTTCGCCGTCTCGGAGACGTCGGGCGGGTAGTACCCGTCCCCCTCATCAGAGTGGAGATACGCGCGCTTATCGTGTGACGACGTGAAGTAGTCGAGCCACTCGTTCTGCACCTGCTGGATCAGGGTTGGGGCGATCGGATGGTTCACGATGACCGCGAAACCGGTCTCTTTCAGCGAACGCGAGAACTGCGCGTGCGCATCGGTGGCTTCGAAGTCGACAACGGCAACGTCCATCACGCCAACAGTAGCGATCGGGTGATCGTGCCAGCTACCGTGCGGACGATGACGAGCCCCAATGCCACTGCGCCGACCTTCGCCCACCTCGAGCTCGGCGTCGACGGTGCGCTCGGCGTCCTGGCCCTGAACCGCCCCGAGAAGCTGAACCCGCTCTCCACCGCGGCGATGGAGGAGATCATCGCGGCGTCCCGGTGGTTCGACGCGCAGCCAACAGTAAAGGTCGTCACCGTCCGCGGGAACGGGCGCGTGTTCAGCGCGGGGGCCCACACCTCGGCATTCGGCACGGCAACCGGTTCCCTCGTCAACCAGCGCAGCCCCCGTGACGACGCCGACACCGGGCGGCGGATGGCGGACGCCGTAGAGGCGATGCGCGCCGTGACCGTTGCCCGGATCCAAGGCTGGTGCGTGGGCGGCGGCCTCGTGCTGGCGGCCGCGTGCGACCTTCGAGTGGCATCGGCGGATACGACGTTCTCGATCCCCGAGGTCGACCTTGGCATCCCTCTGGCGTGGGGCGGCATTCCCCGGCTCATCCGCGAGATCGGGCCGGCGCTGACGAAGGAGCTCGTCATGACATGCCGTCCGTTCGGGGCCGACGAGGCACTGCGGGCCGGTTTTCTCAACCGGGTCGTCCCGACGGATGACCTCGACACCGAGGTGGACCGCCTCGTCGCCCAGCTCGCCGCAAAGGCGACCTACGCGCTCCTGGCGACGAAACGTCATGTGAACGCGGTGACCGCACAGATGGTCGGGATCGATCGTGCCTGGGCCGACGCTGACGCTCTCGTGGCAGGACTTCGCGACCCGGAAGGCCGCGAGAAGCAGGCCGCCTACATCGCGTCGCTGGCCAAGCGACGATCCGACGGATCCCCGACTCCCGAGGATGGGCGGGGGAACTCATGACGCCACTCTCACCGGAAGCGCAGGCGTTCCTGGCCGCTGGCGGGCCGGCGCGGCCGTGGCCGTCGCTGACGCCGGCCGAGGCCCGGGCACAGGCGCTCGCCGCTCGCCGGCCTGACACGGGGGCTCCGACGGTCGACACTTTCGACACCGTGATTCCCCGCGCCGACGGGTCATCGCTTGCCGTGCGGGTGTACCTCTCGGTCGCCGACGACCCGGTGCTGGTGTTTTTCCACGGCGGAGGCTGGGTATACGGCGACCTCGACATGGCCGACGGGTTCTGCCGCCGACTCAGCGTTCGGGCACGGGTCACGATCTGCTCGGTCGACTACCGCCTCGCCCCCGAGCATCCGTTCCCTGCGCCGCTCGACGACGCCGTGCTGGCGACAACCTGGGCAAGCGAACGCCTGGCCGCCCGAGGCCGGGTCGGTGTGATCGGTTCGAGCGCCGGGGGAAATCTGGCGGCCGCAACATGCCTCGTCGCACGCGACCGGAACGGGCCGGCGATTGGTTTGCAGGTGCTGCTGTGCCCCGTGACCGACTGCCGGTTCGACACCTCGAGCTACGCCGAGAGCGCGGTCGGGAAGTTCCTCGAGGCGGATGACATGCGGTGGTACTGGGCCCAGTACCTGGCCGGCGGCGGCCGGGCCGACGATCCGTACGTCTCCGTCCTCCGGGCCGACCTTCCCGGCGTCGCCCCGGCCCTCGTGATCACCGCGGACCACGACGTTCTGCGTGACGAGGGTGAGGCCTACGCCGAGCGTCTCCGCGATGCCGGGGTCGACGTCGAGCTCCGGCGCTTCGACGGCCTGGTCCACGCGTTCGCCGTGATGTCGGCGTTTCCGCTCGCCCAGGCGGAGGCGATCGAGGAAATCACCGTCGCGATCGATCGCTGGCTCCGCCCGACCACGTGATCCACGCGACCGTCGACCCTCGTCGCGGAAAGGCTCGGGGTAGGGTCGCAGCGGTATGTCGACGTCAATGGTGCGAAGTCCCTCGACTCCCCTGACACCCCACCAAGCAGCCGACGCCGACAAGGCCGATCGCCGGGCAATCCGCAGGCGAGCCGTCTCGATATCGGCGGCGCTGATCCCGGTCGGCTTCGCGTTCGGCATCGCCTGCACCGAGGCCGGGCTCAGCGCCTGGTATGCCGTCGGGTTTTCCCTGCTCGTGTTCACCGGAGGCTCGCAGTTCGCCGCTATGGGTGTGCTCCGCGACGGCGGCGCGCCGGCGTCGGCAATCGCCAGCGCCCTCCTGCTGGGGCTTCGGCTCCTTGCGTATGGCGTCGTGATGACGCCGCACTTTCCCGGCCCGCGATGGAAGCGAGCGTTCGACAGCCACCTGATGATCGACGAATCCGTCGCCGTCGGCCTCGGGGCCGGCGACCCCTCGAACATCCGCTACGGCTACCGGTGGGGTGGGCTTTCCGTCTTCGTGCTGTGGAACATCAGCACGCTGATCGGTGCACTGGTCGGCGCCAACGCCGGCGATCTCATCGAGACGTTCGGTATCGACGCCGCGGTCCCGGCGTCGTTCCTTGTTCTGGTGTGGCCTCGTCTGCTCGACGACCAGCAACGGATCATCGCGTTGGGCGGGGCCGTCATCGCCGCAGCCCTGATCCCGCTCGCTCCTCCGGGCATCCCGATTCTCGCTGCGGCCCTGGCCGCGTTCATCGGTGTCGTTCGCTCGCGACGCCTGGGGGGTTCTGCTGTTGTCTCCTCACTCGGTGCCGAGCGATGAGCGCATCGTCGAAGGGCACCATCGTGCTGATCGGCGTGGCGGTAGGCATCTACGCGCTCAAGGCCGCGGCGCCGTCGGTCCTCGGCGGACGACCCCTCCCCCGGCTGCTCGACGAGTTGGCCCGTTTCGCACCCGCCGCTCTGCTCGCCGCGCTGGTGGTGACCTCGACGCTCGCCGACGGTCGGCGTATTGCGCCGGACGCCCGCATCGGCGGCGTGATCGTCGCGGCGTTCGCCCTCTGGCGCAAGGCGGGGTTCGTGACGACCGTCCTTCTCGCGGTCACGACGACGGCGGCTCTGCGGGCGGTGTTCTGAGAGGCGGACTCTTCGCGACGAACCGGCCGACCGAAACGTTGTGCTCAGGTCGCCGGCCTGTCCGCGCGTACGAACACTTCACCGAAGAGCGGCTGCCAGGAAACGAAACGCCGTCCCTCGCAACCACCTCGTCCGTTCTGCCAACCACTCTCCGGAGGACCCCATGCGCCGCACCCTCTCCTCGTTGCTCGTTGCCGCCGTGCTCCTGTCTCCGCTCGCCGTCTTGGCCGCGCCGGCGAACGCGGCGACGGCCGGTCAGCTCTGCAAGGCCGGCGACGAGGGCAAGACCCAGAACGGACTGAAGTGCACCAAGGACGGCGCCCGGTTCCGATGGGAGGCGGGCGCAGCGACGACCAAGTCCCCCACCACCAAAAAGCCCACGGACACGACCAAGAAGTCCACGGGCACCACGAAGAAGTCGACCGCCACAACCAAGAAGTCCACAGGGACCACCAAGAAGTCGACGGCGACCACCAGGAAGCCGACCGCCAGTTCTGGTGGTGGGGATGTCGTGAACGGCCGATTCTGCGCCGCCAGTGACAAGGGCCGTCGCGGCACGGATGCCAAGGGCCGAAAGCTCACCTGCAAAGCCGACGCCAACGGCAAGTACCGCTGGCAGGACTAGTTCGGGCAACGCCTAGTGTCGGCGTGGTCCCATGGTCAGCCTTCCCGGTATTCTCATCGTCTGCGCGCTTATCAGCTTGGGGTTGATCCCCCGGCTGTGGCGGGGTCGCCGCCGACGCTGAGAGCCGCGAGAACGCAGCTCAGACGTAACGAAAGCCGGGATCGCGCTCCGCGAGCAATGGGAGCGACTGATCCTTCGCCGACAGGATTGGGGCGTCGATGGGCCAGTCGATACCGATGTCGGGATCGTCCCACCTGATGCCACCGTCGTCGGCTCCGGAGTAGACCTCGGTGACGCTGTAGGTGAGCACGGCGTCACCGTCGAGCACACAGAACCCGTGGGCGAACCCGACGGGGATCCACAGCAGCCGCCCGTTGGCGAGACTCAGTTCTTCGCCGAACCACTTCCCATACGTCGGCGAACCGACGCGGAGGTCGACGGCGACGTCGAACACCGATCCGGCCGAACACGAGACCAGCTTGCCCTGCGCCATAGGGTCGGTCTGGAAGTGCAACCCGCGAAGGACTCCCGGCCGGGAGATCGAGAGGTTGCTCTGGACGAACGACGTGGGCAGACCCGCCGCGGCGAAGTCACCGGCCTTGAACGTCTCGCGGAACACGCCGCGATCATCACTGAAGCTGACCGGCTCGATGACGACCAGGTCGACGACACCGGTCTCGCGGAACGTGAAGGGCACAGGTACCCCGCAGCTCAGCCGGCGGGAGGGGCTGAGGAGAACTTCCCGTAGCCGCCGCGGTAGTAGGCAAGCGGACCGCCGGCCTCAGCGGCGCCGAGCGCGAGCACGCGCCCGACCACGATCACATGGTCGCCGGCGGGCACCTCCTCATGGATGGTGCAGTCGATCCACGCGTGCGCATCGTCGAGCACAGGGGCCCCGGAGACCTCTTGACGCCATCGGACATTGGCGAACTTGTCGGGAACCTTCGAGGAGAACTGGCGGCTGATCCACTCGTGGTCGGCGCCGACGATGTTCACGCAGTAGGCCCCGGAACGCTGGATGCGCGGCCAAGTGCTCGAGTAGTTCCCTGCGCAGAAGAGGACCAGGGGCGGATCCATCGACACCGAAGTGAACGAGCTGGCGGCCAACCCGACCGGCGTACCGTCCTCGGGATCGAGCGCCGTGATGATCGTGACTCCCGTGGGGAAGTGACCCATCACATGGCGGTACGCGGCAGCATCGATCTCGGGAAAACTCACGGCATCGAAAGCTAGTGCACGGAGTCAGAAGTTCCTGGTGCGTCGATTGGTTCAGAACGCTGCCAACACCGCGGATGTTCAGCGTTCGCGACAGGAACTACTGCGGAGAGGCACGACGTGGTTCCCGCGACTCGGCGGGCGGGGCGCAGCGAACCGGGCGTCACATGTTCGCGTTGCCGCCGAACATCGGGCCGACGACGTGGCGCTTGGAGAGCTGGGGTCCGATCGGCAACCCGGGGATTACCGAGAGTCCCTCGGATGCCGCGAACACCTCGATGCCGCTGGCCATCCCACGGGCCTTGGCCTGGGCGGTGAGACGGTCGATGCTCGCGTCGTTCCGGGACGGATCATGGTGGAACAACGCAAGGGCGCGAGCTCCGGCCTTGATCGCGACGTCGACTGCGTAGTCGACCGTGCAATGCCCCCAGTGGCTCTTCGTCTTCCAGTCCTCGTCGGTGTACTGCGCATCGTGGATCAGGAGGTCGGTCGCGGCCGCCAGCTCGAGCACGCTGTCATCGACGCTGTCGAGAGACTCGGGAGCCTGGTGATCGGAGATGTAAGTGACCGAGCGTCCCTGATGTTCGACGCGGTAGCCGACCGTGAGGCCGACGTGGGGTACGGGCCGAACCATCACCTTGGCGCTGCCGACCATGAAGTCCTCGTTCAGCACGTCGTGGAGACCATAGGTGCCACGCAGCTGGTCGATACCGACCGGGAAGTACGGCGGCCTCACGAACCCCGTGAACAGATCGGCTGTGGTGGTGCCGGTCTCGCCCGGGCCGTAGATGTCCAACCGGGAGCCCGGCCGGTCCGCAGCTGCGAGAAACGGCAGGCCCTGGACGTGATCGAAATGGAAGTGCGTCACCAGCGCGGTGGCCGCGAACGTTCCGTCGAGAGGCTGTGTGTGACCCCACGCCTGCAGGCCCGTGCCGAGGTCGAACAGGATTGGTCCCTCACCGGGGATCGACAGGACGACACACGAGGTGTTGCCGCCGTATCGGGCATTCGGCGGTGTCGGACACGGGGTCGATCCTCGAACACCGAAGAATTTCACCTTCACGAAACGAACCGCTCCTGTGCTGTTCCGACTACGTGCGGGGATCCGTTGCCTGAGTGTGTGCACAAAGGCATGCACGAAGCGTAACGACGCCACCGGACATTCAAGAAGCTCTTGTGACGAAGAGCACAGTGCTCGCGCTCCGCGAGCACTGTCGTGAAGCGCGGTGGAAACACTCGCGCGCCGAGTCGACGAAGCAGTTGGCATGGCCGAGCGGGCCGCCCCAATGGGCATGGATCACCGCCGGCCGGGTACGGTGCAACATCCGACCGAGAGGAATGCCCTGTGCCGACACTCGCTGAACTTCGTGCAGCCACGATCAAGGAGCTCGGTGACGGGATCCACGCGTTCGTGAAGCGCGACTGCGCAGCCTGCAGCCTCGTCGCCCCGGTTCTCGCATCGCTCGTGAACGCATCGGTCGTGCAGACCGTGCACAGCCAAGACGACGTCACGTTCCCCGAAGAGGTCGCCGCGCTGGGCACCATTACCGACGACACCTCGTTGCGCCGGAGCTTCGCACTCGACATCGAAACCGTGCCGACCCTCGTTCGCATCGAGAACGGAGAAGACGTTGGTCGGACGATCGGCTGGAGCATCGCCGAGTGGTCGACGTTCGTGCACCGAGATCTCGTCGATGAGTTCGGTTCCCTGCCTGCGTGGCGGCCCGGATGCGGTTCGAAGAACCTCGACATCGGCATGCCGGAGAAGCTGGCGGTCGCGTTCGGGGTGTCGGCGGTTCGTTCGAGGAGCGTGGAGCTGGCGTCGGCCGAGGACGAGCACGAGGCAATGTACGCGCGGGGATGGTCGGATGGACTACCGCTCGTCCCGCCGACGGAGGAACGCGTGCTTCGCATGTTGGCGGGCACATCGCGTCGCCCCGACGAGCTCGTCGCCGTCGTGCCGCCGGACCTCGCGGACTGCACCGTCGAGAAGGTCGCCATCAACGCGGTAATGGCGGGATGCAAACCCGAGTACCTACCTGTCGTCCTGGCCGCGGTGAACGCGGCGTGCACGAGTGCGTTCAACGCCCACGGACTGCTCGCCACGACCTACTTCTCCGGTCCGGTCATCATCGTGAACGGGCCGATCGCACGCGACATCGGGATGAACAGCGGGGTGAACGTCTTCGGTCAGGGAAACCGGGCGAACTCCACCATCGGACGCGCATTGCAGTTGGTCATTCGTAACGTCGGCGGCGGGCTTCCCGGTGGCGTCGACCGGGCGACCTTCGGAAACCCCGGCAAGCTCGGCTTTTGCTTTACCGAGACGGAGACGGCGGGTTGGGGAACGCTGGCCGAGGACCGCGGGATCGCCCCTGGCGTGTCGGCATTGACGTTGTTCGCCGGCGAAGGCCCTCGCGGGATCGTCGATCAGAAGTCCCGCACCTCGGAGTCGTTGATCCGGTCCTTCGCCGTGTGTCTCCGGTCGGTCGCCCATCCGAAGCTGCCGGTCGGATTCGATGCGATCCTGGCCATTTCCCCTGAACACCTCCGCACCTTCCAGGCCGATGGCTGGGACCGCGCCCGGGTCCGCAACGAGCTTCTCGCCCTGCTGCAGCTTCCTGGCGTCGAGATCATCCGCGGGGCGGGTGGAATCGCTGAAGGCGTGCCCGAGCACCTCGTCGGCGCAACGATTCCCAAGTTCCGGCCCGACGGGCTCATGCTCGCCCACTGCGGCGGCGATGCCGGCATGTTTTCGATGGTCATCGGCGGCTGGGTGAATGGGACTGAGGGCAGCCAAGCAACTACCGTCGAGATCGACCCCTGGAGGTAAGCGTGACCACACTGCTCTTGGACCCGACCGGTGAGCGATCGGTAGCCGAACGCTCGCGCCCGAAACGGCCGACCTCGCTCGAAGGCCTCACCGTTGCTCTCCTCGACATCTCCAAACCCCGCGGCGACGTGTTCCTCGATCGGCTCGAGGCGCTGCTCAACGAAGCCGGCCTGGAAACGAAGCGCTACATCAAGCCGACGTTCACCAAACCGGCGCCCATCGATCTCCGCCACGAGATCGCCCGTGACTGCCAGGCGGTGATCGAAGCGCTGGCCGATTGAGGCAGTTGCACGTCGTGCAGTGTGCACGACATCGCTGACCTCGAAGCCCGCGGCCTCATCGGCGTGTTCGTCGCGTCGGATGTCTTCGTCGAAGCTGCTGCCGCGCAGTCGGCGTCGCTCGGCTACGAGCCGGCATCGGTCTTTGTGCAGCACCCGATCCAGGACCGCACCGACGACGAGATGCGAGTGCTCGCCGAGAAGGCCTACGCGGTGCTCATCGAACGGCTCACAACCGACGCTTGAGTTCACTCAACGAGCTCGCCGACGCGGCTGTCGCACTGCGCTCGTCCGTCACCGCAGCGAGGCCGGTACTGCTCGGCATCGTCGGACCGCCTGGTTCGGGGAAGTCGACGCTGACGACGGCGTTGCACTCGGTGCTGACCGACTGGTCGGTCGTCGAGATGGACGGATTCCATCTGTCGAACGAGGTACTGGTGTCACTCGGTCGCCGAGACCGCAAGGGCGCACCGGACACCTTCGACGTCGACGGGTTCGTCGCGTTGTTGCAGCGCTCCCGGGACAACGTCAGCGGTGTGATCTACGCGCCCCGTTTCATCCGTGAGATCGAGGAGCCGATCGCTGGGTCGTTGCCCATCCGCAGTGACTCACCGGGGATCCTCGTCGAGGGGAATCACCTCCTGCTCGACTCGGGCGGCTGGGAGCACGTGGCCGCCCTGCTCGACGAGACCTGGTATGTCGACACACCTGCCGAGGAGTGCCGAACCCGTCTCGTGGCACGGGCCACCGCGACCTACGGTCCGATCGACGGGCCGCGATGGGTCGACGACGTGGACGAACCGAACGCGGAAATCGTGCGGGCGAGCGCTCCTCGCGCCACCCGCCGCGTGGTGTTGGACCTCTAGCTCGAGGCGTCCTCGGTGACTGGTGCCGGTGCGTTCCACGAGCCGGAGGCGGGGCGGACAAAGACCCGGTCGGGCGGGTCGGCGTAGCCCTTCCATGCGTAGAGGTCATCCCCGGCAACCTGGACGACCCTCCGATTGTCGGCGATGGCGACGAACGCGTCTTTCGGGAGCATCCACGGGAGCAGCGAAGCCGAGCTCATGTAGTGGTTCACGAGAGCGCGTCGCGTTCCGCTGCTGCGGTTCTTCAGGGAGCGGTGCAGCAGATACCCATCGAAGAACACCACGTCACCGGTCTGCACCTCGACCGGCACTGCGGTCGAGTCATCGAAGCCATGCGCCAACGGTAGGCGCGACGTATCATCGGTGAGCGTCGGTGCTTCGGCGATGCTTCGGCGGCCCGTTCTCGTTGCGTCACGCCAGGGTGGCCAGGCCGCCGGTTCGGTTGTCCTAGGAACGGGGTGACCGCTCGTCGAAGGTCGTTGGTGAAAAGGACGAGCTTTGCGGTGGTGGGTGCTCAGGCGGGAGCCGGAGGGTGATCCGGTGGTCCGGACGGTGCCGTCGGGGACGGTGCTGGTGAGGGTGCGGTCCGGTTGCAGCGTGAGACGCCAGCCGCCTTCGTGTGCGCAGTGGTGGTGCTTGCTACAGAGCGGGAGGAGATTGGCGAGCGGGTCAGTGTTGCGCCGCAGGATTTGGAGTCTCGGTAGCGCTGGGAGCTACTCAGGTTCCAAGACCTTGAGTCATGATTCGACGATGGAGTTGGCCGAACTCGTTCAGGACATCCTGAAGCGCCCCGGTCCTGTTCGGCTGATCGCAGTTGACGGACCGGGCGGATCTGGGAAGGACTTTCGCCGACCTACTTTCTGTCGCGTCGGGCGGTGCACCGATCGTTCACACCGACGACTTCGCGTCGGCCGACAATCCGACCGACTGGTGGCCGCGCCTCCTCGAGGAGGTCATCGAGCCGTTGGTCGATGGAAGGCCTGCGGTCTACCAACGCTACGACTGGGCAACGGAATCGCTAGCCGAATGGCAGACGGTCGATCCGTCACCGATCGTCATCATCGAGGGGGTGTCGTCGGCTCGCCGGGAGTGGTCCCGTCATCTCCGTTACGTCATCTGGATTGAGACTTCTCGTGAGCTGCGGACGCAGCGCGGGTTGCAGCGAGACGGAGCGGATGCCACGGGCGACTGGGAGGTTTGGATGGCCGGAGAGGATTCCCACTATCAGCGCGATCCAACTCGCGAGCGTTCTGACGTCGTAATCGACGGCGCAACTGGACAAGCACGCCCAGCAGATTGACCGCGGACTCCGGCGCAAGTTGAGCGCGGATCGGAGAGACTGAGGGTGTCGCCTACCTGCGCGGGCGATGACTCCATCGCCGACGGCGTCAAGCTCAGCGCGACTCCCGGCCATACCCGTGGCGCATCAGTCACTTCGGCTCGGCTGGGGCCCGGAAGGGGCGATTCGGCTGAAGAACGCGGAGATCTGGAGCGGCTGGAAGCGTGATCGACAACGATGGTCGAGCGGCCGCGAGGTCAGGCGGAATTCCGCCTGACACTGCCGCTTGCCGCTTCCGCTGGAAGGTTGTGGGTCAGCTTCTTGTTTGGGGTTTGCGGTGTCCCCACAAGCTGGGCTTGGTGATCTCGCCCACGATCCATGTCGACTCATCGACCAGGCGACCGCCGAAGCCGAACTCTACGTCGAAGCCGGAGGGTGACCTGCTGTAGAAGGAGACCATCTCGTCGTTGGGGTGCTTTCCCAGGTCCATGGAGATTGGCATGCCGATGTCGTGATGGCGTTGCAGCGCTGCGCCGACGTCGTCGAGCGTCGCGGCTTCGAGCATGAAGTGGTACAGCGCGGGGACCTCGGCTGGGACGAGAGCCAGGCTGTGGTGGCGTGCGTTGCATCGTAGGAACACGATGTCCTGACCGTCAGGCCGCCAGTAGTCGCTGACTCGGAAGCCCAGCACGTTCGTGTAGAACCCGACCATCTCGGCCATGTTTGGCGTGCCGAGCACGATGTGGCCCATCCCCAACCCGCCGGTCACGAAGCGACTGACCCCGGCTGGCGACACGAATGGCACGTGGTCGAAGATCGGGCCGTGAAACAGCTCGAGTTCGAAACCGCCCGGATCAGTGGTGCGAACGAGACCCCGTACGTGACGAGCCCGTGCGTCCTCGTCCGATGCGCACCTGACGCTCCTTCCCGCCGAGCGGAGCTGGTCGACGGCAGCGTCGAGCGCCGCCGCGTCCGCGACCTCCCAGCCCGCGAAGGCGAGCCCCTCTGCGTCCTCGGTCTCCGACACCGCCACTCTGAATGGCCGCTCGTCGATCCGCAGGCCCAGACCGACGGAGCCGCCGACGGTCATGGTCCCCAGCGTTTCGGCGTAGTGCCGCCATCGCTGCACGTCACGAGTGTTGATGCCGATGTAGCCGAGTCCTCGAATATCCATTGGTGCGTCTCCTTGATGGGTCGTGGTTTTGAGTATGCGCGGTGCGGTCGAGCCCTCCAAGGTGAGAACAGTCGTATTGCTGGTAAAAAATCGGACATCGCTGCCACGGTCGTCCCTGTCCGCTATCAGTCCCACGATGCCGCGTACCGCCTCGACGTCGAGGAGTTCGACGCGGTGGAGCTCCGCTCGCGTGTGGAGTCGGTGCCGGATCGGGGCTACGAACGGACCGACTTCACAAGATCACCGGACTCACCGAACTCGAAGACCTCGATATCGCCATCTTCACTCGGGATCAACGAACGTCGCCGCGGGAACCCAGAGGTCATGTCCGCACAGTACGACCACCGGAGATCCCCCGCACAGACCCCGGGTTGCCGAACTGGGTCGGCCGTCAACCTGTCGGTCGTGGGTCACGCCGCCAGTCCGAGGGTCAGCATGGCCGGACGCCATTCGCCGAACCGGACCGCCTACTCCTAGGGTCAGTCGCTGTGACCGAGACGAATGCACCTGAAGTCCACGGTTTTGCCGTCGACAAGTACGAGCGCGTGCGTGACGTGCTCGCCGCAAACCTCGCCTCCGGCCAAGAAGTGGGCGCGAGCTTCACGGCGATGCTTGACGGTGAAGTGCTTGTCGACATCTGGGGTGGACACACCGACGTCGAGCGCACCACACCATGGGAGCGCGACACCATCATCAACGTCTGGTCGACGACGAAGACGATGTCATTCATATGTATGCATATGTTGGCTGACCGTGGCGAACTCGACTTCTCTGTGCCGGTCGCCAGGTATTGGCCGGAGTTCGCCGCCAACGGCAAGGAAGGTGTTGAAGTGCGCCACATCATGAGCCACAGTGCGGGTCTTTCCGGATGGGACGCGCCGCTCGTTGAGGAGGACTTGCAGGATCACGACAAGCTCGTCGCCCTGCACGCAGCGCAGGCCCCCTGGTGGAAGCCGGGATCGCAGTCGGGCTATCACGCCATCAGCCAGGGCTACCTGCTCGGTGAAATCTTGAAGCGGATCACGGGCGTTTCCCTCGGTACGTTCTTCCGCACGGAAGTCGCCGAGCCGCTGGGCGCGGATTTCCACATCGGCACACCGGCCGAGTGCGACCCGCGTGTGGCTCTGGTGATTCCGCCGAGCACGCCGCTTTCGGCGGGCCTTGACGCGGATTCGATTGCCATGCGCACGTTCTCCAACCCGCCCCTGTCAGCGGCGGCCGCGCACACCATCGGATGGCGCCGGGCCGAGATCCCGGCGTCCAACGGCCACGGCAACGCCCGGTCGGTTGCGCTCGTGCAGTCGATCATCAGTGGCAACGGCGAACGCAACGGCAGGCGCTTTCTCTCCGAGGCCGGGATCAAGCGGATCTTCGAGGAGCAGAGCAACGGGATAGATCTCGTGCTCGGCGTCGAGGCGCGGTTCGGGATGGGCTACGGCCTTTCGAGGCCCGCCCGCCCGCTGCCGGAGACGAGCTGTTACTGGGGCGGCTGGGGCGGTTCGATCGTCATCGCCGACCCGGTGAGCAAGCTCACGCTGAGCTACGTGATGAACCGCATGGGCGAGGGAACAACGGGCGACGAGCGCAGTGGAGCGCTCGCCATGGCTACCTACGCAGCGCTGAAGAGCTGACCTGCTATTAACGCGTAACGCCCTCGAGGAGCCTCAAGCGATGCCTGCACACACCATCCGCACGGCGAGCCACCAAGATCTGGCTCGCATCAAGTCCATCGCGGTAGCGGCAGGGATGTGAACCACGATGTCGCGGACCGACATGCCTGCGCACAGCGACGGTGCCGACCATTTATCGGTGGACAGCGATGAGGCCAGCCCGACGAACTCGGCCTGCGCAGTGCTTCCCAATGCGGCGACGATAGGCGGGTTCATGTCCATGACGTTCGCTGGGGTAAACCGCATCGCAGCAGTTGTGCTTCAGCGCTTGCCGCCGGGTTCCCACAGGGTGGCCGCGTAGTCGGCTTCGAGCAGTTCGTCGATTGTTTCAGCGGGAAGGTCGACGAAAGACGCGAGCTGATCGCGGATGATGCAGCCCAACGATGGCAGTGCCGATCGATCGGGCCACGTCTGCGGATCCCAGATTTCGCTGCGACGGAACGCCTTCGCGCAGTGCATGTACTGCTGGGTCACCGTGACCCCGATTGCCGCTTTCGGGCGGCGGTCGCGCACCCCGCACAAATCGAGCACTGCTGGATCCGTGGTGAGGCAGGCGTGTCCGTTGACCCGCAAGGTTTCGTCGACGCCCGGCACGAGGAAGATGAGCCCGATCCCTGAGCCGGTCACAATGTTGGTAATCGAATCGAGCAGGTTGTTGCCGGACACGTCGGGGATTGCGAGCCGATGATCGTCGAGTACGACGACGAAACCGGGCGGACCACCCTTGGGCGAGACATCGGCCGTGCCGTCGAGCGACACCGTACCGATGAGCATGAACGGCGAGGCCTCGATGAAGCCACGAGCGTGCATGTCGAGGGCCCCGAGCTTCTTCCGGACAGTGCTTTCGTTGGGCAGTCGGTACAACTCACGGAGCTCGGACTCGGTCGTGACAACTGCGTCGAAGCTCTCGTGGCTCATGGCGTGAAGTTATCAGTTGGGTATTCGTCGAGGACTCTGACGACGTTGCCCGGGCGGCGATGAAACACTGGGCCGATGAAACGGAGCGACACCGGAATCGCCCGAGAGGCGGTACTTCGTACCTTCCAATGGGTGAACGGCGACGCGTCGTTCACCGCCATGTTCAAAGACCCCGACACCCTGCGTTCCATCGGTCCAGGTCTTGTCGAGCCTTTTCGTGAAGACCGCATCACGATCGTGATATCGCCCGAGGCTCGTGGCTTCATCCTGGGTGCGCTCTGCGCGAACGACACTCGGTGTTGGGTTTCTTGCCGCGCGAAAGGCCGGGTTCCCACGGCCGGAAGATCGTCAGGCAACGGCCATCGCAGAAGCCATCGCGCGGATGGGATGCGCACTTGCTGGTACGGCAGTGATCGTGGACCAAGCCCCCGAACACGTACGGGAAGCTCTCAACGTGGTTGGGCTGCTCCGGCGGGACGAGCTCCCGCCCCCCCTTCGCCCTCAAACCAACCCATCCACGGTGCATCGAGGTTCAGCACCAATAGAGAGAGGATCGGATCATGACCGGTTCCGAACAATTCGAGGTGCTGGGAAGCCCCTTCGCACAACTCGTAGGGCCAATTCGCACAACTTGGGAACCAACGCCGACCTTCAAGGTGACTGTTCGATCAGAGTGTACAAACACGATGGGTCGGGCTCATGGAGGTTTCCTGTCGGCCCTGGTTGACATTGCGGGCGGTCAGGGGACAAAGCGATTATTGGGAGACAACCGTTCGCTCGTCACAATATCCAGCAACATCGAGTTCCTTGCTCCCGCGCGCCTGAACGACGAAATAACCGTCGTGGTCGACGTCGAGCGTGACTCGCCAACCGAAGTCGTTGGATCCTGCCTCTTGTCCGTGGAGGAACGCATCATCGCCCGAGCATCCCTGATTTTCTCCGCCCGGGAAACAACTCCGCCAACGACCTAAGGCCGGAGCACATTGGTCTCCATTGCGAAACACCCTACGTACACGGACCGCATCTTTCGAGGCCCTGCGTAGATCGTCGCTGCGTTCGTCGCTGGAGCATCACGCTCCGCATGACCCACACCGTGGCTGGGCGGATCGACCCAGAAACCGCCCGGCACCGCCGGGAGTGTGCGGGGCGCGCCCTACGGCTGCGCAGTGATTGGTATCTCAGTCGCCCCCGGAGCGACTGAGATACCAACCTCGGCATCGCACTCCAGCGACCGCACCACTCCGGCCGAATTGCGTGCGGTCTCGCGCGCTGCCGTACGCCGGTTCCCGGGTGCGTGTTCTCTGGGTTGGAGCCGGCGATATCGGGCGGCGCGCGCTGCGTCGGGGATCTGGACACTCTGAAGCGCCCGGCGGTCATGGTGGGTGACGCCAGGTGTCAGCTCCTTGTTCAGCTCGGATCTGATCTGGGGTCGCCCGTGGGCGACAAGGTGTTGCTGGCGCCAACCGAACCGGTCAGCACAGCTCTTCGATCGACCGATGCGCGAAGTGGTACGCCACGGCCATTGGCCGCTGTCAGCTGAGCCGGTACACGCGGTACTCGACGCCGAATCCGGGATACAGCCGGCCTTCGCCCACGAACACCGACCGATTGAGCCAGCTGTAGCGATCGTCGCCCGTCTCGAACCGGGGCGTGATTCGGAAGTACTGGTCGCTGAACTCCGTTGGCTCGGCCGCGGCCATGGCGGCCTGCATCTTGTCGTTCATCTCGAGCAGCCCGTGGTAGTGCACGTAGACGAAGGCGCCGTCGTCGGTCTCGATCTGTGCACGCACATCGAGCTGCGCGAAGCCGTCCGGTGCAAGAAGGAGCCAGTCTCCTCCTCCGCCCCTGAACTGACCCTGAATCCGTTCACCTTCGACCCTTCCGCTGATGGCTTCGAAAAACATGCGATTGCCAAATGGCCCAGGCCCGATCGGCAACGGCGGGCGCAGCATCGCGTGGTACGTCATCTCGTGCAGTAGTTCCATGATCTCAAACCTCTCTGACGCGGGTCTGCTGATCATCGCGCTATTCCACCGGCAGTCGCGCCCCGGCCGACACCTTCGGTGCCACTTTCGGGATGGCAGGCCCGGCGGATTTTCGCAGGGCTACACGAACCCGTCGTCCACGCTTGCGCTTGCCGATCCCGTGCGTCGGTAGCACCAGGGTTCGCTGGGTATGGGCGGGTCAGTGTTGCGCCGCAGGATTTGGAGTCTCGGTAGCGCTGGGAGCTACTCAGGTTCCAAAACCTCGGGTCTTCGTCGACGAAGCGCCCTTGAAGCGCAGGCGACTCCGCGACCGAATACGACTGCACTACGTCGGCCCGCACGAGCGGGTGCGCCCAATCGGCCGGGCTTCCGCAGCAGGCCCAGCCGGCTGGTTGTGGGCTCGATGTGCGCGAAGCCCCTTGTTCATCGTTGACTGAGCGGACAGGCGACCGAGCGTCGCTCCGCTGGTATCCGGAAGCATCTGTTCGTTACGGTGGCGACATGAAGATCTCCACCACGCTCGGCTTCGACGGTGATCCCGTTCGGTATGCGCGAAAGGCCAAAGACCTCGAATCGGCCGGTGTCGACCTCGTCTGGTCGGGAGAGATCTACGGTTTCGATCTCGTCTCATCGCTCGCGTACTTGGCGGGGGTCACGACCACCCTCGAGCTCATGACGGGCATCATCCCGATCTATTCGCGCTCCCCTGCGCTGATCGCCCAGACCGCCGCCACCATCGATGCGCTTTCCGGAGGACGGTTCCACCTCGGCCTCGGGTCTTCCGGGCCGCAGGTCATCGAGGGATGGCACGGCGTGCCCTTCGACCGTCCGGTGCAGCGAACCCGCGAGACCATTGAGGTGTGTCGCAAGGTGTGGTCCCGGCAACCGCTGACCTACGACGGAAAGACGATCCAGCTGCCGCTCCCGGCGGGCCAAGGAACCGGGCTCGGCAAAGCACTGAAGCTCACCGTCACACCGCGTCGTCAGGACATACCGGTCTGGATTGCCGCAATTGGTCCGAAGAACGTCGAGCTCGCCGCGGAGGTCGCGCACGGATGGCAACCCATCCATTTCGTGCCCGATCGTTTCGAACAGGTGTGGGGGGAGGCACTGAAGGCCGGCGCTGCGAAGCGTTCACCGGACCTGCCCCCGCTCCAGATCATGGCCGGCGGAACGGTGGCGCTCGGCAACGGTCCGGAAGTTCGTGAGGCTCGCGAAGGAACCCGGGGACTGGTCGGTTTCTACGTTGGCGGCATGGGAGCTCGCGACAAGAACTTCTACAACGAACTGTTCCACCGCTACGGGTGGGAACAGGAGGCGAAAGACATCCAGGACCTCTTCCTGTCCGGCAAGCGTGAAGAAGCAATCGCCCGTGTGCCCGACGAATACGTCGACCTCGCGACGCTCTCCGGCGATCCAGGATTCGTACGTGAACGTATTGCGGTGTACAAGTCGATCGGTGTCAGCTATCTGAACATCAACGTGGTCGGCGAACATCCACTGCAGATCTTCGAACAGGTGAAGGCCTGGGCCGAGTAGGGCGAGCCCGAACAGCCCTCACTCGAAGTGGAGTGCGACGATCACGACAGCAAGGGCTCCGACCCGGCGGGGTCGACAGCCAGCGTGTCTCTCGTCCGATCATCAGACCCGGAGCCTCGCCCCGATGCTCGCCACGTTCTCGTCCGAGCCCATGAGGAGCAGGACATCGCCTTCCCGGATCTCGGCCTCGACCGGCTGCCAGGGATCGTCCGATCGGGTCCGTCGGAGCGCGAGGATCGTCACGTCATCGTGCTCGCGCGCCAAGTCGGACGGATTGCGGCCGATGACTCTGGACCCTGACCCCACGATGATGTCCTCGGACCGGAGCCCGTACCCACTCAGTACATGGGTCTCCACCACATCCTTTCCCAAGGCGGAGGCCGCCAGACCGGCACCGAAGTCGCCGTAGGGCGACATGGCCGCCGTTGCTCCGGCGTGCGTCATGCGCTGCTGCCACTCCACTTCGTTCACTCGGGAGATGATGCGCAGGTCAGGTCGCAGCGCCCGAGCAGTCAGGGTGACGACGAGATTTGCCGGATCGTCCGGACCGGCGGCGACCAGGGCGCGTGCGGTCTCGATGCCCGCCTCCCGGAGAATGTCCTCCTGCATCCCATCCCCAACGACGGCGAGCGCACCGTCTGCTCTGATCGCTTCGGCTTTTGCCGGATCGGCGTCGACCACAAGACACTCGTGACCGGATCGCAGGGTCGCGAGAACGACCGATCGGCCGACACGTCCGAATCCGACAACGATCACGTGGTTGTGCAATCCCTTGCGCATGCGCTCGCCCTTCTGCGTCAGGAACGCCGTTCTCAGGTCTCCGGAAAGTAGCAACGACGTCAACACCGCGCCGGCGTAGACCAAGACCGCGAATCCACCCGTGATGACGACCATCGCCCACGTGCGGCCGATGGTGTCGAGCGGCGCCACCTCACCGTAGCCAACCGTCCCGAGCGTGATCACGCTCATGTAGAGGGCGTCGAACCAGTCGAGACCTGCAAGCACGACGAAACCGGCGGTCGAGACGACGAGCGTCAGGACCTGCGCCAGCAACACCCACCGCAGTCGACCGGCCAGGAACCCGAGAAAGGACCGCGGTTTTGCCACCAGCCGATGCTATTGCGACTGACCGTCGGAATGCCCCTCGACCGACGACGGGAGGATGAGGCGGGCCGCCCGGTCGTAGGTGAGGTAGTTCCACGCCCAGTTCAGGAGCACGTTCGCACGGTTGCGAAACCCCATGAGATACACGATGTGCAGCCCGAGCCACGAGAGCCAACCGGGGAACGAATGCAGACGCCAGCCGTTGGGGAACTCAGCCACCGCATGGTTGCGACCGATCGTTGCCATCGACCCTTTGTCTCGGTAGTGGAACGGCGTGGGCCCGCTTCCGACGAGTCGGCGTCGGATCTGTTCCGCGACATGGCGGCCGCCCTGGATAGCCGGCTGAGCAACTTGTGGAAGTGGGCGGCCGTCACCTGTGGGCGATTGCGCGATATCACCGATGGCGAACACCTCCGGATGCCCTTCGAGCGACAGGTCTCGGCCGACAGGGATTCGGCCGCCCTGACCCAAGTCGACACCGAGTAGCGATGCGACCGGATTCGCCGCGACGCCGGCTGCCCACACGATCGTTCCGGCCTCGATCCGGCGACCGTCGCGTAGCACCACTGCACCGGACTCCACGTGGTCGACGCCGACGCCGACCTCGACCCGCACGCCGCGTTCGATCAACGTTCGCTGTGCCCGTTCCGACAGCGAAGGGTGAAACGTTCCGAGCACGTGGTCAGCCGCTTCGACGATCGTGATCGGCACGCCGGCAAGGTCCCGATGGGGAAAGTCCTTCTGCAGCACTCGATCCAGAAGTTCGCGGAGGCCCCCGGCCATTTCGACGCCGGTGGGACCCCCACCGACGACGGCAATCCCGAGGCGGTCGACCGAGTTGGATGCACTCGACGACTCGACAAGCCGGAGCAGATGATCGCGAATCGCGAGTGCATCCGGCAGCGTCTTCAGCGCGAACGTGTGCTCGGCCACTCCTGCCACACCGAACGTGGCGCTGACGGAGCCTGCGGCGATCACCAGGTAGTCATACGGGACGATCGCACCGTCGCTGAGCGTGACCTCGCGATCCGCAAGCGCGATGCCGGCCACCCGGCCCAGGCGGAATGTGGCGTTCTTCTGACGCCGCACCACGGCGCGAACGGGGAATCCGATGTCGCCGGCATCGAGCCCCGCCGTCGCGACCTGGTACAGCAGTGGCTGGAACGTGTGGAAGTTGTTGGCGTCGATCAGCGTCACCCGGACGGCGACATCTCTCAGCCCGCGAGCGGCCCGCAACCCCCCGAAGCCGGCGCCGACGATGACTACGTGGGGCACACTCACCTCACCCAGTACAGCAGCTCGCGCCGTTCCCCCGATCGGCATTCCGGCATCGGACCAACGTGCTACGAACGTCATGTGGAAGAACGGGCCCAACCGACCGCTCTCGTCGCCGGCACACTTGTGGTGTTGATCGGCGCAGCCGGCTCGGGGAAGTCCACATGGGCGAAGAGGCATTTCGGCGATAGCGAAGTCGTGTCGACCGATGCGATGCGGGCACTGGTCGGCGAGGGAGAGAACGATCAACGGGCGAACCGCGACATGTTCGCGATCTTCGATGCCGTACTCCTCGCCCGAGTCCGACGGCGACTCACCACGGTGATCGATTCCACCGCCCTGGAGGCCGAGCGTCGGGCTCACTACCTTGAACTGGGTCAACGATTCGGCGTGCCGGTGGTGGCGATCATCTTCCGGGCCGACGCTCAGACGTGCCTCGTCCGCAACGCAGAAAGGGAGCGGAGGGTTCCGCAGGACGTGATCCGCGCGCATGTTGCCGCCGTTGCGGCACTCACGTCGGATGTGTTGCGATCAGAGGGGTTCATCGACGTGATCGACATCACCATCGAACGAGCCGAGGGCATCCGCGACGTCCGGGTCGTTCCGACGGCGTTTGCAAGCGCCGTCGGCGCCCACGATTCCCACGATGCAGATCGAACGATCGGGGTCGACCTCGCCATTTCGCGCTTCGCCTGGCCGGGCGGAGCTGCATCGATCCGGCAACGGCTCGCAGAGATCGCCGGCGAGGCCGAGGAGGTCGGCGTGGGCGGGATCTGGCTCATGGACCACTACCGGCAGATCCCCCAGGTCGGAGCAGCCTGGGAGGACCTGCCCGAGTTGATAAGCACGCTTGGCTTCCTGGCGGGCGTGACATCCCGAATACGACTCGGCTCGCTCGTCGCGTCCGTAAGCGCACGTAGTATCCAGCAACTCGCCCGATCGATGGCGTCACTCGACGTCCTGAGCAACGGACGTATGGTTTGCGGCCTCGGCGCAGGATGGTTCGAAGCCGAAGCGACTGAGATCGGGCTGCGCTTTCCTCCAACCGGGGAGCGGTTCGAACAGCTCGAAGACGCCCTGCGTGCGCTCCCGCTGTTCTGGGGCAAGGGTGGTCCGCCATTCGAGGGCCGCCATCTGCACGTGGAAAAGGCCACGGCCTACCCCCGACCGCTCCAGGATCCGCTGCCTTTGTTGGTCGGCGGGTCCGGTCGCCGAACGCTGCGTCTGGCGGCCAAGTACGCCAACGCCGTGAACGTGCAGGGCTCACTCGAAACAGTTGCCGGACACGTTGCCTACCTGCGCGACCGCATCGCCGCGGTCCCGGGCCGATCCGTCGAAGACGTGGAGGTCACCCACCTCGGTCCGATCCTGATCGGCGACGACGACGTCGATCTGGCATCACGTGTTTCCCGCTCCCGAGGGCGAGTCGGCGACCAGCGATACCGGGCATCAGTGAACGCAGGAACGGTCGAGGATCAGGCCGGACGGCTTACATCGCTCGCCGGTGCCGGGGTGCGGACGTCGATCGTGTCGCCGGTCGATCTCGGCGAACCTGGAGCGCTGCGCCGCCTCGGACACCTGATCGAGGCACTCGGCGAACGATCGGCTCCTGGTCGGTGAGAGGGCTCGACTGGGCGTGAAGCGCCGGTCGTCGATACGTTCGGGGGATGGACTTCGCCATTCCCGCTGACATCCAGGCAACGCTCGACGCGCTCGACGCCTTCATCGAGGCGGAGATCAAGCCGCTCCAGGCCCAGGACGACAACGAGCGATTCTTCGATCACCGACGGGAGTGGGCCCGAACGGACTTCGAGAACGGCGGAGTCCCGCGGGCCGATTGGGAGGCTCTGCTGCGTGAGATGCGTCGACGCGCCGATGCCGCAGGATGGCTCCGGTTGGCGCTGCCGAAGGAGTTCGGCGGGCAGGGCGCGTCGAACCTGACGATGGCGATCATCCGTGAGCATCTCGCGTCGAAGGGTCTCGGCCTGTTCAACGACCTCCAGAACGAAAGCTCGATCGTCGGTAACTTCCCGACCGTCTTGATGATGCGTGACTTCGGCACCGAATCGCAGAAAGCGGAATGGATGCCGGGGTTCCTCGATGGCACTCGTCGGCTGGCGTTCGGCCTCACCGAGCCGAACCACGGTTCTGACGCCACCTACATGGAGACGACCGCAGTGCAAGACGGTGACGAGTGGGTCATCAGCGGCATGAAGCGATGGAACTCCGGGCTCCACCACGCCACCCACGACATCATCTTCGCCCGCACCTCGGGCGATAACGGCGACCCCAACGGCATCACTGCGTTCCTCGTCCCGACCGACTCCCCCGGCTTCAAGGTGGAGTTCTTCTGGTGGACGTTCAATATGCCCACAGATCATGCGGAAGTGTCGCTGTCCGATGTGCGCGTGGGTTCCGAGGCGGTGTTCGGCACGGTGGGCAAGGGCCTGGACCTGGCCCAGCACTTCGTGCACGAGAACCGCATCCGTCAGGCCGCATCGTCGCTCGGCGCCGCTCAGTTCTGCATCAACGAAGCAGTGGCCTACGCGAACTCCCGCATCACCTGGGGCAAGAAGCTCTCCACCAACCAGGGCATCCAGTTCCCGTTGGTCGAGCTGCACACGGAGGCGGCGATGCTCCGCCAACTCGTCCGCTATACCGCGGTGATGCTCGACACCAAGCACCACATGGAGGTCACCCACCTCGTCGCCATGTGCAACTACCGGGCGAACCGTTTGGCGTGCGACGCCGCGGACCGGGCGATGCAGACCTGCGGCGGCGTCGGCTACTCCCGACACATGCCCTTCGAGCACATCTACCGCCACCACCGCCGCTACCGGATCACCGAGGGTTCCGAAGAGATCCAGATGCGCAAGGTCGCGCAGCAGCTCTTCGGGTTCGGCCGCAAGTAGGCGGGACGCTCGAGCCGAGCGCCGGCGCGCCACCGCTGAACCAGCAGATCCCAGGTCGGGCGTCCCACCCCTCCCGAAATCACGGCTCCGTCGTGCGGATTTCGGGGACGTGGGATTGCTGCGTGGCTGAAGCCGGATTTCCTTCAGAGTGGGCGAATACGGGCAGTGAGTTCGATCTCGACAGCGATGTCGAAAGGCAGTTCGGCGAGTCCGACGGCGCTGCGCGTGTGCCGACCCCGCTCGCCGAACACATCGATCAGCAGGTTCGAGCAGCCGTCGATGACGGCAGGGGTTTGGTTGAAGCCGGGCGCGACGTTGACCATTCCGAAGACCTTCAGGATCCGGTCGATGCGGTCGAGGGAACCGAGCTCTGCCTGCAGGGTGGCCAGGATGGACAGTGCCGTCATGCGGGCGGCGAGCTGTGCCTGGGCGAGCGACACCGTCGCACCAACCTTGCCTCGGATGATGTCACCACCGCTGACCGGCCCATGGCCGCCGACGTACACGATGCCATCGTCGACAACGCAACCCACGTAGGAGCCGGCCGGGGGAAACACCGGAGGCAGGACCAGGCCGAGTTCGTCCAAACGCTGTGCGATCACGGTCCGACCCTACGTCGTCGGGTTCGCGTGGATCCAGCGCCCGTCAAGCCTGACGCAGTGAGCGATCTCGTTGACGCCGAGTTTGCGACAGAGGTGCAACTTCTGTCACACGGTCGCTCCCCGAGCGCCCGAACTCTCTATCTCCTTGGCGCAGGTTTGCCGCCGCCGGAACATCCTCGATCCGAAAAGCGTTGAAGTACTCGTGCAGTCATTCCGAGATCTCGTCCCCTCCGGCTTTCGCGCGTTGAACCGCGTCGTGCTGCCCTTCGTCCGAGCAGGTGTGGGGTCGCCCCTGCCGATCGGCTTCGGACTTGTCGTCCTCGAAACCACCGGCCGGAGTTCCGGAGCTACGCGGTCCGTTCCGGTCGTTGCCTTTCGGGCCGGTCGGCATGTCACCGTGAGCACCGTCCGCCCCGACTCGCAATGGGTCAAGAACCTCGAAGCCGAGCCCGACGCCGCGTTATGGCGCAACGGAACACGACGCGAAGTGACCGCCGACGTGCAGCGCGGCCGGCTCAACGTCGTTACCTTGAACGAGAGCTGAACTTCTCGGTCTCTGTGCACCCGGCGACGGCAACGGCAACAATCGGTGCATGGGGACCGACGAGAAGAACAGTCACACCGATCACGACGAGTTGGTCGTCACTCGCGACGGTGACGTCGAGATCCTCACCATCAACCGGCCCACCGCCCGCAACGCGCTGACCCATCGCACGTACGCGCTGCTCGAACGAGCGATCCGCGACACGACGGCGCGTTGTGTCGTGATCACCGGCACCGATCCGGCATTCTGCTCCGGCGACGACGTGCGCCAGGTGATGGGAGGCGGCGACCGTCCCCCCGATGTCGGTTCGGCGGCACGAGGTGGGCCGCGACTCACGCCCGCCGCGGACGCGCTTCTCCACACCAATGTCCCCGTGATCGCCGCGGTGAACGGCCCCGCGGTCGGATGGGGCATGGAGTTGGCGATCATGGCCGAC
>JANMYF010000175.1:0-9823 GCA_031381685.1 Acidimicrobiia bacterium
GTGGTCCCCAATCAGGAGCCGCTCCATGACGACGTTTGACGTCGGCGACAAGGTCGTCTATCCGCACCACGGTGCAGCCATCATCGAACGACGGGAGAAGCGCACCATCAATGGTGAGGAGCGCGAGTACCTCGTCTTGAAAGTGGCCTACGGAGATCTGACGCTTTCGGTGCCCGCCGAGAATGTCGAGAAGGTCGGCCTTCGTGATGTGATCAACGACGAAGAGGTCGAGGAAGTGTTCGCCGTGCTCTCCAAGAAGGAAGCCCGCATGCCGACCAACTGGTCGCGGCGCTTCAAGAACCATGTGGAAAAGCTGAAGTCCGGCGACATCTACCAGGTCGCCGAAGTGGTCCGGAACCTGTCGATCCGCGACAAGGACAAGGGCCTTTCGGCAGGCGAGAAGCGGATGCTGGTCAAGGCTCGCCAGATCCTCGTCTCGGAACTCACGTTCGCGCTGAACGTCGATGAGGAAACGGCCGAGAAGAAGCTCTCCGACGCCCTGGCCTGAGGCCGGACCGAACCGCCGCCGCCGGTGAGCGACCATCGCTGGCTCGCCGCCGGTCGGGCCGTCGAGCGCGCCGGCGTGTGGGCGATCGTTGTTGCCGGCGGTGCCGGCGCCCGATTCGGAGGTGCGATCGCGAAGCAGTTCCTTCCCCTCGGCGACGCGCGCGTCGTCGACCGGTCGCTGTCGCTCGTGCGATCCGTGTGCGGTGACCGGGTCGTCCTGGTCGTCGCCTCGGACCGCCTCGGCGATCACGGAACCGACGCCGAACGCGTCGTGGTCGGAGGCGCCACGCGGTCGGGTTCGGTCCGAGCCGGGCTCGCGGCCGTCGCCCCGGACGCCGAGATCATCCTGGTGCACGACGCGGCCCGGCCCCTCGTGCCTGGCGCCGTCCTTTCCCGGCTCCTTGCCGCGATCGACGCCGGTGCCGACGCCGCGGTCCCCGGTCTGGCGCTGACCGACACGGTCAAACGGGTCGATGCCGCCGGGTTGGTCCTCGAAACGCCCGACCGCGCTTCGCTTATGGCGGTGCAGACACCCCAGGCCTTCCGGGCCGACGTCCTCCGGCGCGTTCACGCGGCCGGGGGCGAGGCAACCGACGACGCGGCCCTGGTCGAGGCTTCGGGTGGGCGCGTCGTCGTGGTGCCCGGTGACCCGCTCGCCCGTAAGGTGACCACCGATGAGGACCTCACGTGGTTGCAGGCGCAACTCGACACGATCACCGAACGAGACCGGTAGCACGATGGTGCCCGTATGACCTCCCATGGCAGCAACGACTTCCCGGACCTCCGCGTCGGGCAGGGATTCGACATCCACCCGTTCTCCGACGATCCGTCCCGTCCGCTGATCCTCGGCGGCGTGGTGGTCGAGGGATCGCCAGGTCTCGTCGGGCACAGCGACGCCGACGCCGTTGCCCACGCCGTGACCGATGCGCTGCTGGGGGCCGCCGGTCTGGGCGACATCGGTCAGCACTTCCCCGACACCGATCCGACCTGGAAGGGCGCCGACTCGATGCGGCTGCTCGCGGCCACGGTGGAACTCCTCGCCCGAAACGGCTGGTCGATCGTCAACGTCGACACCACCGTGGTCGTCGAAGCGCCGAAGCTGGCGCCAGTCCGAGCGGTGATGGCCGAGCGTCTGAGTGCGGTGTGTGAGGCGCCGGTGAGCGTGAAGGCGAAACGCGCCGAGGGGCTCGGCTCGCTCGGTCGTCGCGAGGGCATTGCCTGTTTTGCGAGCGCGCTGATCGTCCGTCGCGCGTAATTGTCGGCCGCCGCTAGGACCTCCCGGTGGATCTTCGACCACTCCGCCACGCCGACATCCGACGTCTTTGGCTGGGGTTGTTCATCTCGCGCATCGGATCGGCGGCCACGTTCATCGCCGTGCCGTTCCACGTGTACGAGCGCACGGGGAGTTCACTGATCGTCGGGTTGCTCGGTCTGGCCGAGGCTGTTCCGCTCGTATTCAGCGCACTCCTGGGTGGCGCGCTCGCGGACGCCCTCGACCGTCGCCGCCTGATCATCGGCGGCGAGCTCTCGCTCATGGCGTGTGCGCTCGCTCTCGCGGCGATCGGGGCGAGCGACCGGGTCCCGGTCCCGGCGATCTTCGCCGTGGTCGTGCTGCTTTCGATCATCGACGGGATTCAGCGACCCGCACTCGAGGCCTCGTTCGCGCGGATCGTCGCCCACGACGAAGTGGGTGCCCTCGCCCGTCTCAACCAACTCCGCTGGTCGACGGCGTTCCTTCTCGGGATGCTTGTCGGCGGTGTCCTCATCGATGCCTACGGGGTCACCGCGGTGTATCTGGTCGATGCGGCGACGGTGCTCCCTGCGCTTGCGCTGTTCCTCCGGGTGGTGTCCACGCCGCGCCGGGAGAATGCCGAGCCGATCGGACTCGGATCGATCAGAACGGGGCTGCGGTATGCCCGGAGCCGCCAGGAGCTGTTGGGCACCTATGTCGTCGATGTCGTCGCGACGTTCTTCGGGATGCCGCTCGCGCTGCTGCCGGCGTTCTCGAAACAGTTCGGCGATGCCAGCGCCTATGGACTGCTCAGCGCGGCCCCGGTGATCGGCGCCGGGATCGCGTCACTCACGACGGGTTGGGCTACGCGTGTCCATCGTCATGGTCGCGCCATCTCCCTGGCCGCAGTGGCCTGGGGTGCCGGGGTTGTCGGGATGGGGTTGTCGCCGACCCTGCTTGCCGCGTTCGGCTGCTTCGTCTTCGCCGGTGCCGCCGACGCGGTGTCGGGGGTGTTCCGGCAGACCATCTGGAACCAGACGATTCCCGACGACGTGCGGGGGCGCATGGCCGGGATCGAGATGGTCAGCTACACGATCGGACCAACACTCGGTGGCGTGGAATCCGGAGTGGCGGCGCGGCTCTTCGGCGTGGCCGGGGGAATCGTGAGTGGCGGGGTCGCGTGCAGCATCGGTTCGCTCGCCGTCGGCCGGGGCCTACGCGATTTCTGGCACTACGACGACCGGACCAACCCGTCGGCGCTGGCCGAACGCGAACGCCGGGCGCCGGTGCGCGGTCCGACCTGAGCGTGGGCTGTGCTGCTCGCTGCTGAGGCGCTCACCGGTGGGCGATTCACGCGCAGATCATCTCTTTCCACGCGCACCTCGAGTCATTCGGTCCGGTTTGCGGCGCCGCGACGGCGATGTGCGCGTGAAACCCGCCGATGTGCGCGTGAGGCGTCGAGACACCCTCGAAGGTTTCGCTCGCCAGGCGAGCGGGGACCGGCATGGAAAGCGCCCAGTAGCGTCGGGGTCATGAATCGCGGAGGACAGCGGCCTGACCGCGCGCCCAAGCCCGGCACGACACGGGGAGCACCGAGCCGCGGAGGCGCGTCGGGTGGAACGTCTCGCGGAGGGTCGAGGGACGCTCCGGCTGGTCCGCGTGGTGGAGCCACCGGAGGGACACGAGGATCCGGAGCAGCACCCCGAGGTACGAGTCGCGGTGGCCCGGGCGCAGGTGCACCCCGCGACGGTGGCCCGGCCCGACCGTCGGGAACTGGTTCGCTCGGTGGATCCGGCCGCGCTCCTGGAAGCCGTGCTTCCGGAGCCCGTCCGCCCCGGTCCGGACCGGGAAGCTTCGGCGGAAAGCCCCCACGGGGCGCGCGGAGCACGGCGGCGATGGGTGCCCCGCTGCGTCCCCGGGCACCCCGCGGCCTGGGCGGCGACCAGGTCGAAGGACGCCAGGCCGTGCGTGAACTCCTCCTCGCCGGCCGCCGCCGAGTACGCGAAGTCTGGATGGCCGATGGGTCCGATGATTCGCCGATCCTGGCCGAGATCGAACAGCTCGCCGGTGAATCACGGGTGCCGGTGCGGGTCGTCACCCGCGACCAGCTCTTCGCCGAGGCGCGGACGGAGGCACCGCAGGGTGTGCTGGCGTTCGCTGACGAGATCGCCGAGGTCGAGTTCGACGACATGCTGCGCCCCCGGGGCGGTCGACTGCCGTTCCTCCTCTTCGTCGATCAGGTCACGGACCCCCAGAACCTCGGTGCGCTGCTCCGCAGCGCCGATGGAGCAGGAATCACGGGGGTCGTGCTGCCCCGCCACCGGGCTGTGCACGTCACCCCGACCGTGACGAAGGCCGCCGCAGGGGCCGTGGAGCGGGTGCCGATGGCCCTCGTCGGCGGTCTGCCCACCGCGATGCTCGACGCGAAGAAGGCGGGTGCGTGGATCGTGGGCCTCGATGCCGACGGACCCGACGACCTGTATGCGCTCGCGCACCTCGCCGACGAGCCCTTGGTCGTCGTCATCGGAGCCGAAGGGTCGGGGCTCTCCCGCCTCGTCCGGGCCCGATGCGATTCGATCGCCCGGATCCAGTTGCGGGGCGCGCTCCCTTCGCTGAACGCCAGCGTCGCCGGCGCCGTCGCCATGTTCGAGATGGGTCGCCACCGCGCCTAGCGCCACCCGGGCGCCGTTCGGGTCGGAACGCCCTGAGCGATGCGGACCGGAGCAGGGCCAGGGCTCGTCCGCACGAGTCGAGCGGGGACCGGTTCTACGATAGGAGGACCCGCCGGGTTAGCTCAGGGGTAGAGCAGCTGTCTTGTAAACAGCAGGTCGTCAGTTCAAATCTGACACTCGGCTCCAGATTCATGTCCGACCGACTCTCGAATCGGTCGAGGAGTTCGCCCGCGTAATCGGCTCAGGCCTCGTAGTTTGGCCTCTCCCCGATATCGGGGACAAACGGATCAAATCGCATGTCGCATCCGGCCGTGCCTCATCCGAGAGGCGAGCTGACGCAAGCACGCCTCCCGTCCCTCGACTTCGTATCGTGTCATTCCCCGGGGTGTCGATTCGGGGTGGACGGGATGGCAAGCTTTGCCAATCGGGGTAGGGTGTTCACGTGTCGACGATGAACGTGTCGCTCCCCCATGAGCTCAAGGCCTACGTCGATGATCAGGTCGAAGCGGGCGGTTATGGGTCGACGAGCGAGTACGTGCGCGATCTCATCCGCCGCGACAAGGACCGTCAGCAGCTTCGACGTGCGCTTCTTGATGGTGCTGCGTCGGCTCCGGGTCCGATTGCTGATTTGTCGTACTTCGAGACATTGCGCGGGCGGATTCGAACTGGGGGCTGATTCGAATGTCGGAGATGTCCGTCCACCTGCGAGCGGCAGCGGCGACGGATATCGACGCGGCCGCCGACTACTTCCTCGCCGAAGCAGGTGGCGACGTTGCGTTGGCATTCGTTGACGCGGTTGAGCGGGTTCTCGGCCAGATCGCACGCTCCCCGCAGGCGGGAAGTCTCCGCTTCGCCTACGAACTCGACATCCCCGATCTGCGTGCCCGTCCGTTGACCCGGTTCCCGTATCTCGTGTTCTACGTGATCGCCGAAGAGGGCATCGAAGTGTGGCGCGTTCTCCACGTCCGGCGAGACGTGGCAACGGAGATCGCCACCGAAGCTGCTCCGTAGCCCGGGAAGATCCCGGCAATGGCGTCGGGGCCGTGTGTATGGTGATCCGTCGCTCCGCAAGCCTTGTGAGACACATAGCGAGGTAGCGGACGGCTACCACCGAAACGTTGATGTCGGGCCGTGTTGCATCGGACCGTCACGGTGAGCAGAGACAAGTGCTCCCGCCTCCTTTCGCTCGTTGGGCTGACGCCCGCACTTCGTGCGGTTGTCCCCGAGCGGTGACGGCTAGCAGCTGTCCCAGAGGGGGGAAACCCTTACACTGAAGGGATGAGCGAGCACGCTTTGGAGATCGTTGTCGGTCCGGACGGCGGAGTCGACGCCCGGGACCTGGCTCGCCTAGGCGTGCGGCGGGGCGATCATGTTCGCCTTGTCCCGATCGAAAAGCGCACGCCCACGTCGCTACTCGGCGCGTTTCCACGCGAGATCGGGTTCACCCAGGAACATCTCGACGACATTCGTCGCGAGATGGCGACGGGCATCGGCAACGACATCGTCGTCTGATTCGTGCCCGTTTCCCTTGTCGCCGACACCCAGGTCGTGGTCTGGTATCTGCGAGAACCGGGCCGGTTGACCGAGAAGGCTGCGTCGGCGCTTCAGGCCGTAACCGCGACTGGGAATCTGATCGGGGTCTCCGCTTTCTCGATTGTCGAACTCGTCAACGCCGCTGAGAAGCGAACAAACCCGTTCACGTTTGATGACCTGGACGTTGTCGTTGCTGCACTCGCTCTGCCGACCGGCCCGTTTGCCATCGTCGAAATCGATGCCGAGATCGCCGCACAAGTCCGATTGATTCCTCGGGTCGAGAACGCCGATCCCGGCGACCGCATCATTGTTGCCACCGCTGAGGTGCTACGGGTGCCCCTCGTGAGCGCCGACGGAAAGGTCTCGGCGATGACGTCCGGGCCCGTGGTGTGGTGAGCGGACCACCGCTAAATCGACGAACGTCGATGTATCACGGGTGCATCAATCCGCTGCGTTTCAGCCAGTCCGGCGAGTGGTGCTACGTGCGCATAGGATACGAGTAACCGCTGGTCAGCGGACTGGAGAGAACGGAACGACACCAGCTGGCACGACCACAATCAGTCTTGCAACAGCAGGTCATCCGTTCAAATCTGACACTCGGCTCCAACGGTCTGCGTGCTCCGGTGCGGCGAGTCTCACCCTGCGCCGACCGAATCCGTCCAGCACCTGCTGGCGATCGGTAGGCTCCACGTTTTGGGGAACGCCCGAGGGCGTCACGAAGACAAGAGGTCACCCATGAGCCAAGGGCGTCAAACCAACGCAGATTCGTACGGCCGGTCGGCGGGTCAGGCGGCGGCGCGTGGTCTCCTCCTCCTGCTTGGCGCGCTGGTGCTTGGCCTGCTGCTCCTCCGCGGGGTGAACGACACGCCGAAGTTGGTGATCAACACGCCGTCGGCGAATGCGAGCGATACCGAAGCAACGGTCGAGGACAGCGCCGCCCTCACCACGGACGCTGCTGGCGGGGCGGTGAGCACACCGGCCTCCACACCTGCGGTCACCCGACGAGCCCCTGCGCTCGTGAATGTCCTCGTGATCAACGGGTCGGGCAAGAACCGGGCCGCTTCGAGGGTTGCCGACTACCTGAAGACGAACCAGTACAACCTCCGCAAGTCCGTCGACGCGAACTCGTCGACGCTGAGCGGCGTGGTGTACTTCAACGCGGACTTCCAGGTCGAGGCGTCGGACATCGCGACCCTCCTGGGTATCACGGGGTCTATCGGCGCCATGCCCGTGCCACCGCCGATCAAAACAGGCGTCACGGTGGCCGACCCGTACGACATTTTGGTCGTGGTCGACGCGGCGATGGCCGATCGGTTCGCCGCCCAGGCCGGAAGCGGCAACGCGCCCACGGCGACAGCGGGACCGGTCGCCGGCGCGTAGATCAGTGTCAACGCTGGCGAGTCCCGTCGTCCTGGCGTGTTTCGACAAGTTTCGCTTCACGGCGTCCGCGCCCGACCTGTGCCGGGTCGTCGCCGACGTGGCGTGGGAGCGCGACCTGGAGGCGTTGGTCCGTCCCATGGCCGATGGCGGCGAGGGGACGATCGACGCCCTGGTGGCGCAGGGGGGCCGGGCGCGGCGATCGACCGTGACGGGTCCGCTCGGCGATCCGGTCGAGGCCGTCTGGCTGATGCGGGACAGCACGGCCTTCATCGAAATGGCGCAGGCGTCCGGTCTTGACCTGGCCGGCGGACCCGACGGGAACCGTCCCCTTGACGCGACGACATTCGGAACCGGTCAGCTCATCGCTGAAGCCCTCGTGTCGGGTGCGAAGCGGATCGTCGTGACCCTGGGGGGCTCCGCCACGACGGACGGCGGCCTCGGCGCCTTGAACGCTATGGCACCCCTGGCCCGCTTCCGTGGCGTCGACCTCCTCGTCGCCTGCGACGTCCAGACGACGTTCACCGCCGCGGCGGCAGACTTCGGCCCGCAGAAAGGGGCGTCGCCGGCCCAGGTCGGGCTGCTGACCCGACGACTCGAACAGCTCGCCGATCGCTATCTCGTGGAGCGCGGCATCGACGTTCGGTCGGTGCCGGGGTCTGGTGCCGCGGGTGGACTCGCGGGCGCCCTGCTGAGCATCGGTGCCCGGGTGACCTCGGGTTTCTCGTTCGTCGCCGAGGAGGTCGGCCTCGCCGAGGCCATCGCCGCCGCCGACATCGTGTTCACCGGCGAGGGCCGCTGCGACGCCGAATCCTTCAACGGCAAGGTCGTCGGAGGGGTGTGTGACCTGGCCCGCGATGCCGGTGTCCGGGTGGTCATCATCGCCGGGGCGGTCGACGAGGAGGTCAGCCTTCCCGATGCGCGGGATGCGGGGAGGGTCGACGTGGTGTCACTGACCAAGCGGTTCGGGGCCGATCGGGCATGGAACGCGCCGCTGCGATGCGTGCGCGAGGTCGTTGCCGAGTTCCTCTCCTGACGGAGCACCGGTTGGCACTCGACGGTGTCGTCTGCCAACGAACACGCTCCGAGCGAGTAGAGTTGGCACTCAAAGGCCGTGAGTGCCAGACCGTCTCCGCCCTTCGGGTGGTGTCGTGGTTTGGGTCATTTGCCGCCTCGATCCCTCACCCGTACTTCTGAAGGAGACGAACATGGCGAAATTGATCGCCTTCGACGAAACCGCCCGCCGCAGCCTGGAAAAGGGCATGCAGCAACTCGTCGACGCCGTAAAGGTGACGCTTGGCCCGAAGGGCCGCAACGTCGTGCTGGAGAAGAAGTGGGGCGCCCCCACGATCACCAACGACGGTGTGTCCATCGCCAAGGAGATCGACCTCGAAGATCCCTACGAGCGCATCGGCGCCGAGTTGGTCAAAGAGGTTGCGAAGAAGACCGATGACGTTGCCGGTGACGGCACGACCACGGCCACCGTTCTCGCCGGAGCAATGGTGCGAGAAGGCCTTCGCAACGTCGCTGCCGGCGCCAACCCGATGAGCCTGAAGAAGGGCATCGAGGCTGCTGTCGCCGCCGCCATCGAGGCCATCAAGGAGATCAGCCAGTCGGTCGACGGCGATCCCGCCAAGATCGCCCAGGTTGCCTCGATCTCCGCGGCTGACACCGAGATCGGCGCCCTCATCTCCGAGGCCATCGACAAGGTCGGCAAGGACGGTGTCATCACCGTCGAGGAGAGCCAGACCTTCGGGATGCAGATGGATCTCGTCGAAGGCATGCGCTTCGACAAGGGGTACACGTCGCCGTACTTCGCCACCGACATGGAGCGCATGGAGGCCGTCCTCGAGGACCCCTTCCTGCTCATCGTCAGCACGAAGATCTCGGCCGTTCGCGACTTGATCCCGGTGCTCGAGAAGGTCATGCAGACGGGCAAGCCGCTCCTCATCCTCTCCGAGGATGTCGAAGGCGAAGCACTTGCCACCCTCGTGGTGAACAAGATCCGTGGCACGTTCAAGTCGGTCGCCGTGAAGGCTCCGGGCTTCGGCGAGCGCCGCAAGGCCATGCTCCAGGACATCGCCATCCTCACCGGTGGCCAGGTCGTCTCCGAGGAAGTCGGTCTCAAGCTGGAGAACGTCACCCTCGATCTGCTCGGCAAGGCACGCAAGATCGTCATCACGAAGGACGAGACGACGATCGTCGAAGGCGCCGGTTCGGCCGAAGACGTGAAGGGCCGCATCGCGCAGATCAAGGCCGAGATCGAAAACACCGACTCCGATTACGACCGCGAGAAGCTCCAGGAGCGCCTCGCCAAGCTCTCGGGTGGCGTTGCCGTCATCAAGGTTGGCGCGGCGACCGAGGTCGAGCTCAAAGAGAAGAAGCACCGCATCGAAGACGCGGTGCAGACCACCACGGCAGCCGTGGAAGAGGGCGTCGTGCCCGGCGGTGGCGTCGCACTCGTGCGTGCGCAGGCCAAGGTGCTCGAGCTCGCGGCAACGCT
>JANMYF010000217.1:0-24970 GCA_031381685.1 Acidimicrobiia bacterium
CATCTGCCACGGCATCCCCGATGATCGACCGCTCCGCGACGGCGACATCGTCAACATCGACGCCACCATCTTCCTCAACGGCGTCCACGGCGACTCGTCGATCATGGTCGGGGTGGGCAACGTCGACGAAGCGTCGCAGCAGCTCATGCGGGTCACCCGCGAGTGCATGGAGCTCGGCATCGAAGCGGTCAAGCCGGGCCGCGCCATCAACGTGATCGGCCAGGCCATCGAAGCCCACGCCACCCGCTACGGCTACGGCGTCGTACGGGCCTTCGTCGGCCACGGCATCGGCGAGGTGTTCCACATGGCGCCGAATGTGCCGCACTATTTCGACCGCAACGCCCGCATGATCATGCAGCCGGGCATGACCTTCACGATCGAGCCGATGATCACGATGAGCGGGTCGACGGACTACGACCTGTGGGACGACGACTGGACGGCGGTCACCGTCGACTTGTCGCGCACTGCACAGTGGGAGCACACGATCCTCGTCACCGACGACGGCTGCGAGATCCTCACCCTCCGGTAACGGCTTGCCTGACGGCCCCGGTTAGCGTGCGGTAATGATCCATCACATCGTCCTTCTTCGTTTCGCCGAAGGCATCGAACCCGAACGGGTCGCCGAATTCACCGCCGCTCTCCGGGCCTTGCCCGATGCGATCCCCGAGATGCGGACCTACTCCGTCGGCACCGGGATGCACGAGGGCAACTGGGACTTCGGGATCGCCGCGAGCTTCGACTCGGTCGAGGACTGGAAGGTCTACGACACCCATCCCGCCCACAACGCCGCCCGGGCGATCGTCGCCGGCCATTTCGTCGACCGCTCGGCCGCGCAGTTCGTCGGCTGATCCGTCGGAGCGAGCGGCACCGCGTGCTAGTTTCGTCTCCCGCTACGGGGCTTTAGCTCAGTTGGTAGAGCGCTTGCATGGCATGCAAGAGGTCAGGGGTTCGAATCCCCTAAGCTCCACCCCGCAGTTGTTCGTGCCGGTTCTTGCCGTCGGCGGTTGAGAACCCGAGACGGAGACCGCGCAGCGAGCGGACACCGATGGGTCCCGAGACCAACGGTCAGCACCCACCACCGAGGCCACTCGCCTTTCGTGAACCGTGTGGTTCCGTGTCCTGGGCGACGGGTCGAGAAACGTCGAGTGCGCCTTCGCGTTGATCCCGATCACAGATCCCTCACACGTTGCACACACTCGGCGCCGATATTGCCTCCGCGCCAACGCCGGCGTCGCGGCGTCGCTTCGCCGTCACTCGCCCTCAGGAGATCCCATGAACGCATCCCGTTTCCTCGCACCGCTCGCCGCCGCCGGCGCACTCGCACTCGCCGGAGGCGGCCCTGCGGGAGCTCAGACGACGGTGCCGCCGACGGTGGTGGTCACGGTCGTCGTGGTCACGACCGCTCCATCCGCCACGACCACGACAAAACCCGTCACCCCCACGACGCGCCGGGTCATCACGTGCGACAACGCCCGAAACCACGGCGAATGGGTCTCGTCACGACCGAAGGGCGAGCGGGCGGCAGCGGCGAAGAGCGACTGCGGCAAGCGCCATCGCCCGACGACCACTCTCGCCGGGTCCACCACGACGGTGACCACGAAGCCGGCCTCGACGAGCTCGACTGCGCTGGCGACGTCCACGACGAAGCCACGCCATGACGACGATCATGACGACGATCACGGTGAGAACGAGAACGAGCACGGCAAGGGCAAGGGCAACGGCAACGGCAACGGCAACAACGGTCGCGGCAACGGCAAAGCGAAGGGCAAGGGCTGACGCACTCACGGTCACCCGACCGCGTCGGAGTCGGACCTCCCACCTCTACCTCCGCAGTCCACGCACTCCTCGGGACGGCTACCCCATCCCCGCTGAAGTCTGATGGGGACTCGCCGAATTCGCTCGGCGGTACACCCTGAAGTCACTCAGCGGACGGCGGTGGTGAGGCACACGGCGTGTCAACTCGCCGGTCCCGCGAGGGCCGTGCCAGGATCGGCCGCCGTGGACACTCTTCGTACTCCCGACGCCGCATTCGCCTCTCTGCCCGACTGGCCGTACGAGCCCCGCTACGTCGAACTCCCGGACGGCCTTCGCGTCGCCTACGTCGACGAGGGCCCGGCGGATGGTCCGGTGGTGCTGCTGATGCACGGGGAGCCGTCGTGGAGCTACCTCTATCGCTTCATGATCCCGCCGTTGGTCGAAGGCGGCTGCCGGGTCCTCGCCCCTGATCTCGTCGGCTTCGGCCGAAGCAACAAGCCGACGGAGCGAAGCGCGCACACCTACGAGCAACATGTCGAGTGGATGCTCGCCTGGATCCGCGAGGTGAACCCCACGGGCGTGACGTTCTTCGGACAGGACTGGGGTGGACTCATCGGTCTGCGGCTTGTGACCGCGGAGCCCGACCGGTTCGCCGCAGTGGTCGTCGCCAACACCGGGCTCCCGACCGGAGAGAACAAGCCGACCGACGCGTTCATGGCATGGCAGAAGTTCTCCCAGACAGTCGAGACGTTCCCGGTCGGGGTGATCGTGAATGGCGGTACCGGCCGCGACCTCTCGCCTGCGGAGATCGCCGCGTACGACGCGCCATTCCCGACCGAGGAGTACAAGGCCGGGCCCCGTCAGCTGCCGTCGATGGTGCCGACGGACGCGGACAATCCGAGCACCGCAGCGAACAAGGCGGCATGGGAGGTTCTCCGGGCCTGGACGAAACCTCTCGTGTGCGCCTTCAGCGACAATGATCCAGTCACCAAAGGCGGCGAGAGAGTCTTCCTTCGAGACGTCCCCGGTGCTCAGGGTCAGCCGCACGTCACGACGTCGGGCGGCCACTTTCTCCAAGAAGACTGTGGGCCGGAGCTCGCTGCCCTCATCCTCGGAGTTGTCGGGCGTGGCTGACTTCCGGGTGATCGTCCCGACGCCGACATTCGCCCGATCTCGCTCGTTCTACCGAGACACACTCGGAGCGAGCGTCGTCGAGGAATGGCCGGCCGACGAGTTCCAGCCGGCCGGCATCATCCTGCGGCTCACCACGGGCGGATGCGTCGAGCTCGTCGACAGCCGGATGGCCCACGACGGCCTACGACTCGGCGTCGAACTGGACTCGCCCGACGCGATCGACGAGACCCACGATCGGCTCGCCGGCGCCGGCACACATCGTCAGCGCGCCGACGGATCGGCCGTGGGGACATCGCAACACCACCGTGACCGCGCCCGAGGGGACGCTTCTCACGTTCTACGCCCACCAGGGAAACCGGTGAACGTTGGTTCAGTGGTGCTCCGCTGATCGCTCGAGGGCGCCCGCCACGGTGGTGAGGCGGACGGTCTCGGCCGCCAGACGCCGACAGTCGCGCTCGTCCGGCCAACGACAAGCGAGGACCCGCAGCCGCCGTGCCCACCACCAAGCCCGCTCGACCAGTAGTGGCTCATTCCCGGACCGCGCCGCGATCTCCGTCTCCGCCGCGCACAGCGCCAACGCCATGTCGACCTCGGTGTGCAACGCGGCGATCACCGGAAGCCGCTCCGCCTTCGCCAGCGGATAGGACGTCCCGTCCACGAAGGTCAGCGGATCGATCCCGAACACCCCGGAGAGAATCACGATGGTCCGCTCCGATGCCACGCGCATACCCGCTTCGAGGTGGGAAAGCGCGGTACGGCTCATGGCCAGACGGTCGGCGAGGTCCTGCTGCGTCCAGCCGCGTTCGACGCGCAGGGCGGCAATACGGTCACCCAGCGCTTTCGCTCCGCTCACGGCCGTCAACTGTAGGGTCCAGGGGCGGCTCGAACCTGCCAACTGGGTTGGCTGAAGGTTCCGGGGGAAGGTGTCGATACTGAACGCCATGGCAAAGAAGCGCGCGCTCATCACCGGCATCACCGGCCAGGACGGTTCCTACCTCGCCGAACACCTCCTGGATCTCGGCTACGAGGTGGTCGGCATGGTTCGACGCTCGTCAACGGTCACCTTCGAGAGAATCGCCCACATCCAGGACCGTCTCACGCTGGTTTCCGGTGATCTCCTCGACGCCGCCTCGATGGTTCAGGTGATCAGCGAGTGCCGGCCGCACGAGGTCTACAACCTGGCCGCGCAGAGCTTCGTCCAGACGAGCTGGAACCAGTCGGTGTTCACGGGCGACACCACGGCGCTGGGCGTCACCCGCGTCCTCGACGCCATCCGGATCGTCGACCCCGGCGCCCGCTTCTATCAGGCGTCGTCGTCGGAGATGTTCGGCAAGGTCCAGGCCGTCCCTCAGGACGAGGACACGCCCTTCTACCCGCGCAGCCCGTACGGGGTGGCCAAGGTCTACGGCCATTGGATCACCGTCAACTACCGGGAGAGCTACGACATGCACGCATCGTCGGGCATTCTCTTCAACCACGAGAGCCCCCGCCGGGGCCTTGAATTCCTCCCGCGCAAGGTTTCGCACAACGTGGCCCGGATCAAGCTCGGTCTGCAGGACAAGCTGCCGCTCGGCAACCTCGACGCCCGACGCGACTGGGGCTTCGCCGGCGACTATGTGAAGGCCATGCACCTCATGGTTCAGCAGGACACGCCTGACGATTTCGTGATCGCCATGGGCGAGACCCACACCGTCCGAGAGCTCTGCCAGGTCGCCTTCGACCGTGTCGGCCTGGACTGGGAAGACCACGTCGTAGTCGACGAGCGCTTCCTGCGGCCGGCGGAAGTGGACCTGCTCATCGGCGACCCCGCCAAGGCCAAGAAGGTGCTGGGTTGGGAGCCGAGCACGACGTTCGAGGAGTTGGTGCACATGATGGTGGATTCGGATCTCGAACTCGTGGGACGCCACCTCTGACCCACCGACACGCGGAGTGGATTCGGATCTCGAACTCGCGGGACGCCACCTCTGACCCACCTCCGACGCACCTCCGACGCACCGATCAGCTTCGTGGATGCGAAGAGCGCGGGCGACGCCGGGGCGATCGCCTTCGAGGTCTTCGAGGGGCCTGCTAAGGTCAAAGCTCCCTACGGGGGCGTGTAGCTCAGATGGTTAGAGCGCATCGTTGACATCGATGAGGTAGCAGGTTCGATCCCTGCCACGCCCACCACTACCTTGGCGTCGGGCCCCGCCTCCGCTTCGCTTCAGCACCCGACGCGGGTGGCCTCTTCGGGGTTGGAGGCGCCCTTCCGTCGCAAGCTCCTCCCTGGCGCACTCACCCACGGCCGTGGCCCACCGCGACGATCGCGTCTTCGACCGCCGTTACGGCGTGGTGGCTGACCAGTCGAGCTTCGGGGCGTCGGCCCAGAGACGCTCGAGGTCATAGAACCGCCGGGTCTCCTCCAAGAAGAGATGCACGATGAACCCGCCGAAGTCGAGCAGGACCCAGTTCGCGTCCTCCAGGCCTTCGCTGGCGATCGGTCCGTCACCACCGGCCTCCTTGACGACCCGCTCGACCTCCTCCGCCATGAACGATACGAGCCGGGTGTTCGGTGCCGACGCGATGACAAATACGTCGGTGATGCCGATCGTCTCGCCGACGTCGAGCACCAGAACGTCGGAGCCCTTCTTGTCGTCGGCGGCCCGGGCCGCGGCGAAGGCCAGGGCGCGGATGGAGTCGGTCGAATCGGCGACGATGCGATGTGCGGGATCAGGAGACAGCGGAACAGTCCTTCGACAAGCGAGCACCGGGCGGGTGATCACCACTCATTCTGGTCGACGAATGCCCGCGCGGGATTCCCCCGGACGCCGGGGTAGTCAGGGACGCCGTGCTGCGGGGTCACGAGCGGTAGAGATGCCGCTCGTCGATCACGTCGAGCACTGCCGACGGGACCAGGAAGTCGAGCGGACGCCCCTCTCGTGCCATCGAGCGCAATTCCGTCGAGCTGATCTCGAGCGCAGGCGAGCGAACGCTCACCGTCCGCCACCCGGGTGCTAATTCGCCTCGGTCGGCCTCCCCCGGACGATGGCACACCGCGAGCGTGCACAGGGGCGGGATTTCCTCCCAGCGATTCCACGAGGGGAGATCGTCGACCAGATCCGATCCGATGATCAGGAACAACTCGCGGTCCGAACCCGCGAGTTCGGCGAGCGTGTCGGCGGTATAGCTGTCGCCACCCCGATCGATCTCGATACGACTCGCCACGAATCCGGGGTAATCGTCGACCGCCGCCTCGACCATCGCATAGCGATCCTCGGCGTTGCTGACGTTTCTCAGCTGCGCCTTCTGCCACGGAACGTTCGCCACGACGAAGAGCACCGTATCGAGACCCAGCTGGTGCTTCACCTGGGCCGCCACCGCAAGATGGGCGACATGGATCGGATCGAAGGTCCCGCCGTACACCCCGATCCGGCGGGGCCCGAGCGCTTCTCTCGCGCTCACGCGCCGACGCTCACGTTCCCGCCAGACGCGCCACGACCGGAGCGAATGCATCCATGTCGTGCACGACGATGTACGAGAAGCCATACGTTTCGCGACGCGAAACTAGGTCGGCGCAGATCTCATCGACGGTGCCGATGAGGACGATCGGCATCTCCAGCGCCTCCTCCGGGGAGAGCCCGAAAGCGGGCGCAAGGTTCGCCGCGACCTCCTGGCGGTTCGGCACAACCTGCTCGATCTGTCCGAGCACCTGCAGTTCGATCGACGCAAATCGCTCGCCGGCCGCGGAGCGAATCCATTCGATGCGTTCGAGGTATCGCTCGGATACTGCGGTCTTCGCCGCTTCGATTCCGGCGGTGCCGCTCGTCAGCTCCGGGTTGACTCCGATGATCGACGCGTACTTCGCTGCCGCCGTCAGAACCTTCTTCCCGCCACCACCGATGCAGATCGGTGGACCTCCGGGCGTATAGGGCCGCGGGTGACACGTCGCTCCGGTGAGCGTGTAGTACTCCCCCGCGAACGAAGCGCGATCGTCAGTCCACAGACGTTTCAGGCATTCGATGGCCTCGTTCATCCGGTCGATGCGCACGCCCGGACGGTCGAGCGCGATGCCCGACTGCTCGTAGTCCGACGTCATCCAACCAGCGCCGATCCCGAACTCGATGCGCCCCTCCGAAAACAGGTCCATCGCCGCGATGTCGCGGGCGAGGGTGATCGGGTGGCGGTAGTCGTTGTCGTAGACCAGTGCGCCGACCTTCAGCGAGGTCGTGGCCTCTGCCGCCACGGTCAGCGGGACCGTGGGGCTCCAGGACTCCCCGAAATGGTCGGGCAAGAAGAGGGTGGAGTACCCGAGGGCTTCCGCCTTACGGGCCATGTCCCGCCACGCGGGCCCCGAGGAAGCGTTACGTAGCTGGATACCGAATCGGAACGGATGCACGCCGAGCACGGTAGCGCTCTCGGTTCATGCGAACGACGGGTTCTCCATCGGTCTTGTCTTTGCGACCAGAGGTTTCAATGGTCGCTCGATCGGCTCAGACCGACGGCGCTGCGCGTTCCTCGCCGGCCAACGTGACGCCGCGTTGCCGTGATGCCTCGACCGGGAGGATCTCGTGGAGCACCGACAGCAGCGCGCGGGCCGGGGCCGGCAACATGCCCCGGCGACGCTGGACAACGCCGACCTGGCGCGGGGGCATCCGACGGACCGGGATCGCCTTCCACGGACCCGTCAGGTGTGGCGGCACCGCGGTCGAGGGCACGATCGCCACGCCGACACCGTCGAATGCGAGGGACGTGATGAGGCGGACGCCGTCGATCTCGGCCAGCGGCGTGAGCGAGATGCCGATGGCGTCGGCGGCGAGATCGAGTTCGGTCCGGTACGCCGTCCCCCGAGGGGCCAGGATCACCGGGACCTTGTCGAGTTCGGCGGCGTCGAGTTCCGTACGGTCCCACCAGAGGTTCCCCTCCGGGATCACCGCGAGGATCTCCTCGTCGAACAACGGCGTGACGGACATGTCCGGGTCGTTGAGCGGCAGGTTCACGATTGCCAGCGAAAGCGAACCGGCCAGAAGCTGCGGGGCGAGCGATGTCGTGGAGGCGTCCACCACGACGATGTGCACGCCGGGGTGACGAAGGCGCATGCGCTGGTGCAGCGCCGGCACGACCCAACGGGCCACCGTGCCGATGACACCGACGCGCACCTCACCGACCACTTCCGCGCGCAACGCGTTCACGTCGGCGATCAGCGCTTCGAGCTCGCTGTTGATACGGCGGGCCCGGCTGACGACGACCTCACCCTCCTCCGTCAGGCGTCCGGCGGAGCGGTCGATCAGGGTCACGCCGAGTTGGCGCTCGAGGCGGGCGATGTGCGCAGAGACGTTCGATTGGACGGTGTGGAGGCGTTCGGCTGCAGCCGAGAACGTTCCACAGTCGGCCACGGCGGTCAGGGCCGCAAGTTGGCGAAGATCCATCGACTGACCAGGTTCCCATCAAAGCTCATGACGTCCGTATGCTGCCGACGACGCCTTCATGATCGCTCAGAGCGATACCTTCTGTCACTTCGATCGCTCCCACCCGACGCGAACTCACCCGGCGTCGGCCGGATTCACGTTTCGACCTGGCGCCACCAACTCGTCGATACGTCCGCGCAGCCCGGCCGGAAGCACCAACGGGCCCAACGTCACCAGTTGGTCGAGCTGGGCGAAGGTCCGAGGACCGATGATTGCTGCGCTCACCGTGGGATCGTCGAGCACGAACGCCAGCGCCATCTGGGGGAGAGTCATCCCCGCATCCTTCGCAAGTGCGGTGAGACCCGCGACGATCCGGCGCTTCTCCGTTCGCATCACCTGATCGCGATGGTCGAAATGATCCGGTTGGCGGACGGCACGAGACTGGCCGTCCTCGACGTCCGCCTGGTACTTGCCGGTGAGCCACCCACCGTTGAGCGGCGCCCAGACGATCGCTCCGACACCGAGGCGGCGGCACGTTGGCAGCACCTGGTTCTCCACACCGCGAGCGAGCACGGAATACGGCGGCTGCTCGCTCGTCGGGCGGAGCCACCCACGGTCCCCGGCGAGGCGGTGCAGTTCATCCAGTTGCGCCGAACTGAACGTCGAGGTGCCGATTGACCCGATCTTGCCTGCGGCGAACAATCGATCGAACGTCGCGAGCGTCTCCTCCATCGGCGTGACCGGATCAGGCCGATGCATCTGGTAGAGATCGATGTGATCGACCTTGAGCCGGCGCAAGCTGTCATTGCAGGCGCGCTCGATCCATCGCCGGGACAGACCGGATCGATTCGGGTCGCCTCCCATCGGATTGCCGACCTTCGTCGCGAGCACCACCCGGTCGCGCTTGCCGACAAGGGCCGAGCCGAGGATCTCCTCCGAGGCCCCTTCGTCGTACATGTCCGCAGTGTCGAAGAGCGTGATCCCTGCGTCGACGGCACGGTCGACCATTCGATGGCACTCGTCGACGTCGATGTTCCCCCAACGGCCGAACATCATGACGCCGAGGGCGACTTCGCTCACGCGCCGCCCGCCGTGCCCCAAGGTGCGCTCGGCGATGATCACTCGGACACGCCCGTCTCGTCCATGGCACGGACGGTAGTCGCCCCCGACCCGAGGGCGAGCCGAGGCCGCGTTGTCGATCAGTGCGTGGCAGAGGCTACGTCGTCGCTGATGAGTCGGCCGCGATCCAAGAGGAGTTGCCGCACGCCGTGGAGCCGGACGCGAGGGTCGATGCAGGCGATGATCACGGTGCCGCCATCGGCCACCACGTCGTGCAGGCATGCCAGCACCACCGCCGAATCGTCGTCGGACAATCCGGCGAAGGGTTCGTCGGCGAAGACGATCTCCGGGGACGAGACCAATGCCCGGGCAACCGCGGCCAGCCGTACCTCGGCACCCGAAAGAACCGCCGCCGGAAGGCCGATGACCGAGCCGAGGCCGACCAGGCGGAGTGTCTCCTCCGCCATGCCCCGGGCCATCGCCGGGCTGACGTCGGTGGCCAGCAGAGGAAGCTCGACGTTCTCGGCGACCGTGAGCTCAGGGACGAGGAACGGCATCTGCGGGATGAACCCCGCGCTGATGGCCTCGCGTGCTGCGCGGTCGTCGGGATGGATCGACTCGAGCTGCTCGCCGCCGACGAGTCCGCTGCCCTGAGTCGGTGCCTCGAACCCGGCGAGCAGCCTCAGTAGCGAAGTCTTGCCGCTGCCCCTCGGACCGCTCACGACGGTCAGCGATGTCGCGGCGACGGCGAACGTCACGGGAGCGAGCGAAACCGTTGCGATGTCGCGAAGTTCGATGATGAGATCCGTATCGTCGATCTCCTCGCCGCGTACGACAAGTTCGACGGGCTCGACAAGGTTCACCGGTCGGCCCGACGTGAGCGAGCGGGGAGCCGCGATTGCGGTGGCGGCCACCTCGGTCGGAAGCGTTTCGACCCGACGATCGACGTAGGGCCACCCCAGCGCGCCGGGCTCCCAGTCGAGGTGCGAGGCCGCCATCGCGTTGATCGGACGTGCCGTCTCGACGGGAGTCTCGATCAGGGAACGAAATGCGGAAGCCGGTTCGTCGGGCAACGATGTTGGAGAAACCTGGTCCGGCGGCTTGGTGGCACCGGTAAGAGGCGCCGACGTCGGCCACGTCGCCCACGAGCCCGGAACCGGATCAGCTGCCGCATCGTGCGTTGGCGCGACATCTAGGGAATCCTCGCCTGGAGGAGAGGCCACCGGCGGTGCCGGCTCGTCCACGGGCACCGCGTCGATGAGCTCCACCGGCGGTCGGCGCGCCTGAATGCCGAGTGCGAGCAACGCCTCGTCGCTGACCGCGATCACCGTGAACCCGCTCTGCTCCGCCAACTCGGCAGTCAGGGGCACCAATACCGGCCGGTCGGCGACGAGGACGACACACACGTCGTCGAGAGTCAGGCCGACCATCGTGTCATCGAACGTCAGTGCCCCCGACCCCCTGGCGGACTCACCGGGCGATGCGCCACCGGTCGACGGACCGTCGGTGGTTTCTGCTGAGCCACCGGCAAGCTCAATCATGGACATGTCGGTTCCTTCGGCATCGCGCCGCGCAGACTTGAACCACGGCTCAGAGCGTCCATGTCACCGCATCGACGCCTTCATGACGACGATGGACGAAGGAGGGAGCGCGACAACGGGGCCGGCCGAGCGGCCGCTTCGCGGAACGGAGCGGAATCCGAGCGGAGAACCATCGAAGGTGTACGTCTCGACCGTGGCAAGCCGACCGCAGTTCTTCGTCGCGATCGGCACCGAGTACGCCTTGTCCGGATCGGTGTTCACAAGAACACTTACGAGCTCGGAATCGTTGGTGTTGGTCGAGGAGAACGCCGACACGGCATTCGAGGAGCTGGTCGTCTCCACCGAGTTGTCAAGGAACCTTCCGCCCTTGCCGTCGAAGTTCCGAAACGCCCGGAACGCCCAGAACGTCGGGCTGTTCGCCGGCGGCGCCGTCCAGTAGAACGCGGCCGTCACGCCCTCGGTCCCGAACCGGCCCAGCGCGATCGCGGTGGCGAGGCCGCCGCTCATGTGTCCCTCTCCGCCGAAACTCCACTCCCCGATCGACAGCCCCGTTCCGGGATAGTTGTCGTTGATGAGCTTGCGCATGCGTGGCAGCAGGGCGATCGGCTCGCCGATCCACGACTCATCGACGTAGGTCGGATCCCACAACGCACGCGTGCTGCGAATGCGCAACTTCGCAGTCGATGCGTCCAGACCTCCGACCCCTCCGCCGTACACATTGCTCTGCTGCGGATAGAAGTGGATGTCCAAGACATCGAGCAACCGCTGACCGGTGCGGTCTTCGTGCTCCTTCATCTTGCGCAAGTACCAGGCGAGGAGCGGGACATCACCGTTCGACTTGCGATCGGGCGCCTTGTCGAACCCCGCTTCGGCATCAGCGGCCGAGTAGAAGTACGCCGGCCAGCCCCATGACGCCGGGCCGGCCACGACCGCTGACGGGTCAGCGGTCTTGATCGCGGACGCATACCGAATGCCGGTCTCGAGAACCTCGTCGTACGTCGTCGCCTCAGGATGCACGTCGCGGTGCGTGTCGTTCCAGAGTTCGAGCTCGTTGTCGAGGAAGTACATGTTCGTTCGGCCTTTCAGCGAGGACGCGACCCATTGACGCACATCGTCGGGGCCGACCGCGACGCTCGTGGTCCTCGGATCGGGAGGCGGAAGTTTCCTCCCATCGGCCGACCGGCCGTTCCCGATATCGGGGTTGCCCGGATCGCTTGCCTGCTGCCGCCCGAACGCCGAAACCGCGAACGAATACGACACGGCATCTTTGGCGACCCAGCCGAGCATCGGCACCGTCACGGCGTTGAGCCGACCAGCGTCCTTGTTCTTGGCAAAGAACGCCTCGAGGGCGTTGCTGGTGTTGTCGGCCACCGTCACGTTCCGCCAGAAGTAATCCAGGGCAACGTTCCAGACATTGCCAAGCTTCCAGTTGAACCGCGAGGTCGGATTGCCGCCCCAGCGATTGATGGTGGCGCCGAGCTTCGCCGGGTCGGCGGTGAGATAGCTTGCGCCGGAGAAACCGATGCCGTAGATGCGCGGGTCGATCGCCTTGCGTTTGGGCGACTGGCAGTCGATCGAGACGGTCGCCCTCTTTGTGCTCGTGCCGCTGCGGCCGTCCGTCGACTCCCCGCTTCGGGGTTTCGCGACAGCGAGAATCGACGCGAACTCGACGATCGTGCCAACGGGAAGCTGTCGGTTCGGTCGCAGACGGATCTGGTAGAAGCCAAGGCTCGGCGAGAACTTCGCAACCGGAACCGACACCGTGCGGAATCCGTCGGCACCGGCGGTGGTCCGCGGCAGCGGCAGTTCGGTCACGACGTCACTCTGCCCGGTCGCGGTCAGACCGATCTGCAGGAACTCACCGAGGTCAGCCGAGGCGCGATAGCGGAGCGTCACTTCTCCGGCCTCGAGGGGTTGGGAGCTCCGGTCGAGCAGCCAGCCCTGCCAGTTCCCCATGTCGATGCGTGCCGTCGCACCGAGTTGTCGGGTGGAGGACCATCCGTAATCCGACCAACCGTTGCGCAGCCCGCCGTCGTAGACCACAAGGACCTCCCGACCCGCCGAAGCCGGGGCCGAGGTGGGTGAAGCCTTGGCCGAGGCATTCACGACCGCCGACCCTGGTTTCGCGACACCGGAAGGTGAACCAGTTCGTTTCGACGCGCCACCGGTGACAACCAGAAGTCCCGCGAGCGCGAGCACCTGGGCGGCGAACACGGCCGAACGGCCCAGGCCGATCGGGAGACGACGCTGTTTCATACGCACCTGCCTTCCGCCACGCTTGTCACGGCTCGAACGACCCAACCGAGTTTCTCGCACGGACCGCCGAACGGCCGATCCCCATGCGAAATGCTCAGCCTCGTCGGGTGACGACCCCGACGATGCGGTTCCGGCCGGTCATCGTGACGGTCCGCTCCAAGTCGGCCCGCATCGTCTTGCCCAGTCTCGCGACCAGGACGGCGCCGTTCACGGCGCGCACGATCGGTGCCGCAGCGGGATTGTCGATCAACGCGTCCACCGCGACGATCGCACGATCTCCGCGCGCTTCAGCGGCCCGGATCATGGCGATGATCCGGTCCGTGTCCGACACCGCAGCGCCTTCGGCCGAGATGAGAGCAAGACGTCGATTGGTATTGGAGACACCGACCACGACGAGTCGCTCGGCGATGTCGAGTTCCGTCGCACCGGGCGTCGTGGGGACGAGCGCGAGTGACTTCCACGACCACGAGCGGAGTTCGAACCACAGCTCTTGGTAGGCGCGCTCGGGCAGCTTCGCGAACTCAGTGGGTTCAAGCACCCACTCCTGCGGGTGACGGGTCAAGGACGCGTCTTCGGGAGAGGCGTCCTTCGGTCGACGGCGGAAGCGCGCCCGCGTCGACCCCTCGACCGGAAGTGCCCCGTTCGCGATGTCTCGCACTGCCCCCACACGTTCAGCGATGCTCACGATGCACACTCCTCATCAGAGGGTTTCATCGGGGTTACGACGGAGGAACCTGAGTCCCGATTCGGGGCCGCGCGGCGTTCGCTGTTACGAGCGGTGCGGATCCACGGCTCGGCGGACGCGCCGCCGCCCCTCGCGTTCGGCACCGCGCGACTCTGGAGTTTCCACAGGATGTAGCCAGGCACGCGGGTGAGTGCCGAGAGCCCACGCCAGCCGGTGCCCGAGGCTCGCCAACCAGCGGCGACGTGCGAACCGATCCCCAGCACAGCTATCGCGGCCGGAACAACAGATGGGTCGATCCGGCGGCGGAGCATGCTGGCGCCGACGGAGACCGCGCCGGACCCGAGCGTCAGAGCAGCGACCGAACCCAACGGCGGCAGGAGCACATCGGCAGCGAGATCGACGCGAAGGGGGTCACCGGCGCGGAGGCCGGCACGGAGCATCGCCAGAGCCCGCCGGCGGAACCCCGCCCGACCGCGCTCCCAGCGATCACGCTGCGAACGCGATGCCTCATCGTTGGTCGGCATCTCCGCCAGGACCGAGGCACCGTCAACGTACGCGATGCGGATGCCGGCATCTGCCAAGTCCATGCCGTGTTCGAGATCCTCGACAAGGGACGACGCCCGGTGCGGCGCGACCTCGAGGGCCCGACGGGTGAACACCATGCCGTTCCCGCGAAGACCACACGAAAGGCCGAGGGCCTCGCGCCCTGCCGACCGCACGTCGTGAAAACAGCCGAACGCCACGGCCAGGAGCTGGGTGCGCCAGGAATCGTCGGGGTTGCGAATGCCGTAGCGAACCTGCAGCACCTCGTCGCCGGCAGCAATCCGGCCGGCGCACAACCCCAGCAGATTCGGGGTGACGACGGAGTCGGCGTCAACAACCACGACCGCGTCGACCCACGGGTCGGCGAGCACCTGCGGCAGCACATCGCTCAACGCGAAGCCTTTGGAGCGCCGTAGATCGTCGGTGCGTTCGATCACCGGCGCCCCGGCCGATCGCGCAACTGCTGCCGTGTCATCAGTGCAGTTGTCGGCGATCACGATCACGCGAAAGGACTGCCTCGGGTAGTCGACCGCCCGCAAGCTGGTGATCGTCTCGGTGATGCCGAACGCCTCGTTGTGCGCCGGAACGACAAAGGCGAACCGCACCGAGCGATCGGTGCCCGTTGACGGCCGATGCCGCTTGGATGCCGCAGTCAGAACGCCGAGGTAGCCACCGGCCAACGCGGCAGGAATCGCGACCAGGAAAGGCACCGATCGCACCGCCCGGATCCCGATCATGGGATGTCCACGAGCAGCGGCAGATTCAATCGGCGCGACGCCTGCCATGGCTCAAGGATGCGACCGCGCAGAACGTCGAGCGCAGTCGTGACGAACGTGGCCAGGATTGCCGCGGCGATGAGCGATGCGACGATCGGGATGAGGCTGCCCGAGACCGGCGCCGCCGGTACCTCCGGGACCGTGACCACCCGGTAACGGTAGGCGAACGCTGACTCGGCGTTCTTCAACGACACGCGGGCGTCCTGGAAGCGGAGGTCGTACTCCTTCTGGATGTCGAGCGCTGACCTGAGCGGCGACGAGTCGGGCAGACTGCGGGCGTCATCGGGTGGGATGTTCAGGTCGAAGCGGAGCTGCTCGACCTTCTTGTCGGCCTCGTTCTTGGTCTCCTGCACGATGCGCAGCGCATCCTCGGCCGGACCGACCTCGGCCGTGCGTCGATCCTCGAAGTAGTTCTTCGTCGCCGCCCCGATGATCTTGGTGGCAACAACCGGATCCCCCCAAAGAACGCCGATCTCGACTGTCTGGGTGTCGGGGACCTGTTTCTGCGACGCCGAACTCGTCGTCGAAACCGACAGACTCGCACGGAGTTTGTCGGCGACGGTCTTGCGTTCGGTGGTCGAGTCAGGAGCACCGAACAGCTTCTCCGTCAGCTCCCGTATTGCCGACGGGATCCGCCCTTCGGCGCTGCGGAAGTTCGCCACGAGGCCGAGCTCGTCGACGAGCCGGTAGATGTTGTTGTCGGCCTTGATGGTCGGTTCCGCGAGGCTGGCGGGCGGATCGGCGGGGTCGTTCGCCTGGCCCGGCAGGGTGATCTGACGGATGGCCGAGTCGTTCCGTGCGATCAGGGTCGTGCCGGCAAAATAGGCCTTCGGAGCAGCAAGCGCCGACAACGTGCCGAGAGCGCTGGCGGCGAGGAACACGGCAGCCCACGCCTTCTTTCGGCGACGGATGGAACGGAACACGAACCCGATCCAGAGCTTGCCCTGGCCGAGGTCGAACAGGTCTCCGCCGTCGATGACCTGGGTGGCGGGCGCGTTGGTCATGCCCGCAGTCCCTTCAGGACGGCCGACGACGACTGCGCACGAAAGATGTTCGTCATGTTCAGAGTCCCTTCGAACGGAACGAGATGATCTGCGCACGTGCGGCCTTCACGTCGAAGGCCTTGAGCAACACGAGATTCACCGCGTAGACGCAGACATCGGCAGCCAACCGCAGCCAACTGAAGCCATAGTTCGACAGAACGCGGTCGACCAGCACGACCGGGACGGAAGCGGCGAGGACTCGTACGAGCGTGGCGAATGTCCCATCGTCCCATGCCCGTCGGCCGAGAAGAACCAGCATCGCCGCCGTGACGAAGACTTCGTTTGCCGCCGCCGCGAAACCCGCGACGACACCGGCGCCACCGAGGCCGAACCACCCGACACCGGAGCGCTGGAACGCCAGGTTGAGCACGGCGTTGAGGACCACCCCGACCAGTGCGACCCGAACCCCGACCCACGCCCGCCCGAGCGATTGAAGAAACACGCTGGCCATGGTGATGAAGTAGGTCAGGGCGAGCACGAGGGCAAGCAAGCGAAGGCTGGCAACCGACGGCCGGAACTGATCTCCCTGCAGACTGACCACGACATCGGCATTGAGCGCCAGGAGAACGGCCGACGGAATGCCGAACAAGATGGCGAACTCGAAGGCCCGTCGGGCCAGCGCGTACAGCTCTCGGGTCGACCGTGTGGCGGCTCGGGACGCAAGCGGCATCAACACCCACGGAATGAGCGGTCCCACGGCGAAGGCCAGGGACGCGAGGTTCTGCGACGCTCCGTAGTACCCGACCTCCGTCTTGCCGACGAGAAACCGCATGATCGTGACGTCGAGGAACATGGCCCCACCAGCAACGATGAGCCCCGCCGAGTACGGAATGCTCGCCCGTAGAACCGGTGCGAACGCTCCAGGAGTCGGGCGCACGCGCAGGCGCAAGGAGTGTCGGGCGAGCACGCCCAGTGCGACGGTCTTGATGCCCTCGGCGACGACCCAGCCCGCCGGCACCGCGACCGGCCCCACTCCGGCTCGAATGCCGCCGAGCACGAGAACCGCCCACAACACCTTCGTCGGGAGCGTCACCCGGCGGATACCGGAAACCGCTCCGATGGCGTGCAGGCACGCAGCGAAGAGTTCACCCGTTTGGATGAGGAATCGACTGATCCCGAACAACAGCGCCAGCGCGACCTCGAGGCGCGGCTTGCCGAGCCCGGTCAGCACGGCGACCGCGCCGAGTACGGCGATCGTCGATGTGATCAAACGAAACGCGATCACCGAGGGCATGAACTCGCGGGCATGATCGGGTCGGACGGCGATTTCCTTGCGGATGTAGGTATCGAACCCGAAGGCGATGAACGACAGCAGCAGCGACATCGTCGCTTCTGCGCCACGCACCGCACCCCACCGTTCCGGCCCCAGCCAGCGTGGAACGATCAACAGCACGACGAAGCCGATGACGAGAGTGCCGCTCAGCGAGAAGCCGAGGGTGACCGCATTCCCGAGCGCGTTGGCGGCGTCGGAGGCGTTATCACCCCGCCCGGCGCTCGACGCGCCCGCGGTGTCGCGCTCGAGCGAGGCTCCCATCGCCTCCGACGGGACGTAGGGATTCGACGACAGGTATGCCGCAAAAGGCTCCCAACCGCGGTCTTGTTGCGTCCCCGCCACGGCGGCAGAGCTCAGCGACTCGTCGACGTCGCCGACAGCGATGACCGGTCTCGCAGGGATCGCCACGCAATGACGGCGAAGAGGCGGTCATCGACCAGATAGCGACGCCACAACCGCTTCGGATTCCGCGTCAGGCGGTACGCCCATTCGAGGCCGGCTTCGCTCATCCATTGCGGGGCACGTTGCTGCTTCCCGACGAGAAAATCGAAGGTGGCGCCAACGCCCATGGCGACAACCGGGCGATAGCGATCGGCGTAGCGTCCGAGAGCGAATTCCTGCTTCGGGCTGCCGAGCGCGAGAAGGAGGAGATCGGGCGATGTCGCGCATGCAGCGTCGAGCGCGTCGACGAAGTCGGAATCATCGCCGTCGGGGTCGAACAGCGGACTCGACGTACCGGCGATCCGCAGTCCCGGCACGAGATCTTCGAGCTTACGGGTGAGGGACCGACAGACATCCTCGGTCGCGCCCATCAGGTAGACCGACCCGCCAGCGGCGCGCAACGCTTGAAGCAGCGGGACCGTCACGTCGGATCCGCTGACCTTTTCCGGCACCGGCGTCTTCAACGCGCGTGCCAACCAGACCAAGGGCTTGCCATCGGTCAGCACCAGATCGGCACGGGCGTAGATCGAGCGCAGCTCGTCGTTGCGCTCCACCAGGCAGACGTGATCGACGTTCGGCGTGACGACGAAACCTCCGAGTTTTGCGTCGATCATCGCCATGATGTGGTCGACCGCGCCGTCCAACGTCACGGGATGCACGCTCAGGCGACCGAGCTCGACGGGAGCCGGAAGCCGGGGTGCCACGATGGTGGCTTCGATGTTCACGACTCTGCCGCCGGTCGCCGAACCGTGATCGCGGAAACCGGAGGGCAGACCACCGAACCGGGAGCAACATCGCTGTCGACCACCGCGTTGGCGCCGATCTTCGTTCCGGACCCGATCACGATCGGGCCGAGCACGACGGCGCCGGGCATGACGTGCACATCGGCCTTCAGCGTCGGAGATCCGACCGTGCGATTCGACGGGTGCATCGACTCACCGAGCGTCACGTTCTGGAACAGCAGACAGTTCGGTCCGACGGTCGAGCTGTGACTGATGACCAAGCCGTTGCCGTGCACGATGCAGACGCCTGGTGCGATCTCGGCGTTCCAGTGGATCTCGGCGCCATAGGTATGACGGATCACTCGACTGACCACCTGCGCGCCACCCGGTATGCCGAAGTCGCGCACGAGTCGCATGAGGCGCACCACGATGAGCATCTGGAAGCCCACCTGCGTGACCGCGGCGACCAGGAGCCCGCGTTGCTGCATCGACGGACCATCCGTGGGGTAGCGCTGTCGAAGCCGGCGCGTCGTCTCGTAGTCGGCGCGGACGGCGACGCGGAACTGGCGTACCGCGCTCATCGCGACACCGGGTCGGGGCGGGACCGGGCGCGTCGACGCCAGTCCGAGAGCGACCGCGCCACGGCGACGGTAGAACCGAGCTGGTGCCCGACTCCGGAGAAGTAGTCGAGCGCGTATGCAACCGAAGCGGCGTGCAGTGCGACGCCGCCTCGACCACGCTCGTCGAGGAACTCACCGAGTGAATACGCAACCGCAGCACCGAATCGTCCCAGCACGGGGACGGATGCGGCGACCAACCCGGCCGGCCAGGTCACCTTGGGGAGTTGTGGGAGAAATGCCCACGGGCTGACGTCGACGTTCGTCGGATGGCGTTGGGAGATGACGACGTCGAGCTCGCCGTAGAGCCGGCTGCGACGGCGCCAGGTGGCGACGTCGCGGTGGTCGCTTCGATGCTCGTTCCACGCCTCCTCCGAAAAGACCAGTGAGGCCCCGGCTTCTTCGAAGCGAATGCCCAGTTCCCGATCCTCCAGCCGCCCGAGGGACTGGTCGAATCCACCGACGCGTACGTAGAGATCTCGACGGAACGAGACATTGCCGGTACAGAGCCGCCCACCATCGAGTCGAAGTTCGCCTCGACGGTGGGCGGCCACGAATCGATCGAGGGACCGCTGATGGAAACGTTCGAACAGCGAGAGGCCACGCCGATCTTCGGGACCTCGGATGTGGCCCATGACCACGTCGGCTCCGGCCCGGTGGGCGGCAACGTGAGCGGCGAGGAACGTCTCGGGCACCACCATGTCGTCATCGACGATCACGATCAGGTCCCCGCAGGCCGCCTCGATCCCGCGATGGCGGGCGATCGCGGGGCCGCCATTGCCCTGGGTGAGCACCGCCACGGCGAACGGATAGCTGCGGGCGTCGAGCTCGGGTGCGACGGCACGGGCGCTGCCGTCGTCGACAACGACAACGTCGAAATCGCCGTCGAACGGCTTCTGGTTGCTCAGATCGTGGAGGAGCCAGAGCAGCGAATCGAGTCGGTTGTATGTGGCGACGACCACCGAGACGAGCGGAGCGATGGGATCCATGCTATTTCAGCATCGGCACGGACCGAAGCACCCTTGACCCGGGAGCGCCGGCGATTCCGAGCCCACGACCGCGCTGCGCGCCTTCGCTGGTCAACGCCGGAGGGCCTTCGGCGACGAGGCGGAAAGTGATGCTCTTCGCGTAGTTCGGCGTCAAGGAACGGCATCGACGAGTCGATGCGAACAGCGTGCTTCACCGGACTCTTCTCGCTCCGAACGACCCGACCGATCTCGCAGATTGCTCGATGGTCACGAATTCCGCCGGTGTTCGGCGCGACTTCACTCTCTGCGTGCCGTTGACGAAAGTGAGCACTGTACGAGAGACGTACAATGACGCCATGCTGCGACTGGCGCTTGAGAGGCCAACGTGTCTGCCCCGCTTCTGAGTACTTCGGCTACCCACAACGAATCAGAAACCGACGTCTTCTCGCCGGCCGGTCATGACGCGCCTCGAGGGAACCGCTGGCTCCGGCGCCTCCTCGTGTTGAGCGACTCGGTCGGCATCACGTTCGCCTGGCTGCTCACCTCGCTCACGATGCTCTCGAACGAACCCTGGTGGTCCCGATCGAAGCTCGGGTTCCTGCCGGTGGTTCTCGCCGTCACCCTGGCGACGATCGCCGGTGCCAAGCTCTACAAGGCGAGAGTCTGCAGTGTCCGCGCCGTCGAGACCGCAACCCTCATTCGGGCGGGTGCCGTTGCCAGCACGGCCTGCTGGCTCATTGCCGGTCGAGTCGGGGCCGACTCGGTCCGGGTCTCCACCGCCCTGGTGTCGGGCGCGCTCACCTTCGCCTTCGTGATGGCCTTCCGGACGCTCTACCGCGCCGCCCTCGAGTCGGCACGGAGCGGCGGACGGTTCACCCGTCCGGTTCTCCTCGTCGGCACGGGGGACGAGGCCTACGAACTCGAACAGATGATTGCCGACGAACCCGAGCTCGGCTACCGGGTCGTTGGCGTCGTCGGTCGGGCCACCGAGGCCGCAGAACGCAAATTCGCGGCCCCGTGCATCGGGCCCATCGCGAATGTCGTCGACCTCGCCCGCAGCTGCGGCGTCAACGGCGTCATCATCGGTTCGTCGTCGCTCGGGTTTCGAGAGCTGAACCAGACCGTCCGGGTGCTCCTCGATGCGGGAATTCACGTCCAGGTCTCGGGTGGCCTCCTGGGCATCAACGCCAGCCGGTTGCGGTCCAACCCGATTGGCAGGGAAGCGGCGTTCTACCTCGAACAAGTCCAGCTGACGGGATGGCAGTCCAAGGTCAAACGGGCGCTCGACCTCGGGCTCGGCACGGTGGCACTCATCCTCACGGTCCCGGTCATGGGAGTGTTCGCGCTCATGATCCGACGAGACGGCGGGAAGGCGATCTTCCGTCAACAGCGCGTCGGTCACAACGGCAAACCGTTCCAGGTGTACAAGCTGCGCACGATGGTGATGAACGCAGAGGCCCTGCTCGCCGAACTCGAGGCCAGGAACGAACGAAAGGGTCCGCTCTTCAAGATGAAGGACGATCCTCGTTTCACCAGGATTGGTCGCTTCCTCGACAAGACGTCGCTCAACGAACTTCCTCAGTTGATCAATGTCCTGCGGGGCGAAATGAGCCTCGTCGGCCCTCGACCCGCTCTCCAGCGCGAGGTGGAGCAGTTCAACGACCGGCTGCTCCTTCGTCACCGCGTCCGGCCGGGCATGACGGGACTGTGGCAGGTGGAGTCGCGTGACAACCCGTCCTTTGCGGACTACGAGCGCTGCGACGTGTTCTACGTGGAGAACTGGTCCGTGCGACTCGACCTCATGATCCTTGCCCAGACGGTCGTTGAAGTGGCGAGGCGAGCCGCCGGAAAGTCTGCGTCGAACAACCCGGAGAGGGATGAGCAGCGCTTGCGGCCGACCCTGGCGAGTGTCGTTTCCGACGAACGCGTCTCCTGAGTCCTGTGGCCCGACGGGCATGCTCCCGCCATCGGTTGCCCGCTGACCCCCAAACCGCTATCGACCGGTCAGTTCCTCCCGGCCCATCCTCTGCGCGCTGAGTATCCGCGCGCGGAGCGGCGCGAATTGCAATCATGTAACTCCCATGGGGAGAGTGATCGTTCGAACGGTCAACACGGCGCCGGGAAGCCTGCTGGAGCTCGCTGTTCTGGCTCCGGCCCGACGGAGCTGCGTCGCCGTGGACCTGGCCACCAACACGATCCTTCGGGTGCATCACCCACGCCAGACGGCGGTCGAACCGTTCTCCGTCGTACGCGTCGAAGTCGGTGAACCCAGCGTCGAGAGGCCCGAGCAGCCCGAGGCGATCGACGTCAGGTCGCCACTGCGTTCGATCGGGCGCATTCTCGGCATGCGATGCGAACGGCTGCTGCGGTCCGTCGGGTCCGACCTCGACCACCCCGCACTCGGGATCCCCGGCCCCGGGATCTCGCTCTGGCAGCTCGACGGGTCCCGGCCATCGGTCGAAGTGCTGCGGGTCCCGATGTCGACCACGATCTCACTCGACGAGCGGGGCCTCCGCTGCCGCGTCCGTTGGGCACATGGGGCAGAAGACCTTCCTATCGAAGACACCCGACTGCTTCGCCAACTCGACTGGCTGCCGTCGGGACGCATGACCTTGCGGGACTGCGCTCCCGCTCTCGGTTTTCGGCCGAGTCGGATGACGGTCGCGCTGAGCCGCCCGCACCAGGGCTACTGCTACAAGGTCGTCGCCGCGTTCCTGCCCTGACGGCCGGACGCTACGCGAACGTCGCGAACTCTTCCACCGACGCCCGCGCCGTGCGGAGCGAGTTGATCGGGTGCGAACGGTCGGCATGGCCGATGGCCATGCCGCAGTAGAGCTGGAGCTCGTCGGGAACGGCGAAGAACGAGCGCACGAGCTGGTGTCGCAGCATCCAGAACTCCTGCATGCACGTGGCCAATCCCCGCTCCTGGGCGACGAGGGCGATGGTCTGCATGAACATCCCGAGGTGGGCCCACTGACCAGGACCCATCTGGCGGTCGATGGCGAAGAAGAACGCCGCCGGCGCCCCGAAGAAGTCGTAGTTCTTGGCGAGCTGGGCGAGCCGGGCGGCCTTGTCCTCCCGCGGAATGCCGATGGTCGCGTAGAGGTCCTCGCCGCACGTGAAGCGGCGGCTGCGGTACGGCTCTTTGATCTCCGGCGGGTACATGGGGAACTCCGTGGGGTCGCCGACCGGGTTGGCGGCGACGTCATCGGCGAGAGCGGCGAGAAAGGCCGTCATCGCCGGACCCTGGAGCACATAGACGTGCCACGGCTGGGTGTTCCCGCCGGAGGGCGACCAGCGTGCGGTGTCGAGCACAGAGCGGAGTTCCTCCACGCTCACCGGGGTGTCGAGGAAGGCGCGCACGGAGATGCGCGAGGTCACGGCGTCGGTCACGTTCATGCTTCGGAGGATTGCATGGCGCACGCACTTGGCCCAAGTCGGATCGCTGGGGGAAAGTGGAGGATGCCCGACACCCTCGCCCACTCGTCCGGTCCGTCGGTCCAGGACCTCCTCGCCACCGATTCCCGCCCGGTGCCGACGGCGTTGCTCGACCATTCGACCGTCGACTGCGGAACCGCCGAAGTGCCCAAGAGTCGCTATATCTCGTCGGAGTTCGCCGCGCTGGAGAACGAATACCTCTGGCGGACGACGTGGCAGATGGCCTGCCACGTCGACGACCTCCCGAGCCCGGGAAGCCACGTCGTCTACGACGTCGCCGACGAATCGGTGATCGTGACGCGAACGCGCGACGGTGCCATCAAGGCCTTCTTCAACTCGTGCCTCCACCGGGGAACCAAGCTCCGCACCGACGACGGCCGGGTGGCATCGTTCCGCTGCCCGTTCCACGGATGGACCTGGGATCTCGACGGCAAGCTCACCGACATTCCCGCGCAGTGGGACTTCCTCCATTTCACCGAAGGAGCCGGTTCCACCTGCCTGCCGGAAGCGAACGTCGCACAGTGGGGTGGCTTCGTGTTCGTGAACTTCGCCCCCGACGCCGAGCCGTTCGACACGTACGCGCGCAAACTGATCGGCCACTTCGCCGAGTTCGACATGGAGAACCGCTACATCGCGTTCCATGCCGTCAAGGAAGTCCCGGCGAACTGGAAGGTCGTCATGGAGGCGTTCGCCGAGGCGTACCACGTCATCGCCACCCACCCCCAGATTCTCGGGTTCTGCGCCGACGAGAACTCCGAGTACTCGATCTGGCCGGACGATCCCTACGTCACCCGGTTCACCAATGCGTTCGCGGTGGGCAGCCCACACATGGGAGCGACGAGCGAGCAGGCTGTCGCCGACGCGTATCTGAAGTTCTACAGCGGCCGCAAGGGCGTCACCGCAGACTCCGCCGTGACCATCGACGATGACGCCGCGGCACGACCGGCCATGGCGGAGTTCCTCCGGGAGCGAATGGCTCCCGTCTACGGCGTGGACCTCGCCGAAGTGAGCGACTCCGAACTTCTCGATGCGGTGCTGTACCACCTCTTCCCCGCGTTCGCCCCGTGGGCCGGCCTGGGCCAGCCCCTCGTCTACCGCTGGCGGCCCGGACCGACCCCGGACTCGTGCTTCATGGATGTGATCCGCATGCAGCCGGTCCCGACCGGCCAACCGCGGCCACCCCGCTCGCCGGCAACGGTGCTCGACAAGCACCAGTCGTGGAAGGAGGCGCCCGGGATGGGCGGATTGGCCGACGTGTTCGAACAGGACATGGAGAACCTGCCGAAGGTACAAGCGGGCCTCAAGTCCCGAGCGAAGTCGACCGTCACCTTCGCCCGC
>JANMYF010000264.1:0-11624 GCA_031381685.1 Acidimicrobiia bacterium
GTTCGTGATGCCTCGCCACCGAACCCTCCTGCGCCTCGAGCGGAGCTACTTCACGGCCCCCGGCCGTCGACAGGTGGTGGTCGTGGGCGAGCAGGTGAAATCAGACCTGATCGCGCACTACGGCGTCGATCCATCGTCGATCGTGGTGATGCCCAACGGCTTCAGCGTGTCCGAGTTCTCGACCCAGAGACGTGACAGCGAGCGGGCGTCCTCCCGGGCGGAAATGGGCATCGCCGACGAAGCCATCGCACTGCTCTTCGTCGGCAACGAACTCCACCGAAAGGGATTCGGGGTGCTACTGCGGGCGGTCGCACTCACCGCGGATCAACACCTCGAGGTCCAAGTGGTGGGCAAGGCCGACATCTCCGACTATGCCCGGCTCATCAAGCAGCTCGGCCTCGAGGGCCGCGTGCGTTGGCACGGCCCGACCAATGACGTCGGGAAGTCCTTTGCCGCAGCCGATCTCTTTGTACTCCCGACCCAGTACGAGCCATTCGGCATCGTGATCATCGAAGCACTTGCCATGGGGATACCGGTGATCACGACCAGCCTTGCGGGAGCGGCTTCAGCGATCGCAGGTTCTGGTGCGGGACAGCTCCAACAAGACCCCGACGATGTAGATGAATTGGCGCGGCTGCTCGGCGAGGCACTGAGTGGCGACAACCTCGCAGTGTGGGCGTCGAAGGCACCTCAAGCAGCCGCACCGTACGAGTGGACGGAGATCATGGGGCGAATCGAGAGACTGCTCGACGCACGAACATGAGTCGTCTCGGCCTGCGGTGTCTCAGGGTCAGCGCCCACCTTTGGCATTGTCGAAGCCATCGCCGACGATCCCGATCGATGCCAACGCAGCGATCTCGGCTAGGCGTGGTTGTAGGCGACAGCGTGTCTCGCGACCCGGTATCAGACTGCTGCTGCCTTCTTGGTGGTCCGGGTCGTCAGTCGAACGACTTTTCGGGACGCAACGCGAGATGAGGTCGCCGCCACCTTCCGCGCGGTCTTGGGGGCGCGCGTTGTCGGGCTCGCTCGGCGAGTAGGAGTCTTGCTTACTGATTCCGAACGCGCCGGAACCAAGGGGAGCAACGACGGAATGGTGATGGCGGTCCGTTGCTGGGCGCTGGTCGAGGTCCGCATCGCAGAAGTCGATCCCGTGGCGCTTTCGGCGCCCTTCACAATCACATCGGTCCGGCCCGTGGAAAAGACCAGACTCTCAGCAGAAATCCTAGTGGTCGTCGTTGGTGTGGTGGTCGAGGATGTTCGAGCAGATTTTCCGACTGGCTCGGGGGGCGAGAGTGGCGGCAGCTTCAGTGCCGTCCTTCCCGGTGGCGGCGTAGGCACGTCCGCCGGGACTGTCAGGGTCGGTGCAGTGGTCGTGGTTGATGTTGTGGTCGTGGTTGGTGCGGTGGTCGTGGTTGGTGCGGTGGTCGTGGTTGGTGCGCTGGTGGTCGTGGTTGGTGCGGTGGTCGTGGTTGGTGCACCGGTCGTGGTCGGCGGAGCTGACGTGGGACTGTTCGGCGCGAGCGAAGTGGACGTTGTCGAGGGTACGGATGACGTCGTAACGGAGGGAGCCACAGAGCTCGTCGGTTCGATCGTGCTCACCACACCCGGAACCGTGAGCACGCTCGTAGAAGGTGCAGGGGCCGCAGTGCTGCTCGTGGTGCTCGGCGGGATCAGAGACGTCGTGGTCGACGTTCCGAAGCTCGTAGTCGTAGAGCTTGATGACGTAGTCGTCGCAGGCGCAGGTCCTGTAGCTGTTGCGGCGTACACCTCGAGCTCTCGGATGATCGCCGGGCCATAGAGCGCGTATCCCGGATTATCGAGATCCGGGCTGCCGGGCGCCGGCCAGAACCAAGGCTTGGCGCCTCCCGCATAACCACCGAAGTTCACCCGCAAGACTTTGAGACGCACGGCCTTGGCGGTTCTCGTCGGGAATGTGACGACAGCGGCGCGGTCGAAGAACAGATCGCGCACACCGCCGACGTAGACCCAGGTGCCGTCAGACGCTTGGACCTCAACATCGATGTCGCGCACGCCGGAAAGCACGCTCCCCAAACCGGCGGTCGAGAACCAAACGGTGTTCACCGAAGCCGACGGTGACAACGTGACCGTCAATGTTGGGAGCGGATCTCCAATCGCAGACGCCCACGCCGGTGAACCAGGGAATTCGCCAACGCCGCGAGCGTCAGCGATTCCGTCGATGGCGGCCGACGGCGGGTTCCAAGGGCTGCTACTGGAGGCGACCGCAACACCGCCCGCTGCGGTTGCGGCCAGGTTCTTGCCCCATGCGGACCTCGCGCTGATGCTCAGCGCGGCGTCGGCGGGAAGTCGCACATACTGCACAGATGACCGGAACGTAAGCTTCGTGTCCGTTTGAGATAGGGGGAGGTGTTCGCTCGCTCCATACTGGTCGGTGACGGTTGCGTCGAGCGCTCGATCGGTGGTCAGCGTGCCATCTGACGATTCGTCGTCCGCCCAGAGCACAACAACCTGATCGTTCCCGCCGGGTGCCGGACCGAAGCGGGCGGCATAGGTGTGCGGAATGTTTGTCGTAATCCACCCGGAGAAGGTGCGTCCGGTCAATTGGTTCTTCGTCTCCATGAGCGCAAGAGCGGCTGGCTTCACCGGACCACCGGTTTCGATCGCTGAAAACGTCACACCAGAATTTCCCCAGCTGCCTTCGGGGAGGAAATACTGCCAAACGCCGTTGGCAAGTGCTTTGTTCCAGATGACAACACGCGCACTCTTATCTGCTTGGGCGAACCAGTTGGCCGGACCATTCGACCAAAACGCAAACTCAGTTATCCAGATCGGCATTGTACTCTTACCGTTGCTTGTCAAAATCGCCTTGAGATCTTGAATCTGACCCGGCACTCCCTCCTCTTCCCACGATCTATTGTGCCCGGTGTAGGGATGAATGGCCACAACATCCATCGAATTGAAACCGCCAGCTAGGCCAATCTCGCGAAAGTACTGGACGGACATGCCGACCGGAGAGCCGCCGATCACTTTTGCCCCGGGATCTGCCGCTTGAACAGCTCGCCGAAAGGGTGCGAGAACTTGATTTACATACGCCGCGGCTGACCCGAAGGTGATGTTCGGTTCGTTCCAGGCCTCCCAGTAGTCGACGTACGGCGCCCAATGGGCCACGACCTCGCGGGCCCGGTTCTCCCATGTGCCGTTGTCGACGAATGACCGTTCGACGCCGCCCTCACCCAGCTGAACGCTAAATGGGACTCCTCGCCTCGCCGACTCGGCGGCGGCGGCCTTGATCTCCGCGTCATAGTTGTCAAAAGTCGTGAGGCCGGCGGGGTCGAGCAACCGGTTCCAATTCAACGAAATCCGGTGTGAGCCAGTTCCGAGCTCATCAGCCAAAGCGACACCCCGGGGACCACTCGGTCCACCGGCATCTGCGCCTGGGGGAAGCGTTGCCATGTTCAGCGAATGCCCTGGTGCACCGATCGCGTAGTGGAGGCAGGTAGCTCCAACCGGTGTTCCGTCGACGAGCAACCGAGCATCCACTTCGTACGCCCCCGGAACGGGCGGAGGAAGCGCTAGCGCTTGCCGGGCGCCTGGCGCGATTGCCATGGATTGCGTAATCGAAGGAGCGTCGGCCTCCACTTCGGAAGATCGACGAACGGTGTACTGGAGGCTTGCGGCTCCGATGCTCCCCCACCATGCGTCGAGCTCGAGCTCCACCGTCGCGGTCGATCCAGGTGCGAAGTAGTTCCCGGCGGCTGGAGTAACGAGCCCAGCGCCGAAACCCAATCGGGCGTCTCCAGCTTTCGGCTGGACGGCGCGGGCGGCAAGGTCGCTGATCGGCAGCGCCAGTACCTTTTGATCGTTCGTGAACTTTGCGCCCGCCGAGTAGAAGAGCTCGCTTCCGATGATGACAAGTTTCGGCTCTTGCGTCAGGTAACCGAGCTCCCCAGTAGGCACGAGACCGAGAACGAACCCTCGGCTGTCCAGCAACCAAAGTCCCCAACCTCCGTCGCCCACGAGGATGCGGCCATCAGGCAGTTCGACCGCGTCACCTTGCTGGTAGAAGTGCAGCGGAGCCCCTTCAGGCATGGGGTGGTTATCTTTGTGCGGGGACCCGAACAGCGACTGAGGCACGAATGACGGGCGGTACTTGCGGACGTACATACCGTCGCCGACCAACAGTCCGCCGTCCCCGGTCGGGGTAGAGCTGAGGCCGCTGACCGGTGCTGAGCCAACGTCCGCGCCTGCCATCGAAAGCACTCGGGTCGATGTTGAAGTGACGACTACGACACGCCACGTTCCCTGCACTACTGTTCCGAAGATTCGTGCAATTGGCGAACTGAAGCCGGCGGTCCACAGTGTTTGTCCAGTAGGACTCAGCTTCAGCACTTCGTTCGGATACTTCACCCGGTAGGTCGAACCCGATGGGTCGACCGCAAGCGAACCTCTATACCCGGCCGAAGAATCGATGTTTGTCACATAGGACCAGCGCACCGTACCGTCGGTGGAAAGACCCACCATCTTCGGTCCTGCACCATCGACGACGACGAGGCCGGAGTCGAACGAGACCATCGCATCGGGGCGTATCGACGCCGCTACGACACGGGGTTTTAGAACGATCATCGGGGAGCTGGGCTCATCTGCAGGACGAAGCACACCGCATGGGGCGACCGAGTAGGGCGAGGGAGTCAACACCGCTGGCGAAGTCCGAGCGCTCTCAGGCGGCGCTGCGGAGACGCGGACTGTGCCGGCGATTGAGTCAAGGATGGGAATGAGCGTGGCTAGGGCAGCAAAGGTGATCACACCGAGCCATGGGCTTTTCGGCACTTTCGATAGTGAAATCCCGGTTCGCCGTTCGACGCCCATACCACTCGTTTCCAACGCAGGTGAAGGCAATATCGGCGACACCCGCTCGTCACTGAAGTGGCTCGTCGGCTCATTCCTCGGGTGTTTCCCGTCGCCTGTGGCATTGGACCGCCGTGAACTACCGTGACGAACCTTATGAAAAGCGGCGTCTCCGGAACTGCCGAGGATGCTTCGGCCAAGTCCTCAGGCGCGACTACCGCGGCCGCACCCGAACGGTTGGACCTAGACACCTTCACGTACGACGAGCTCGTCGACCTTCGGCAGAAACGCTCGCTCCGAGCGCTCCCTGCCTTGCTCCGGTCGTCCATACGGTTGATCACGCGCGCCGCGAGGCGGGAGTTCGTCGCTGTCGCCGTCCTCCAGCTCGTCAGCTCGCTGCTGGCGGCCGCCCAGCTCCTGGCGATTCGGCAACTCCTCACCCGAGTTGTCAACCTCGGCAAGACCGCCGGTGCCGGCGAGGTACTGCCATGGGCCATCGTCGTCGTTACCCTGCTGACAATCTCGGCGATCATCAACTTGGCGCGCGGGGAGCTGCAAAAGGTGGTCACCGATCTGCTCTCTCGCGAGGCACAGGAGGACGTTGTGCGCGCCGCGTCCGCAGCCGACCTGATCGACTTCGACCGCTCGGCGTTTCACAACCGGCTCGAGCGAGTCCTCGCCAACTCGACGTTTCGGCCTATGCAACTCGCAACGGCGTTGATCGGCATGGTCGGGTCGCTGCTGGCCATGGTTGCCGTGGCCATCACGGTGGCGATGATCCAACCAGCGCTGTTGCTCGTGGCCCTTGCGGGATCGCTTCCGATCGTGCTGGCGACGCGTGCGGCAACACTGTTGAACATCGATTTCGAGATCGAGCAGACCGAAGTCTCGCGACAGCGCCACTACCTCCTGCACCTCTTGAGTCAGAAGGACACCGCCAAGGAGGTCCGGGGCTACAACCTTGCGTCGTACCTCACAAGCCGACACTCAGGGCTGTGGTCGGCCCGAATCAAGCGGCTGCGCGAAGTTGGGCGCCGCCGCTTCGCGATCGGAACGATCGCTCGGCTGATCAGCGGAGTGGTGATGGGCGGCACGCTTGCGGTCCTCATCCGCCTCCTCGAGCAGGGCACGATTACCATCGCCGAAAGTGCGGTCGCTGCCGGTGCCATCGTGCTCTTGGCGCAACGAGCGCAATCACTCATCGGCGGATTCGGCATGATCTTCGAGTGCACAACCTTCCTCCACGAGGTCGACCAATTCCTCGGCGACGCCGCCAATCGTCGTGCTGAGATGAGCGCTCGAGCACATTTCGATCTTGCCGCCGACGAACCACTCACCGTTCGCAGCGACCGACTCGGATTTCGCTATCCCAATGCTCCGAACGACGCTGTCGTCGACGTGAGCGTCACCGTTCGAACTGGTGAGGTCGTCGCACTCGTCGGGGCCAATGGGTCTGGAAAGACCACCCTCGCCAAGCTGCTCGGCGGCCTGTATGTCGCAGACCGCGGAACGGTGTCGTGGAACGGGTCAGATATTCAGCAGATGGACGACGTGAGCGTCCGCGAACATGTGGCCTTCGTCTTCCAGGACTACACCCGCTTCTTCTTCTCGGCAGCGGAGAACATCGGCTTCGGGCGGTGGCAGCACGCCGATGATCGAGAAGCGGTGAGGGAGGCCGCACGCGACGCCGGAGCGGCTGACTTCCTCGAGGAATTCCCGGCCGGATACGACACGCTCCTTGCCCCCCAGTTCACGGGCGGACGCGATCTCTCGTTGGGCCAATGGCAGCGCGTCGCAATTGCCCGAGCCTTCTTCCGCAAGGCTGCGCTGGTCGTCTTGGACGAACCGTCGTCGTCGCTTGACCCCGACGCCGAAGCAGCGCTGTTCGGAAGCCTTCGGCAGCTGTGCGCGGGCAAAGCCGTCATTGTGATCTCCCATCGGTTCAGCACCGTCTCCAGCGCCGACCGTATCTATGTGTTGGACGCCGGACACATCGTGGAGTCGGGAACGCATCGGGCGCTGCTCGAACTCGATGGCACGTACGCCAGGTTGTTCAACCTCCAGGCGGCGGCCTACCAGCCCGGGGAGCCGGTTTGATGGAGGCGCGTCGGAACGCAGTGTGTGCTTCACCAACCAAATCAGTTGCGGAGAGTGGCCGGCTCAAGTATCGTCGTTTGATCATCGTCGGTCAGGAGACTCTCATGGTATATAACACACCCACACTGAAGCGGTTTGGTACCCTCAGCAGCCTCACGCTTGGTCAGGGCGGCAGTTGCCCGGACGGCAACACGAACGTCACTCAGATGGGCGGAATGAGTGAGTGTGGCACGAGCGGATGAGTTAGCCACACAATTGCCGTCGTCTGGCTGAGTCCTAGAAGGTTTGTGTCAGCCATCGGTCCAAGGCGACACATCTGGCAAGTGGTATCGCAGACCCTGGGTCGCCGGCGTGGGCGCTGCGCAACAGCGCATCAAAGCCCGTCCGATCCAGCCAACCGGCGGTCGCTAAAATTCCGTCCCGAAGTCTTGATGCTTCAGCCTCGTCCGGGCGCAGCGGCCAAAAGACCTCGGAGAATTCGGCCTTTGTCCGCCTTCCGCTGACGAGAGGGGGAAGGCGGTCGGCGAACGCCGCGACCTCGAGCGCTCTGGTATGTCCCCCGTACGTCGGCCACCATGGATTGAGGCCGTAGGTCGCCGTAATCATTCGAGGGTCGAGGAACGGGTGTGAGGCTCGACGGCCGGTCACATCGTGAACAGCCGCCGCTTCTTCCAGTATTGATGCGTGATACCCCGATGTCACATTGGCGAAGCGCTCGTCGATGGCGGCGATGCCGCTGATAGCGCGGGGCCGTTTCCGGAGCAGCTCGGTGATTCCGGCCTCTTCGGCCGCCTCCTTACGAACCCACGGAGGCGTGCCGTCGTTGGGAAAGAAGCGACGCAACGTCGGACGAAGGGCCTCGCGCCACGACTCGCGCGGATTGCGCACCGTCCAGGCAGCGACTTGGCGCAACGTTCTGTATTGACGAAGTTGGAACGAGCTGACGATCCGGCTCCCGTTCCCCATGCCGACAAACGCGTCGTCGCCACCGAGCCCTGTCAGGCATTCCGGGCGGCCCTGGGCAAGCATGGCTCCATGCAATCCTTCGAACATCACGAAGTTTGGCGCCGGAACAGGTCGACGGAGCTGACGCGCCAATTGGTCCCATTCCGCGGGCGTCGGCATCCACGGCGGCATCCCAATCGAGTCCACGTGCCAGTGGTCAATGACGGCAGCCGAGTATTCCCGTTCGTCGGCGGTCGGTCCGTCGAACAGCAGCCTGCCCGCCAGAAGATCGGGTTTGCCCAAGCCAACAACGGTTCCGACGACTGCTGACGAATCGAGACCGCCGCTCAGCTCGCATGTCGCCGGGAACGATCCATCCAATCGATCCTTCACGACCTCATCCAGCACCGACCGGCACCGTTCCGCTGCATCGTCCCAGGTAATGGCAACATCGGGCTCCACATTCCAACGATGGTGCGTGAACGTGTCGCCTCCCTCCATCCGCGACACCCACGTGGCGCCGGGCGCGAGCGTCCGGACGCCGGCATACAGCGTTTCTCCACGGCTCATCCAGATATTGGCGAGATATTCGATCGCCGTCCGTTCGTGAATTTGCGTGTTCACCCAGGAGAGGGTGACGAGCGACGCAACGTCGGATGCGGCGGCGTGCAGACGGCCGCTGTTGGACTGATACCAGGGCCGTACGCCCAGGGGATCCCTCGCCTCCAGCATGCGTCGCCGGTTCTTGTCGAGCACAACGACGACGAAGTCGCCAAGAAGACCGGTGGCGAAGCGGTCGCCGAGGGCTCGAAAACGCTCGGCAATCGCTGTGGCGCGCCCGCGTCGGGCGATCTGTCCGTGAAACATGCCGTCAACCAGAACGAGCACGTCGTCGTCGTCGTGAACGTCGACCCAAAGACAGGTCGTCGACCACGCGACCGCCTTGTCTCCATGCTGCACAAGAGCGACGCGTCCCTCGTCCAGCAGACCTGCGTTGGTGGTCCGCAGCGCCTCGACGGCCGTGCTCCCCAGCGCCGTCGCGACCGTGAAGCTCATGTGAACCGGGGGAGAAGGTCTTCGAGCTCCCCTGCTGCTATCGGCGAGAAACGGTCCGTAATTGCGCGGTCATCGTTGACCACTTCGTTGCCCACCTGTATCCACGCATGCGCCAGCACCACTCCAGTCTCGTTCCGCACGCCGACATGCAAGGTCCCGTCGAGCCCGAGCCTCCGCAACTCCCGAAGCAGCACCAATGAGCGTCGCAGACAGGTCGGGCGCGCCGGCACGAGCCCCAGCCCCGCATCAGCCGCTTGGGCTACACGCCGCGCCTGGAATGGGTCGATGACGTCGCCTCGGTTGCGCAAACCGGTCAGAAGTGGACGCACCCCCCGGCGCTTCATCGTGACGGCGACGACGCATCCATCGGCGACGGCGCGGACCGCGCTCATCCGGGTCTCCTTGGTGAGTTCGTGGACGAATCGCCTGACGGCCACCCAACGGGGCAACAACATCAGCGCGCGAGCTCGAGCCGCAGAACGAGTTCCGCTGCCGATAGGCCCGCAATTCCGCGGGGCACGAACAACCGACCAACGCGTGTGGCCTCGACGACGTGAACGAGCGCAGCCATGACCGTCGGCAGGTTGCCTGCGATCGTGACGTCGGCATGGAACGCCGCCGAAAAGAGCATCGCGTGGGCAGCAACTCCGCGGATGGATTCCATCCGAGCAGCGGAGCCGTCGGTCGTCGGCTCAACGGCCGCGATCAGATCGACCGTGACGCTGTCTGACAGCAGTCCACGCTCCGAATCTCCTTGGAAGCGAGTCTTCCCAACGACGGTGGGCGCCCCACTTTGGTCGAATCCCAAGAGAGCTGCGCCTTCGTCCGTGAGGCGAACGGTGGCGTACGTTGGCTCGCCGCGAGGCGGCTGAGTTGTGCTGAGAACAGTTCCGTCATCTCCTCCGACCGACCAACCCCGCGTCCACGCGAACGCAGAGAGAGTCGACTTTCCCGCGCCTGATGCGCCGACGAGCACGACGCCGCGTCCCGCAAGGCTGATCAGTGCCCCATGCAGGACGAGGTGTCCGCGCCGTGCGAGCACGAGGGGCAGTACCTGATCGAGCAGAAGATGTTGCTCAACGTCGGCAGGCAAATCGCGGTCGAACGTCACCAGTCCGTCAGAATCATCGATCTGCACGACCGCAAGTCCGACAAAGTCGATGACCAGGCGACCAGAGCCTGCCCAGAGGCGGCGCCACACGACATGGTCTCCGCGCTGGGATTCGATTGGGGCATCGTTCGGCTGACGAATAGCGGCGACGGGACCCACATGGAGCGCGCCCTTCCGCTCGGGAGCAGCTGCGCCGCGTTGCGCGACGTGAACTCCACCGGCGCCGATGACCGTGGCATCGACTCGCACTGCTAGCGCCGCCGGCGAACGATCACGTCAACGCTCTCGTGAGCTCAATGCAGTTGCCCACAAACCTGTCCAGCTGCGCTTCCGTTGAGAAGTCTGTACCCACTCGACCAGCCAGCGCCTGCACGATGTCCGCCCGGGAACGACTTCCATCGATGGAGGCAAGAACTTCGCGCACAATCTCCACTCGGCCCGTCGGTACCGGTGCCTTCTCCTCGGCCCGTCGATCGAAGGAGGCTCTGGTGACGAAGGTGCCGGTGAGCGTGGAATGGCGGAATCGCTGTGCCTGCCCACCTCCGGGCCCGACCGTGATGTCCCAGGCAACGAGGTTGAGCTTCGGTCGGATTTCGAGCGAGACCTCCACTCGGTCGCCAGGCATGAGATCGACAGATGATTCGATTGGGTAGAAATTGCACCACCTGTCGAAACGCTCGGGCGACCAAGGGTCGTTGCTCAGCCGAACCGACGGCGACAGCTGAGCGTCAAACCAACCCATCAGACCATCCATGCGCCCTTTGGTATGAATTGCGAAGGTTGCTTTCCCCGAGATCGGTTCGTCGTGATCGGAAGAGAACTCGGCAATGCCGGCTCCGTCGGCCAGCGGAAACGAACCCTCGACTCGTGAATAGTGCCACTCGGTGTTGACGGCGAATACACGTGCCGCGGAGACATCGATGTTGCCCGGTCGTGAGGACCAGAACTCGACTGCCTCGCGCCCCTCGTCGAAACACGTCGGAGCGAGGTAGATCTGAAACGAAGCAGGTACGAGCGTTGCCCCGGGTGATGACAGACGCTTGCGCGCATCGGCAAAGAAGCGAAGGATCCCGGCGTCGTGCACGAGGCCGCCGATCTGATCGCAGACAACCACGTCGGCCAGCCGATCGAGGGCGATCTCGGTCGACCGCGCGTGATGATGGTGGACTTTCTCGCCAAGCCCATTCTCCGCAGCGATGCGGCGCGTCAAGGCGATGATCTCGCCTCGTTCGACGGCTACGACAGATCCTGCGCCCGCTTCGCACGCCAGGTGACCGAGGATGCCAGTCCCGCTGCCCAAGTCCAACACGACGTCGCCGGCATGAACAACCTCCGCCAACGCTGCCCGGTAGGCCATCGTTCGGCGATCGTCAGCCAGATAGTTTCGGTGTTCGGAGAGCTCCGACTGCGACATCAGCCGCCCGCGATGCGTCGAAGTAGCTTAGCGTCAATCAGCTCATCGATGAGGGCCGACAGATCCCGCTGCAACACGTCCGGGTCAACTGTGAACTCCTCCTTGAGCAGGCGGATTGCCTCGGGGTAGGGTAGCGCCGTTACGAGGGTAATCATTCGGGCACCAACGGGGTCCAAT
>JANMYF010000283.1:0-2778 GCA_031381685.1 Acidimicrobiia bacterium
CGGATGCAACGCACCCCACACCCGGGCAGCAGTACACCACATCATCGAACACGACGACGGTGGACCGACCGTCGTGTGGAACCTCACCCTGCTCTGCGACCCCCACCACCACTTCCTCCACGACAACAACCTCTACGTCGACCGACAACCCGGCCAACCCACCCTCATCCGCCGCAAATCCGACGGAACCCTCTACGCCGGACCATGAACAAACCAACGAACAGTCGGCGCGAGACAACGAACGAATCGATCGATCCCGCCGCCGCGCATCTTCTCGATCATCGATGGCTGCCGTTGCGAGAACGTCGAGCGCGTTGCTGATTCTGACCGCACGTTCCGCCGTCGCTCGCCTCAATGCTTCGTTGACAGTGTCCTTGATGGTGTTGGTGCCCGGTTCGGCGCGCTCTCTTGGACATGATCGTCCGGCGAGACCAGCTTTGGCAGTTCGCGCATGCTTCCCCTTCATTGAACTTGTTGCACACAATGTCATTTGTCACGACTACCGCCAACCAGCTCCGCGACGGCAGTCGGCGCAGGCCGCCAGACACAACGCGGCCGCCCGAGTAGAAGTGGACGCCTATCCGTACGTCCGACTCAGCACGAAGCGTCAGATGCGCAGGCCGGCCCAGCGGGCGACATTGGCGAGCACCGGTCCGGGGTGGTCATAGGACTCGACGAGGATGCGGTGGTAGAGGCACTCCTCCGCCGACCTCAGAACCACTTCAGGGTGCTCCGACCGATAGGCCGCGGCCTCCTCCTCGGTGATCTGCGCGCGTAGTAGACGGGGCAGCAGATCGGCGGTGCCGCTTCCTTCGTCGAACTGTTCCTTGCGACGCCAGACGATTTCTGCGGGGAGCATGTCTTCGAAAGCCTTGCGCAGCACCCACTTCTCCACGACAGGAACGCCGGCAAGCTTGAGCGATACCGGTATCCGCTGGGCGAGCTCCACCATCCGCAAGTCGAGGAACGGGACGCGCCCTTCGATCGAGTGGAGCATCGTGAGCCGGTCGGCCCGCTGCAGATTGATGTCGTGGAGCGTGGTCACCGTCCGTCGGAGTTCCGCGTGCAGTGCCACCGGGTCCACGATCGACCGGTGATACGTGTAGCCGGCGAACAGTTCGTCAGCACCCTCACCGGTCAGGATCACCTTCGTGTGCTGCGCCGCGAGACGCGCCGTGAAGAAGGTGGGCACGGCACTGCGCACGAGATCCTGATCGAAGCTCTCCAGGCTGTGAATGATCTCGGGAAGCGCGGCGAGCACCTCGGCTTCGGTGATGAAGTATTCGTGGTGGATCGTGCCGAGGTGGTCAGCGACGAGACGGGCCGCGGCCAGGTCGGTGGACCCTTCGACGCCGACGGAGAACGTGTGCAGCTCTCCGAGATGTTGCTTGGCGAGCGCGGCAATGATGCTGGAATCGAGCCCACCGGAGAGGAACGCGCCGAGACCCACGTCGCTCATGCAGTGGCTCACCACCGAAGCCTCGAGCGTCGAGCGCACCTCGCGGATGTAATGGTCGGCCGAACGTTCCACCGGAACGGTGAACGGCACCTCGTAGAACGTATGTACACCTATGTCAGAGGCGAAGATCGTGCCTGGCGGGAACTCCCGCACTACTGGGCAGAAAGGTGCAAGTGCTTTGATCTCGGAGGCGAACCACACCTGACCGTTCTGCTCGGCCCAGTAGAGAGGCTTGATCCCGAGCGGATCACGACCGAGGACCAGCCGGGTTCCGTCAACGATGGCGAACGCGTACATGCCCTCGAGGTGGTTGACCAGCGCGGCGCCGTGACGTTGGTAGAGGTGCAGCGCTGCCTCGCTGTCGCTGCCGGTGCTGAACACGTGGTCGACCGACAGATCTTCACGCAACGCAGGGAAGTTGTAGATCTCGCCGTTCGCAGCGATCGCCTGGGACCGGTCGGCGTTCCAGATCGGCTGGTCTCCCCCGACCGGGTCCATGATGGAAAGCCTGCGGTGCCCGACGACCCCCACACCCGCAATGACGGCGAATCCTTCGGCATCAGGCCCCCGATGGGCCAGGAGGTCGAGCATCATCCCGACGTCGCGCCGTGCCGACACAACGTCGAATTCCGCGGCAGGAACGATGGACCAGATTCCGGCCACACCACACATGGACCTATCCTCGTCGGCCGAGAAGGGACGTGCAATGACGAAGCGATTGGTGCTCATTCGACACGGCGATGACCCACCGGACGACCGGGTCGCCCTGTTCGCTGCGGCTCGCGGACTCATCGCCGACTTCCGTCGACCGTTCGAAGGGCATCCGCTTCCCGAACTCGACGATGGTGTTGCCGGGGTGGTGATCTACGGCGGCAAGTACGAGGTCTACGACACCGACCGTCACGCCTTTCTGGCCGAGGAGCACCGCTACATCGAACAGTGTCTCGACCGCGATGTCCCGCTGCTCGGCATCTGCCAAGGTGCGCAGTCGATCGCCCACGTCCTCGGCGCGCGTGTCGGTCCACCGGCCCACGGCGGAAGCGAGTTCGGCTTCTACGAAGTCAGGCCGACGGAAGCGGGCCGCGCGGACTTCCTCTGCGAGCCGCTTCACATGACGCAGAGCCACTTCCACGGGTTCGACACACCAGCCGGTGCTGTCAATCTCGCCAGCACCGACGCGTTTCCGAACCAGGCATTCCGAGTTACCCCACGCGCCTACGGTGTGCAGTTCCACCCGGAGGTGACCGCCGAGGGTTTCCGTCGCTGGCAGGACGCGCCCTGGGCGCGCTACTCCCTACCCGGAGCGCAGACCCGGGAGG
>JANMYF010000284.1:0-2116 GCA_031381685.1 Acidimicrobiia bacterium
CCGGCGGGCGTGACCCCGCTCCACCTATCCGCGGAATTGATCGTAGAGAACGGTGAGTGCTCAACACAACGTGACGATGGAGGTGCTCGACCCTCATGGAAGCGCGCTTGGTGTTCGGCTCGAAGTATCGGTCGCACGAGCAGGCCATCGCACTCGGTTGCTCGGTGAGTCGATTACCACTCGTGAGGACTCTGCGAGATCTGCTTCGTTTAGCGGCGCTTCGGATTTGAGCGGGGTGTAGCTGGCTGAGGGGATCCCGGGCGTGGCACAGGGGCCCTGCGAGTCTGACGGTTCTCTACGCCGATCAGATCGAGGTGCCCCTGTGGAAACGGATCCTACGCGCATGTGCGAGTTGCTTGTCGGTCTGCCCACGTGAATGTGCTCGGTGTTGACGACAGTGATGTTCATGTTGTCGTGTCGATCGAGACGCGTGGGCCACGGCCGGCATGTCTTAGCTGCGGGCAACGCCCGACGGTGAAGGATCGCGACGAGGTTCTGTTGGTCGATCTGCCGGTGTACGGACGGCCGTCACGTCTGTTGTGGCGCAAGCATCGATGGGAATGCAAGACGCCGTCGTGTCCGGTGAACACCTGGACATTGAACGAACCCAAGATCGCGCCGTCGCGACTCGCCTTGACGGATCGTGCCGGTCGGTGGGTCACCCGCCAAATCGGCTTCCATGGCCGTTCCGTGAACGACGTCGCTGATGAGCTCGACTGTGACTGGCATACCGTGAATGACGCCGTGCAGGCCTACGGTGACCCGCTCCTCGACGACCCGCAGCGCGTCGGTGACGTGAACGCACTCGGTCTCGACGAGACGCTGTTCGTGCGGCGTGGTGAACGGCACCGCAAGCACTGGTCGACATCGATCGTTGATGTGCGTCGTGGCGTGCTGCTCGACATGATCGAAGGCCGTGACGCCGCACCGTCGATCCGCTGGCTGCAACAGCAACCAACACTGTGGCTGAACGGTGTCGAGTGGGGCACACTCGATCTTTCTGGCCCTTACCGGCTGGTGTTCGCCACGATGCTCCCCGGTGCCGGGCAGATCGCTGATCCGTTCCATCTGATCCGCCTCACGAACCAGGCTCTCGACGAGTGCCGGCGCCGGGTCCAGAACGAAACGCTCGGCCACCGTGGTCACAAAGACGATCCGCTCTACCGGTGCCGGCGGCTGCTGACGAAGGCCGATGAACGCCTCGATGAAAAAGGCCGCGAGAAACTCCTGGGTCTCCTCGATGCCGGCGACCCGCGTGGTGAGGTCCGCATGGCGTGGCACGCGAAAGTAGTCGTCCGCGAGATCTACACCCACACCGACCCGGTCCTCGCCGCAGAGTTCGTTGAACGTCTCGGTCACGACCTCCAAGACGAATCGTGCCCGATCGAGATCCGCCGCGTCGGACGGACCCTGTTGCGATGGAAAGACCAAATCGTCAACTGGCACCATGCTCACGTGACGAACGCGCCGACCGAAGCGATGAACAACCTGATCAAGAGGATCAAACGGGTCGGGTTCGGATTTCGCAAGTTCGCTTATTACCGCGTCCGCGCTCTCCTCTGCGCAGCCAAACCCAACTGGGACCTACTCCCAACCATCACACCCCGCTGAAATCCGAAGAGCCCGTTTAGCGCGTCAAACCATCGTTCCCGGAAACGGGCAGAGTCTGCGGACTCAGGGGAAAGCCGATCTTCGGGAGCGTGCCCGGTCCATTCATGATGTTCACCGGCGGTGAGCAGGGAATCGAAGATTTGCTCCCGCTCTTGAGGGTGCTCGTTCAGCGCGGTTGCGTTCGGGTCTGGCCCCAGCATGAGCGATGACGCAACGCCCGGTTCCTCGCTTTTGAGACCGGTGTCGACTGCCGACTACGCGAATGGATGTTGGGTTTACGCGGGAGTGACGCCGCTACTGCGGCGTCATGCGGATCGCCCTATTCGAACTCGATGGATCCGAACGTGTCGAAGTACTCGCGCCAACTGGCGATTTTCCCGTCACGAAGCTCTACGACGATGGCGTCCGGCGTGGTGCTTCTCGCCATATCTCGACGTCGAGTGCAGTGCCATGACCACTCTATGGCCAACCAATTGCCGTCCGGAGAGGCAAAGAGTGCGGTGAG
>JANMYF010000292.1:0-2665 GCA_031381685.1 Acidimicrobiia bacterium
GCGTCGTATCAGCTCCACCGCGACGCCTACCAGAAGACCTTCGCCCGCCTCGGCATCGACTACCGCATCGTCGCGGCGATGTCGGGAGCCATGGGCGGCTCGGCCAGCGAGGAGTTCCTCGCCCCCAGCCCGACCGGCGAAGACACCTTCGTCAGCTGCACGTCGTGCGACTACGCCGCGAACGTCGAAGCCGTCGAACGCTCGATCGCCGACCTCACCAGAGTCGACCCGGCCACCCACCCTGCGATGACCGCACTGCACACCCCCGACGCCCCGGGAATCACCGCGCTCGTCGCCCACCTCAACGACCACCACGACCTCGGCGTCGATGCCACGATGCTGCTGAAGAACATCCTGTTCAAGGTCGACGGCGCGCCGATCATGGTGCTCGTCCCCGGCGACCGTGAAGTCGACGAAGCCAAGCTCGAGGCCGCAGTCGCCCCGGGTCGGCTCGAACCTTTCACCGACGACGACTTCACGGCGAGACCAGCGTTCGTGAAGGGATACGTCTCGGCCATCGGCATGGCCGATCACGGTGTCCCGGTCTTCGCCGACCCCGCCGTCGCCGCCAACACCTCCTGGGTCACCGGCGCGAACCGCTTCGAGCATCACGTGGTGAACGCCGTGGTCGGCCGCGACTTCCAGGTCGACCGCGTGATCTCCGTTGCCACGATCGTCGAGGGCGACCCCTGCCCACGATGCTCCTCACCGCTCACCACCGGACGCGCCATCGAGATCGGCCACATCTTCCAGCTCGGTCGCAAGTACGCCGACGCGTTCGCGCTCGACGCCTCCGGTCCCGACGGTCAGCAGATCCGGGTCACCATGGGCTCCTACGGCATCGGCGTGTCCCGGGCGGTGGCCGTCGTGGCCGAGCAGCGCCACGACGACCGCGGCTTGTGCTGGCCCAACTCGATCGCCCCGGCGCAGGTGCACATCGTCGCCGTCACCGGTAAGGACGGCGGTATCCAACTCCCCGAAGCCGAGCGGATCGCTGCCGCCCTGGTCGCGCGTGGTGTTCGCGTCCTCCTCGACGATCGCGTCGGCGTCAGCGCCGGCATCAAGTTCGGCGATGCCGATCTGCTCGGCATGCCGACCATCTGCATTGTCGGCAAGGGTCTCGCGAACGGCATGGTCGAGGTGAAGGATCGTCGCACGGGGGAGCGCCGCGAGGTGGCCGTCGATGCCATCGTCGACGACCTCGTCGAGGTCGCCGCACGCTGAACGGGCCGGACAAGGTTCGGCAAGGGCCCGCTACTTGATGATCGGCGGAGCGAGGGTCGTGGTGGTACGAAAGACGATGATGACCGGCGGGATCGTCGGCGGTAGGCACACGACCACCGGGCTGCACGGCTTGAGCGTGGTCGTGGCTGCGGGAGGGGTCGTCGGAGGGGTCCTCGGACAGGTCTGACCGGGCACGCACGGTCTCGTCGTGGTCGTGAGCTGCACGGGCGGCGGGAGCGTTGTGGTCACGAAGACGGGCGGGAGTGTGGTGACGGCGGGAACGGTGACTTCGACCGTCGGAGGGACGGTCGTTTCGACGACGGGCGGAGCGGTCGGCGGAATTGTGGCCACCTCGGTCGGCGGGGCCGTCGTCGGAGCAAGGGTGGAGGTGGTGGTCGTCCGGCGCCTGGGCTTGCGCGTCGTGGGGGCGATGGTCACCCGCGCCCGGATGGTCGTCGGCGCGATGACGGCGATGGTCGTGGCCGGAGCCAGGGTCGAGGTCGTGGTGGTCGTCGTGGTCGTCGTCGTGGTCGTCGTCGTCGTGGTCGACGTCGTGGTCGGAGCCAGCGTCGTCGGCACAGCGGTCGTCGGTGCTGCAGTGGTCGGAGGCGCTGTCGTGGGCGGAACCGTGGGTGCCGCGGTCGAGGGTGGCGGCGGCGGACGGAAGGATCCCGTCGGGCTCTCGCGGACCAACCCGACCGACAGCAAGACGAGCGCGGTGACGAGGGCAGCGGTCGGGGCGGTGCGGCGACGGCGGATCGATCGGGGAAAGCCGTTGCGCTGCCAGCCATAGCCGGTCGACGACGCCCCGACACCAGCGCCCATCGACGAAACCACGGCATCGCGCAAACCGACCGGTGGGTTGAGGTGCGGGGCCAGTCGGGAGGCGGCGCTCGCCGACATCGTCGCCGGGTTGATCAGCGCGTGACGACGGCGCGTGCACTCGTCGCACCCCTCGATGTGGCGGGACACCCGCTTGCGGAGCAGAGGATCGAGGGCCGCTCCGTCGGCGACCAAGGCAGCAAGTCCGGCGCAGTGCTTGCGCCCGTGGCGCATCAGCACAACGGCGGTGAGCGATTTCTCGAAACGCTCGGCCGCCCGGGCCAAGGCCTTGTGGAGATGTTCGTGAGCAACACCGGCCGCTTCGGCGAGGTCGTTGCCGCTCAGGTCCTGACGGAAGCGCAGATCGAGGAGGGCGAGGTCGTCGGACTCGAGTCCGCTACGCGCCGCCGTGGCCAGGGCGACGAGCTCACCGGACTCCAAGAGGCCTGCGGCCGTGCGGCCGCTCTGTTCGAGGGTTTCACCGAATCGCATGGGATCTTTGGGAAGGGTTCGGGACCGTTTGCGGGTGTGGGCGTAGCACTCGTGTCGGGCAACCGAGAAGAGCCATGCCCGGACCCGTTCGGGTTCACGGAGCTGGGACAGCCGGGACGAGGCCCGG
>JANMYF010000303.1:0-7445 GCA_031381685.1 Acidimicrobiia bacterium
CCTGGTCCTGAGCTCCGCGAAATGATTCGCAGCTCCTTGAAGGCTGAGTGACTCGATGTCGTACATCCAGCTGATCGAGGTCGAGAGCCCGAGCTACGACGAGTTGATGAAGCTCCACGAGCAGTGGCTCAAGGACACCGAAGGCGAGCGCACGGTGGTGTGTGAATGGATCTGTGAGGACCGCGATCGCCCGGGCACCTATCTCATGATCGTCGAGTTCCCGTCGGTGGAGGCCGCGGCGGTCAACAACGACCTGCCTGCGACCGCTCGAATAGCGGAGGGCCTGGCGGCATTTGCCACGCGTCCGATCGTCTTTCGGAACCTGAACTTGCTTCGTCAGGACTGATCGGACGGGGTCCAGCCGAAGGTTGTCGCCCTGGTCGCCCCCAGGGCGACTGAGTGCACAATCACCCGGCCTCGGCGCACCGATCCGTCATCCCGTGAGCGCGTGACGCCCGAGCACGAGACCGATCGCCAGCGTGACGAGGCCGCCGATGTCGATCAACGTCAGCAGACGGTTCCCGCGGCGGAGGTCTCCGATCGTCGCTGAAACCATCTGCGGTCCGAGGGCGACGGCAAGTCCGATCCACACCAACGGGCGGTCCCGATTCAAGAGCAACGCGAGCGCGATGCCCGCCGAACCGGTCACGATCCACAGCCACACGTCGCGCTGCTTCGCGTGCACACGCCACAGCACGAACGCGCTCACCAGGTACGTGGCGGAGAGCACCAACAGCGACCGACGGGCCGAATCCATGAGGGCTCAGTCTGCACCCGACCGTCGTAGCGAACGGCTAGTGTCCCGAATCGTAAGTAGCTCGCGGAATTCGCGAGTCAGATTTCGTCGTGGCAAGGACGCAGGAGGCAGCGTCTGCCTTGTCCATCCGCAACGACGAGGACGCCGCCACGGCGGAATCTGGCCGAGAATTCTGCAGCGGACTTGCGATTCGGGACACTAGTTGATCTGTCGCGCTCGGCCTGCCCAGTACGGCGCGCGCAGGTCCTTCTTCAGGACCTTGCCACTCGGGTTGCGGGGGAGCACGTCGGTGAAGTCGACTGACGTGGGGCACTTGTAGCCGGCGAGTCGCTCCTTCGCGAACGCCATGATCTCGGGAGCGGTGGCCGTCGCTCCGTTGCGCAGAACGACAACGGCCTTGACCGTCTCACCCCACCGGTCGTGGGGCACGCCGATGACGGCAACCTCGGCCACCGCCGGATGCGAGGCGATCGCGTTCTCGACCTCGGCCGGGTAGACGTTCTCGCCGCCGGACACGATCATGTCCTTCACGCGGTCGGTGAGGAACAAGAAGCCTTCGGCATCGAGGTACCCGGCATCACCGGTCTTGAGCCAGCCGTCTTCGGTGATGGTCTTGGTCGTTTCTTCGGGCTTGTTCCAGTAGCCGAGCATGTTCTGGCGCGACCGGGTCCACACCTCGCCGACGGTGCCTTGCTCGCAGTCCTTGCCGCTTTCGAGGTCGACGATCCTCACCTCGACCCAGGGGTAAGGAGCGCCGGCTGACCGGAGCAGGTGGGCGCGCGGTCCCGTGGGGTCGTGGTCCTCGGGTGCCAGTTGCGTGAACCCGCCCGTCGTCTCGGTCATGCCGTAGACCTGGACGAACGGCACTTTGAACACGTTCATGGCGGCGATCAGCACCTCGTTGGTGATGGGCGAAGCGCCGTAGACGATTCGGCGCATCGACGAGTAGTCACGGTCGGCGGCGCCCGGCACCATGGCCATGAACTGCAGCATCACCGGGACGTAGAGCGCATTCGTGGCCTGGTGCTCGACCATCAGATCGAGCACGACGCTCGGGACGAACTCACGCACGATGATCGACTTTGCCCCGAAGAACATGCCGACCATCGCCCATCCGCAACCGCCGATGTGAAACAGCGGCATGGCCACCATGTTCACGGAGTTGCGGTCGAACGCCCAGTGCACGGCGATCTCTTCGTAGAGGGTGAACATGTTCGAGTTGGCCAACATCACGCCCTTGGGGAGTCCGGTGGTCCCGCTCGTGTAGAGCTGCATCGCCACATCGGACATGGCCGAGGAGACGCCCGGGTCGGTCGGCGCGCCCGATGCGGCGAAGTCGTCGAGCGACTCCCACGACGGGTGGTCACCGATCACGATGATCTTCGTCACGGTCGTAAGTTCACCTGCTATCTGTTCGACGACAGGGACGAAATCCGGACCGACGATGACGACCTTCGCCTGGGAGTCGTTGATCGTGTAGGCCAGCTCCGGTGGAGCGAGGCGCCAGTTCGCCGCGACCATCACGGCGTTGAGCTTGGCAAGTCCGAAAGTGACCTCGAAGTACGAGGGACCGTTCTTGTCGATGAACACCACCCGCTCCTGCACGCCGACACCGACAGCGGCGAACGCATTCGCCAGCCGGCTCGAGCGCTCGTCGAGCTCCCGCCACGAGGTCGTTGCGCCCTCGAACACCATCGCCGTGGCATCAGGGGTTTCGGCTCCCCACTTGCGGATGATCTCGGCGGTACAGGTGGGGGCGGGGGACATAGGGACTCCGGGCTCACTCAGTGGACAGCCGCCCACGGTAGCGGGGTCAGCCGAGCGCGCGCCGGAGGAAGTCGACCTGCAGGAGCAAGAGGTTCTCGGCCACTTCCTCCTGCGGCGTCATATGGGTCACGCCCGAGAGTGGGAGCACCGAATGGGCCCGCCCGGCAGCCAGGAGACGCGAGGACAGCTGCAGCGTGTGGGCGGCCACAACGTTGTCGTCGGCGAGGCCGTGGATGAGCAGGAGCGGTCGACGCAGCCCGGCGGCGAGCGGGAACAGCGAGGACCGCTCGTAGGCCTCCGGGTTCGCCTTGGGATCGCCGAGGTATCGCTCGGTGTACCCCGTGTCGTAGAGACCCCAGTCCGTCACCGGGGCACCGGCCACGGCGGCATGAAAGACCTCCGGGGCGCGAAGCACGGCGAGCGCCGCGAGGTAGCCGCCGAACGACCACCCGCGGATGCCGACCCGGGTCAGGTCGATCTGCGGATATCGGTGTGCCGCGTCCTGCAGGGCCGTGATCTGATCCTCGAGGATCGGGCCGGCGAAGTCACCGGCGATCGCCCGCTCCCATGCCGGTCCGATGCCCGGCGTGCCGCGCCCGTCGGCGACAATGACGACGAAACCTTGGTCGGCGAGCCATTGCGAGGATGCATGAGCATTGCGCGAAGCGACGACGCGCGCCGCGTGCGGTCCGCCGTAAGGATCCATGATGACGGGCAGCTTGTCGAAACCGTCACCGAGCATCCCTGCGTCGGTCGGGAAGAAGAGGCAGTAGGGGATCGAGCGGTCGCCGGCGCGGAAGAACACCGGACAAGGCGTGACCACGGCAACCTCGGCGTCGTTGGCGATTGCGACACGAGTGGTTCCATCGATCAGCAGATGCTCAGCGCGCGTACGTTCAATCGATGTCGCTCGCAGTACCGCGAGCCCGCCGCCGACCGTAACGTCATGCACACCAGGGTCGACGACTCCACCGGCCACGACCTCGATGGGTTTCGACCCATCGAGCGAAACTCGTACGACGCAGGTCGTCGCCGGATCAACCGGAACGGCTAGCCCGGGGATCGGACGCGAGGCGTTCGCGATCACGATCGCCTGGGTTCCCTCGATCGCCACCACGCGTCGGACCTGCAGGTTGGGTGGGGTCAGGTAGAGGTAGCCCGCCCGATCCGGCCGCTGGCGCACGAGGGCCCGGGTGCCTTCGGGATCGGTGAACGCGTCGAGCTCGACCGGACTTGGCAGACCCGCAGGGGTGGATGTCGGCACATGACCGTCGACCGTGAGAACGAGGTTGTCGTCGGCAAGCCGTATGGGCGCACCACCGGCAAGTTCGACCCAGACGGCGTCGCGCTGGTCGTGCAGGATGCGCAGCCGCCCGGACTCCGGGGTCACGTCCACGATGCGGATGTGGCGCTGCGCCCGGTCGAGCAGGGTGATGGTCAGGCCGTGCTTCGTCCACTGGGCGTCGACGAGGTACGGGAACTCGTCGTGGGACCACATGATGTCGTGGCGGGTGTCGTCCTCGATGGCGATCACGGCCAAGTCGAGAAGAGCGTTCTCCGTGCCGGCCGCCGGGTAGCGGTGGGTGGCCGGCGACCGCTCGGGATGGGTCGGGTCGGCGATCGTCCAGACGTTGACCGGCGAGACATCCACCCGCTCCGCCAGGACGTGGGCGGAATCGGGGGACCACCAGAAGCCTCGGTACCGGTTGAGCTCCTCGGCGGCGACGAAGTCGACGACACCCCACGAGATGGCCTCGTCCTCCTCGCCGAGAAGCAGGCGGTCATCGAGAGATCCAGTACGCGCGCTGACGACACGTAGGCAGCGATCGCTCACGTAGGCCACGTGCTGTCCGTCCGGTGAGAGGCGAGGGTCGTAGCCACCGGGCTTGGTCGCCAGGGTGTGGGTCGATCCGGTGTCGAGGTCGGCAATGACGAGGGTGCCGTTGAGAGCGAAGACCGCGACGGAACCGGCGGCGTCGATGTCGTAGGCAGTGATACCGGAAGCCTGCTCGCGCAGCCGTTCCCGCCGGGCGAGCTCGGCAGCCGGGAGGGAACCATCGGCGCGCATATCAAGGTTCAGCGGATCGACGACGAGTCGCTCCGTCCACGTGCCGTCGTCGAGCCGGTCGAGGCACCAGAGACGGTTCACCGGGTCGTCGCCGCCGAGCGACCGGAGGAACACCACACGGGTGCCGTCGGCGTTCGGACGGTACGCCTTGGGCTCACCGCACGTGAAGCGTCGGGTGCGTGCGTATTGACGGGGGAACGACTCCGAGCCGGTCATGGTGACCCGAGCGTATGCGCTCTGGCTCTTTTCACCCGACGGTTGGATACCCTGGCGGACATGACAGACGAACGGGGCCCCCAGAGGGTCGCGGTGATCACGGGCGCGGGTTCGGGAATTGGAAGGGCGGCCGCGCACCGCTTCGCTTCGGCGGGCTATGCGGTGATCGTGGCCGACGTGGACAGCCGGGGCGCAACGGCGGTGGTCGCCGAGGTCATCGCCGGCGGTGGCGCAGCGAAGGCGATCCGCGTCGATGTGACCGACATTGACCATCTCCGATCGATGTTCGAACTGGCCGTCCAGGAGTACGGACGAGTCGATGCCGTCCTGGCGAACGCCGGCGTGATGACCGGCGCACCCGACTATCCCGACGCCGCTCCCGAGCAGGTCGCCCGGGTCGTGTCGGTGAATCTGACCGGCGTGATCCACACCTGCCAGATCGCTCTGTCCCACATGCGGGCGACCGGCGGCGCCATCATCTGCACATCCTCGACCGTCGCCTTCACACCCCTCGAGGGGGATCCGGTCTACGCCGCCACGAAAGCCGGCGTGCTTCACTTCGTGAAGTCGTGTCGATCCTGGCGAGAGCGCTACGGCGTGCGGGTGAACGCCATCCTCCCGGGAATGACCGACACGCCCATGGTCCAAAAGACGGGCGACGGCGTCACCCCGGCGGCGTGGTTGGCGCCGGCGCTCCACTCGGTCGCGATGATCACCCCGGAGGAAATCGCCGAGGCCATGTTCAAGCTTGCCGGCGACACCACCGCCTGCGGTGAGGCGGTGACGATCGTCAACCCGCCGACGGCTCCGCAGTGATCGCCTCGACGATCTCCGGGGTCTTCTTGAACGTCATTCCGGTCGCCGAACGATGCGCGTACTTGATGCGCCCCTTCGGATCGACCACGAAGACCGATCGACGGTAGAAGCCGAGCGGTCCGAGCACGCCGTAGAGCCGACCAACCGCTTTGTCGTTGTCGGCGAGGAGAGGGAACGCGAACCCACCCTGTCGGTCGGAGAACTGCTCGTGGCTCGAGACGCTCTGCGGAGACAACCCAAAGACCTTGGCGTTGAGACCATCGAACTCGTCGAACTCGCGGGTGTAGGAGGTCAACTGCAAGGTGCAAACCGGGGAGTTGTCACCCGGGTAAAAGGCCAGCACGACGTGATGGCCGCGGTAGTCGGACAGGGTGTACTCCTCCCCGCCCGTGCCGGGAAGGGTGAAGTCGGGGGCAACGTCTCCTACATCGACAGCCATACGAATCGCCACGCTAACGGGTCGCGCCGGCGCCGAGTGAGCGGAGACCTCGGTGAACCGAGGAAAGGCGCTCTCAGGCGATCGGAGCGGTGCGTTGGCGAACTGCTTCGAAGAGCGCGATCAGCGCGGCCGACGCCACGTTGAGCGAATCGGCCTGGCCCGCCATCGGGATCACCACGGTCTCGTCAGCCCCGGCCAACCACTCGTCGGAGAGGCCGTGCATCTCCGATCCCATGATGATGGCCAGGGGTCCGCGGAGGTCGGCGCGGGTGTAGATCTGCGACGCCGCTGGAGTCGTGGCCACGGAGCGGATCCCGGCGGCTCGGAGGAACCTGATGACTTCCGCCGAAGATGCAACCACCACCGGCATGGCGAAGAGCACACCGGTGGAGGAGCGCACGACGTTCGGATTGAACACGTCGGTGACCGGGTCGCAGAGGATCACGGCGTGAGCACCCGCAGCGTCCGCCGACCGGAGGATCGTTCCCAGGTTCCCGGGCTTCTCGATGGCTTCCACCACCAGCACGAACGGGTCCGCAGGGAGGCGCGAGCGGAGCCAGTCGAGCGAGTGGTGCCATTGCGAAACGACGGCCAAGAGACCGTCGGGTCGATCGCGATAGGCGACCTTCCCGAAAGCTTCGCGGCTGAGGTCGCACACTGATGAACCGAGGCGTCGGGCATCGGCGATCAGCGTCGTTTCGTTTTCGCCCTGGAACCACTCCGGCGAGACGTAGAGCTCGACCGGAGCAACCCCCTGATCGAGCATGCGCCGAATCGCCCGGTACCCCTCGACGATGAACACTCCCTCGTCGTCACGGTCACGGCGGTCACGCAACCGGACGAGTCGCTTGACGCGGGGGTTGGTGACCGAGGTGATGACCTCGTCGGACGCCATCAGGTCATCCGACGGGACGGGACGTAGGTGTGCAGAAGATCTCGGGCCCGGTGCCGGTTCAGGAGAGCGTGGCGAGGATCTCGTCGGAGATGTCGAAGTTCACGTAGATCTCGGCCACGTCGTCGAGATCATCGAGGGCATCGACCATCTTCAGCACCTTCTTGGCGTCCTCGGCGCTGAGCGGGACCAGGTTCTCCGCCACCATGGGCCGGTCGACGGAATCGAACCCGATGCCGGCATCGGTGAGTGCGGTGCAGACCTCGCCGACTGCCGTCGGCGCGCACCGAACCTCGAACATGTCGCCCTGATCGATCAGATCCTCGGCGCCGCCTTCGGCCGCCACGAGGAACAACTCGTCCTCGGTGAGCAGGCCCGACGACTTCTTCTTCGGCACCATGATCACGCCACGCCGAGCGAACTGCCACGCCACCGCCCCGGGCTCGGCGATCGATCCGCCGTTCTTCGAGAACGCGGCGCGGACATCGCC
>JANMYF010000327.1:0-43528 GCA_031381685.1 Acidimicrobiia bacterium
GGTCGGGCTTCGTCTACGTGACGAAGAAGAACAAGATCAACGACCGCGAACGACTCGAACTGAAGAAGTTCGATCCGGTTCTGCGTCGTCATGTCATGTTCAAAGAAGAGCGCTGATCTTGCCGGGCTTCGGCCCGGCACCGTCACGTTCGTCGTGAGCTCGAAGTCGACCGATGGGTCGGCTTCTTCGCGTCCGGCGCCGTAATGGCCGGGCCCGCAGGTGCACGTATGCGCTCGCTCTGGAGCGACACCGGCAGCCCGCAGTTTCCGCGTCCGCCGCTCGACGGCGACACGTCAGTCGATGTGGTCATCGTGGGCGCGGGGTACTCCGGCCTGTGGACGGCCCTGACCCTCCGACGGCTGGAACCAGCGCTGTCGGTGCTCGTCGTGGAAGCGGAACACGTGGGCTTCGGTGCCTCCGGCCGCAACGGGGGGTGGTGCTCCGGGCAGTTCCCGGTCGATGTCGCCGAGATGGGGGCGCGTTTTGGACGCGCGCCGGCTCTGGCAATGGCCGCAGCCCTCGCCGCGGCCGTCCGTGATGTCGGTTCGCAGTGCGCCTCCGAAGGCATCGATGCCGAGTTCGTCGCTGCCGGGACCGTGACCGCGGCGAGGACGCCGAGGCAGATGCGTGACGCCGAGGCACAGGTCGAACTCGCGCATGCCTCGGGTCTCGGAGACGGCGACATCCGGCTGCTGTCGGCGGACGAAGCCAGCTCTCTCGTCGGTGCTTCAGGCACCCTCGGCGGTGTGTTCTCGCCGCACTGCGCAGCGCTGCAACCGCAACGGCTCGTCCACGGGCTGGCGTTCGCCGCCGAACGACACGGGGTGCGGATCGTCGAGCACACCCGGGCCGAGCGGATCGAACCGTTCTTCGTGACCACCGCACGCGGGACGATTCGCGCTTCGGTCGTGGTCCGCGCCACCGAAGGATGGACTCCCGAACTTCCCGGCCTCCGACGACGCGTCGTCCCCGTCTACTCGCTGATGATCGCCACCCGCGTGCTGACCGACTCGGAGTGGGAACGGGTCCATTGGCCGAGCCGGGTCACGTTCAGCGATGGACGGACGATGATCGTCTACGGCCAGCGGACCGCTGACGGGCGCATCGCCTTCGGTGGACGCGGCGCGCCGTATCGGTCGGGTTCGCGTGTGCATCCGTCCATGGAGAACAACGCTGCCGTCCATCGATCGCTCGAAGAGGCGCTCGTGGACCTGTTTCCGGGTCTTCGCGGCGTCGACATCACCCATCGATGGGGTGGCCCCCTCGGGATCCATCGTGACTGGATGCCGTCGCTGGGCCTGGACCGGGCGACCGGTCTCGCGTGGCTCGGCGGTTACGTCGGCGACGGAGTCGCTGCTGCCAACCTTGCCGGACGAACGGTCGCGGAACTGATCGTGGGCAAGGAGACGGAGCGCACGTCGCTTCCCTGGGTGAATCATCGTTCCGGCGCATGGGAGCCAGAACCACTCAGGACCATCGGGGTCCGTGGCGGGCAGTGGCTCGCTGCATCGATCGACCGAGCCGACTCCCGGGGGAACAGCGCCGCGGTGCGTCGACGCTTGCTCGCCTCCCTCTGGTGACGACCGAGGTGCGCTCAGGCCACGCTGGTCGCCGAGCCGAGTGCGGTACCGTCGTCCGCCGCTCCGACGACGTCGGGAGCGCCGACGGTAATGAGGGAGCCGTTACCGACGTCGTAGTACGCGCCCCACACGATCGTGCCCGGCGGGAGGTAGCGGCAGGAGCGGACAAGGGCCACGTCTTCGGTGACGCTCGTGATGAGGTCATCGAAGGCGTGGAAGGCCATCGAGGGCCGCAGTCCGGACACCTCCTCGACGCGATCGGCGATGGTGTCGTCGGTCTGCCCGTGCAGTCCGCAACCAGTGTGATGGATCACGGCGATCTCGCGTGTGCCGAGCGAGTTGGTGGACAGCACCAGCGATCGGATCGCGTCGTCGGTGGCCCGGCCCCCGGCGTTGCGGAGAATGTGCGAGTCGCCGATCTGGAGTCCGAGCAGGCGAAAAAGATCCAGCCGTGCATCCATGCAGGTCAGGATGACGACCCGGCGAGTCGGGCTGGCCGTCAGGTCGTCATGCCGGAAGGTCGCCCGGTAGCGTTCCGCGCTCGCCACCATCCTGGGCCGTTCCATTGTTCCCCAGGGTAGCCGACCGTTTCGTCGGGTCTGAAGCCCAGTTCTGGAATTTGACTGCCCCTTATCGGTCTTGCGGATGATCAGCGAAGAGCGCGGAGACGATCGATGCGGTCTGAGGTCGGCGGGTGGGTTCGGAAGAGGTTTGCGAACTGCACGTTGCGACCGGTCAGTGGATTCACGATGTATGCCTGCGCCTGGGTCGGCTTGACGTGCATCGGGATCCGGGCTGCGTACGCCTCGATCTTCGCAAGCGCACTGGCGAGAGCGAGCGGATCGCCCGAGATGGCCGCACCGGCCGAATCGGCCTCGTACTCCCGTGATCGGCTCAGGGCCATCTGGATGATCGACGCGGCGAGCGGAGCGACGAGCATCATCAGCAACAGGACGAACGGATTGGGCCGGTCCTCGTCGTTGCCGCCGAACATCCCGGCGAACATCGCCATGTTCGCCAGCGACGAGATACCGGTGGCGATGGCCGCGGCAATCGAGCCGATCAGGATGTCCTTGTTCTTGATGTGGCCGAGCTCGTGGGCCACTACGCCGCGCACTTCGCGTCGGTCGAGGAGCTCGAGGAGCCCGGAGGTGACAGCCACGACGGCGTGGCTCTCGTTCCGGCCGGTGGCGAACGCGTTGGGCTGGGGCGACGGCGAGATGAACAGGCGAGGGGGCTTCAAGCCGGCCCGCGCAACCATCTCGGCGAGGTCGTCTTGGAGCCACTGGAGTTCCCCGGGAACGACTTCTCGGGCGCCGGCCGCCCGGACGGCCAGCTTGTCGCTGAACCAGTAGGACCCGCCGACCATGGCGAATCCGAGGAAGATGCCGATCAGCAGGCCGGCACGCCCGCCGAGGGCGGCGCCGGCGGTGACGAGGCCACCGGTCAGGAGAGACAGAAGGGCAACGGTCTTGAGGTTGTTCTTCGAGAACATGTGGTGCTTTCGGTTCGGGGACGTGCGAGTGAACCGAAAGTCTTCCCGCCCCGGGCCATCCGATCGGATGCTCCGAGGTGGCTGATCCGGCCTATCGGTGCAGTGCACCGAGAAGCGTGTTGACGGTCAGCCGTTGTGGGTACTCCCCTTCGTAGAGACCAGACTACAGAAGTACTCTTCCTATGTCAAACCGCTCGGATCAGGAGCCCCGGCGGCGAGGGGGAATCGGTTCCTCCGTCGAGACAAGCGCGAGAACGTCGCCGATCTTGCGGTGCTGTTCGAGGGGGTGGCGCAGTGGCCTCGATCGATTCAGGACGTAGCGATTCGATCGTCCTTCGCGTACTCGGGTCAGGTACGACTCATCCTCGAGGTCGGCAAGGATGCTCGATGCGGCCCGCTCCGTGATGCCGACCTCCCAGGCAAGGTCCTTGATGAGGATGTCGGGCTGTCGGGAGAGCACGACGAGCACGTGGGCGTGGTTGGAGAAGAACGTCCACTTGCGTCGTTTGTCGTTTGCCATCAGGTACCCCCGGCAGTAGCAATAGCCGAATCGTAGTTCGCGTGTTCTGATTCATGCACTGGGCTTCTCTGATTCTCGGATGGACGCTCGCCGGCGGAGAACATGCAACCGAGCCCGGCGCGGTTGGCGAAGCCCACGGGAAAGGGCCGAAGTCGACGGGACGCACACGCGAGCCATCATTCGTCGTCCCGGAAACGGCGCGTGCGTCGTCTCACCGAGTCGTATCTGGCGATGTCCCACGCGCGCCGAGAGGTGTCAGGACGTACTCCTGCAAGCGCAGCTCGTCTCGGAAGCTGGTGACAGCGAATGAGGCCGTCATCGAGGCGATCCCGGACCGGGACTTGCCCTGACGCGGAACGACCGGGCGAAACCATCGGAATCGACGGTTTTCCCGGCCGGTGCGACGTCGCCGCGGCGACGGTCAGCGATGTGGCTCAGCGACCGAGAATGGCAGCGAGCCCGGCGCCGATGGCCGGACCGTTCTTGCCGGCAGCAGCGAAGAACTCCGCGTCTGCCTTCTCCACCTTGGGCTGGGCCTTGCGGAGCAGCGACCGCCCTGCCGCCGAGAGAACAACACGTTGTGCGCGCTTATCTTCATCGCTGGCCGAGCGCACGACCAGATCGCGTGCCTCGAGGTTGCGGATGACCTGCGACGTGGTCATCGGGTCGACGCCGGAACGACTGCTGATCTCTGCTTGCGACAGGCCTTTGCGGGCATCGTCCATTCCGAGCGAGGCGAGCAGTGCGAACTGCACGTGGGTGATGCCGAGCCCTTCGAGTGCGGCGCGCTGCTTGCGCTGCCAGGCATTGGTCGCTCTCCAGAGAAGGAATCCGGGAAGGGCAGAAGTGGCGTCGGGTCCGGTGCCGCTCATGTTCGATGAAGCTCCTGGTGTGGTGTCCCGAACGCGCATGGTCGGGGAGGAGGGGTGGGTACTAAGCGCACGAAGCGTAGTGCACATGTGATGACGACGCGCCAGCCGGTCGCCGGGCATCCGCCGCGTCTGTACGCCGCGCATCGGCCATAGGCTTCTCTCCCAAGTACTCAACACTGCAATCGCCCGAGCACTGCAGGTGGGGCTTTTGAGGAGATGATTGTCGAGATGCACAGGTTTCCCTCTCTTCGCCGAATCACACTGTTGCTATTCGCCGCGGCTGCCATGTCACCGCTCAACGCCGCCGCCACGCAGGCGGCGACCACGGATCTGCGGCGCGAAGTCGAGGCGAAGTTGGTCGAGACCCAGCGCAAAGCCGCTCCCGATCTCAAGGTCGGTAAGGCCACGTGCCCGGCGGCGCTTTCCAAGCCCGTCGCCAAGCTCGGTTCCGGAATCCACCGGTGTGCGGTGGTCGTCGAAGGAGTGAGCGTCCCATACGACGTGACCCTGCGTATGGGCGGACTCGTGAAGGGGGGCTCGTACACGTTGCAGAACGCGAAGGCCGTGATCGACACGAAGAAGCTCGCCGGCATCGCTTCGACCGTCGTCGACAATCCCAAGACGGCAAAGATCTCCTGCGGAGCTTCACGGGTCGTCGTCGCGGCGCCGGGGGCGACGCTGTCGTGCACCGTGGTGGAAGGTGCGTCAACCGAGACACTGACGTTCGTGGTGAAGGACCTGCGGGGCATGGTCAGCCTCAGCACGTGAGGCGGGAGTGACACTCGAATTCGCATCGTTGGTCGAAGCCACGACAGTTGTTTCGGCCACGAGGTCCCGGATCGCGAAAGTACGCGCGCTTGCGAATGTCCTGACGTCGGCGTCCGAGGACGAGCTCCCGATTGTCGTCGGCTTCCTGATCGGCGAACCGCGTCAGCGCCGAATGGGCGTCGGGTGGGGGTCGCTCGGTGTCGTTGACGACATCGGCGTAGCGTCCGGCGGGAACGAGCCTCCGTTGTCGGTGCTGGAGATCGACGCCGTCTTCACCGAAATCGCCCGGACCGGCGGAACCGGGTCTGTAGCTGAGCGGGCGTACCTACTCGGCCGTCTCCGTGCCCGATCGAGTGACGCCGAGTGGGATCTGCTCCGCCGGTTGCTGCTCGGCGATCTCCGCATCGGCGCTCTCGGGGGTCTCGTTCTCGACGCAATCGCCTTGGCGTTCTCCGTTCCGGCCGACGCCGTCCGTCGTGCGCACCTCCTCATGGGGGACCTGGGCGCAACGTCGACCCTGGCCCGCGCCGGAATCGAGCAACTGGCCGCGGTTCGTCTCCGTGTGCTCCGTCCTGTTCAGCCGATGCTTGCCGCCACCTCAGGATCTGTGACGGACGCGATCAACGACCTTGGCAGATCGTCGGTCGAGTGGAAGATCGATGGCGCGCGGATCCAAGTCCATCGTCATGGTTCGGACATCAAGATCGTCACCCGCAACCTCAACGACGTGACCGATCGTCTCCCCGAGGTCGTCGCGCTGGTGCGTTCGCTGCCGGTGAACGCCGTGGTGCTCGACGGCGAGGTGCTCCGGATCCGAGGCGACGGTCGACCCGCGTCGTTCCAGGACACCATGAGCCGGTTCGGTTCCGAGGTGCCGGCGGCCCGGCCTCCCGAAGAGGTCTCTCCTGTCGGATCGAAGGGCTTCCTCCAGGCTTTCTTCTTCGACTGCATGCACCTCGACGGGTCGGATCTGCTGGACCGCCCGCTCCACGAGCGAGCCGTGGCGCTCTCGCAGGCCGTGGGTGCGCACCGCGTCCCGTCGATCGTGACAGACGATCCGGCCGAGGCACAGCGATTTGCCGATGCCGCGCTGGACCTCGGCCATGAGGGGGTGATGGTCAAAGCGATCGGGTCGACCTACGAAGCCGGTCGCCGCGGATCCACGTGGCGGAAGGTCAAGCCGGTTCGTTCGCTCGACCTCGTCGTTATCGCCGCGGAGTGGGGCCATGGTCGCCGGCAGGGTTGGCTCTCCAACCTCCACCTCGCCGCCCGCGCCGACGACGACTCGGGATTCGTCATGGTCGGAAAGACCTTCAAGGGTCTCACCGACGCCGTCCTCGAGAGTCAGACCGCCGAGTTGCTCGAGCGGGAGACGGGCCGCCAAGGCATCACGGTGTTCGTCCGTCCCGAGCTCGTGGTCGAGATCGCGCTCGACGGAGTGCAGCGCTCGACCCGCTATCCGGGCGGCGTCGCGTTGCGCTTCGCCCGGGTGAGGCAGTACCGACCGGATCGCTCCGCCATGGACGCCGATCAGCTTTCCGCGGTTCGCGCACTCGTCGCGTAGGGCGACACAGCCCGGCTTGGTGGTTCCTCCTCCAGATCGGGGAGAATAGGGGCATGAGCAATCGCGCCAAGTGGCAGGCCGCATTCGACGCATCAGGTGTTCGTACCGGTGTCGACGCCATCACAATGTCTGGAATCCCGCTCGACCCGGTCTACGGCCCCGACGATGCGCTGTTCCCCGGGCAGTACCCGTACACCCGCGGTGTATACGCCTCGGGCTACCGCACGAAGCTCTGGACGATGCGGATGTTCGCCGGATTCGGCACTGCGGAGGACACGAACGCCCGTTTCAAGGAGATCCTCCGAACGGGGGGTGACGGCCTGTCCACGGCGTTCGACCTGCCAACCCTCATGGGCAAGGACTCCGACGACTCGATGTCGATCGGGGAGGTGGGCAAGTGCGGGGTTGCCATCGACACGCTGGCCGACATGGAGGATCTCTTCGACGGCATCGACCTCGGGGTCACGACCGCGTCCATGACGATCAACTCGCCGGCGGCGCCGATCCTCGCGATGTTCATCGCCAATGCGGAGAAGAACGGGACGGCAAAGGCGCGGTTGGGCGGGACCATCCAGAACGACATCTTCAAGGAATACCAAGCGCAGAAGGAGTTCGTCTTCCCGCCACGTCCGAGCGTGCGGATCATCACCGACATGATCCGCTACTGCACCACCGAGATGCCCAAGTGGAACACGATCTCGGTGTCGGGTTACCACATCCGCGAAGCCGGTTCCACCGCGGCCCAGGAGCTCGCCTTCACCATCGCCAACGGGTTCGCGTACGTCGAAGCGGCGCGCTTGGCCGGGCTCGATGTCGATGCGTTCGCTCCACGCCTGTCGTTCTTCTTCAATGCCCATTCCGACTTCTTCGAAGAAATCGCGAAGTACCGTGCGGCCCGACGGATCTGGGCCCGGTGGATGCGTGACCATTACGGAGCGACCAGCGAGCGTTCGCACATGCTGCGGTTCCACACCCAGACCGCTGGGGTTTCGCTCACCGCCCAGCAACCCGAGCTCAACCTCGTGCGGACGGCGATCGAGGCCCTTTCCGGTGTGTTGGGTGGAACCCAGTCGCTCCACACCAACTCGATGGATGAAGTACTCGCCCTTCCTACGGAAAAGGCAGCGCGCTTAGCACTTCGCACCCAGCAGATCATTGCCTCGGAGACCGGCGTCACCAACGTCGCCGACCCGCTCGGCGGCTCGTACTTCGTCGAGGCCCTCACTGACGAGATCGAGCGTCAGGCCGAAGCGATCTTTGCCCACCTCCTCGACCTCGGCAGCGGCTCAGTGCTGGAAGGCGTCTATGCCGGTATCGACAATGGCTACTTCCAGGGTGAGATCGCCGACGCGGCCTACTCCTTCGAGCGCCGGATCAATCGGGGCGACCGCATCGTCGTCGGCGTCAACCGCTTCACCGAGGCTCCTGGCGACGAACCGCTTCCGATTCTCGTGATCGGACCGGAGGTAGAGGAGCGTCAGCGCAAGCGGCTCGACATCGTCAAGCACGACCGCAACGATGCCGCGGTGCACGAAGCGCTCGGCCGGGTGAAGGATGCTGCCGAGGATTCCACCGTGAACCTGATGCCGGTGCTCGTCGACGCCGCCACGTCGTATTGCACGCTTGGTGAAGTCATGAACACGATGGCCGACGTTTTCGGCCGCTACGTCGAGAAGCCGGTCATCTGACCGACGTTCCCGGTGGCCGGGGCGATGCACCCGTGCGGCCGGTGGGCCTCCGGTCGTCTCACAAGTAGCGTCGCCAACCATGGCCGATGGCGAGGAGCGACCCGCCCGGTCCGATCTCGCGAACGTCCCGACGCCGGCAATGGTCGTGGCGGGTCGGACGATCGGCGACCCGCGTCTGAGTCCTGACGGCACAGCTGTCGTGGCACACGTTCGCGATGGCGCTGGTCCGCGGTTGGTAGGCATCGAGCTCGGAGACGGCGAACAGGTCACGACGGGACCGGAGACCCTCATCGTGTTCGATCCGTCGGTCGTCGGATCGCACCCCTTCGGCGGGGGCTCGTGGAACTGGTTCCCCGACAGCGGGTCCGTGGTTTACGTGGCGGCCGCCGGTCTGTACCGCGCGAGCCGCAGCGGTGGGCCCGGCCGACGTCTGGCAACTCCCCCGGACGGAACGTGGTTCGCGTCGCCGGCCGTCTCGAACGACGGTCGCCGGATCGCCGTCATCGTCGAGAACGATGACTCGCAATCGGTGGCGGTGGTCGACCTCGAACACGGCGGAGCGCTGGAGATCGTTGTGCCCGGCGACCCGGGGGTGTTCTGCATGGACCCGGCGTGGTCCCCCGACGGAACGCTGTCCTGGCACCAATGGGAAGCCCCGTCCATGCCATGGAACCGGGCATCGATCGTGACCCGACGTCGGGACGGATCGGCCGCGGTCCTCGGGCACGGAGCGCCGGCTCAACCGCAGTGGTCCCCGGACGGGGCACGGCTCGGGCACGTTGCCGATGTCGGCAACGGCTGGAGGAATGTGTGCGTTGACGGGATTGCCGTCGTCGGCCGGGGAACGGGGGAGCCCTACGAGCATGGGACCCCCTCGTGGGGCCCGGGGCAGCGATCGTGGTGCTGGTCGCCTGACGGTGCACGGGTGGCTTTCGTACGCAACGAGGAGGGCTTCGCCCGGCTCGGCGTCGCGGACGTCACGTCCGGCGCGGTCACCGAACTGGGCAAGGCGTGGCATATCGGCCTTTCGTGGTCGCGCACCCCCCGAGGTCACGAACGGATCGCCGCCATCCGAACGGGCGGCGTGACGCCTCCACAGCTCGTGGTCTACGACCTTGCCGCCGACCCCACGCGGACGACGGTCGCACGCGGGCCGGTGGGCGGGTGGGAGTCGATCGGCCTCCCCGAGCCTGAGGTGATCCACTGGACGGCCGCCGACGGCACAACGGTGCACGGTCGGTTCTACCCCTCGCCCAGATCCCACGGCGGAACGATCGTGTCGCTCCACGGCGGCCCCACCGATCAGACCACCGTGGTTTTCAACCCGCGTTTCGGCTACTGGCTGGCACGCGGGTGGTCGGTGTTCGTCCCTGATCACCGAGGTTCTACCGGGTGGGGCCACGGCTATCAGCAGGCGATGAACGAGCGCTGGGGCGAACTCGACGTGAGTGACTGCGCCGACGGTCTCCGGGCGCTCGGCCGTGCCGGTCGGATCGTTGCCGAGCGAACCGTCGTGATCGGCGGGTCGGCGGGCGGATTCTGCGCTCTGCGTCTTCTTCTCCGCCATCCCGAACTGTTCTTCTGCGGCGTGGCGCTGTACCCGGTGACCGACCTCGCGGAGCTCGACGCCACGACCCACCGGTTCGAGCGGTTCTACAACCGTTCGCTCGTCGGGTCGGTCGAGCGCTACGGCGAACGCTCACCGATCACGGCTGCGGCGACGCTGTCGCGCCCGTTGCTGTTGCTGCACGGTGACGCCGATCCCGTCGTCTCGGTTGGCCAGTCGAGACGGTTCGCTGCGGCGGCTATGGCGGCAGGGGCGACCGTCGAACTCGTCGTCTACGAAGGTGAAGTCCACAGCTGGAAGCGATCGGCGACGACCGTCGACGAGCTCCTGCGGATCGACGCGTTCCTGGCGAAGTTCTTTCCGACCGAGTGATCTCTTCGGTACCGACCCCGGCGACGGGAACTCCGAGCATCACGGAGACCGCCCGGCAGCATAAGAGCGGAGCGACGGTAGCGTTGACCGAATGCTTCTGGCCGAATGCGAGATAAGACACTCGCGGCCGGTCGCCCCGACCCGACGTGTTGCGCTCGGTCTCCAGGTCCTCCCGACCGAACCCCTGCCTGGCTGGGGTCCCGTCCTCCTTGGTGGCATGGTGGCGGCCAACATCGTCGAACTCGAACCCGAAGAGCTTCCAGACGTCTGGGATTTCGTCGACGACCTCGAAGCGGGCCGTCGCATCTCCCAGCCACGGCTTCGGCACCGGTTCCAACGCGACGTCGTCGGACTCGACCGATCGGTCCACTCACTCATCGGCGAAGGTGAGCATGTCTGGTTCGACCTCGAGGAGCGGGCGCTTCCCGCCGTCACGGTTCTCGGCGCGCTCTACGCCGCCGCCTCGCTTCCGGTGGAGACGCATCCGCACGTCTTTCGGGTGATGCGCAAGGCGATGATGTGGGAGAACAAGCTCGACGCCGATTTCGTCGCCCATCTGCTCGGCGACGACGCGGCGTTCTCCCGTTGGCGTTCGCTGCCCACCGACCACCGGTGGGCGCTCAAACTCCTCGGATTCGGGCCCAACGACTCGCCGACCCGCGACCTGATCCAGGCGGCGTTTCGTGACGCCGTTTCGAGGGCGCACCCCGATCGCGGCGGGGACCGCGACGACGCCGGTCAGCGGATCGTCGAGCTGACGCAGGCACGCCGACTCCTCCTCGCATAGCGGCACACGTCCTGTGGGCGGAGGCCTTCTCGACAAACACCTGTTCTCGGTCGTGCGTATCATTCGCCCATGCCCACGACGAAGGCCGCCACGAAAAGCGCCACGAGAAGCGTGCCAACGGGTGACACCAAGGGCCGGGCGGCGGGCCTCGTCCTGTTTCCGAGCGCCGGCACGGACGCGTCGTTCAGCGCCATGGTCGCCATCGAAGAGCGAGTCAGTCAGGGCGATCGTGGGATTCCCGTTCGACGTGTCGATTTCCCCTACCGCCTCGCCGGACGGCGGATCCCCGACCGAGAATCGGTGATGGTGAACGCCGTGGTGGAGGCGACCACTGCGATGGCGAAGTCGCTGAAGGTCGGCACCGAGCGGATCCTCGTCGGTGGCCGGTCGATGGGCGGGCGCATGGCGTCGTATGCCGTGGCCAAAGATCTGGCCGTGGCCGGGCTCATCCTCGTCGCCTATCCGCTGCACCCGCCCGGTCACTTCAACGAGAACCGCGACGATCATTTCCCAGATATCCGTGTTCCCACCCTGTTCGTTTCCGGGGCGCACGACGCGTTCGCCTCGGTGGAGGAGCTCACGGAATCGACGAAGAAGATCCGGGGCCGGGTTTCGCTGAAGTTCCTCGACGGCAACCGACGGACCGGCGGCCATGCGCTCTACGGCCAGGACGAGCAGGTCGCGGCGCTTGTCGCCGCATGGGTCCGTCGCCGCTGACGGACGGGTCAGCTTCGCGCCGGCGCTTCTGTTCGCGTCGCCGTCTGGGGAGCCGCCTCTGCGGCGTCGAGCGGGTTCAGTTCCTCCAACTCCCGGCGTGAGGTCTCCGGCGTGGTCAGCCACAGCAGGATCACCGCGAGCACCAGGGAGAACGAGAACACGCTCACCACCGCTCCCTCGTTGCCGCCGGCGAGATGGTCGGCGAGATAGGCGGCAGTGAGAAGGCCGACGAAGCCGAACAACCGGGACGCGAAGGTCGTGAATCCGTTGGCGGTGGACCGGATGGCGGTCGGGACGAGCTCGGCGGTGAGGATCGCCAGAGCCGGCAGCGCGGCGGCACCGAACAGCGCACCGAAGATCGACCACGCCCAGATGGCCGAACCGTGGGAGCGATACACCCCGAAGTCGGCGATGCCGATGCACAGGAGGCCCACCGAGATGACGATGCGGCGGCTGCGCCGATCTCCGACCAGCGACCCGAACACGACACCGAAGACGCCTGGTGCGTTCGTCAGGACCCCGAACAGGCTGAGATCGTTGCCGGTGAAGCCGCGCTGGTTCCGGAGGTAGTCGTTTCGCAGCTGCCTCGACGGGTTGCTCTGAAAGGCGATGAGCCCGACCAGAAGTGCCACGGTGAAGAGCCGGCGGCGGTGCTTCGCGAAGGCTGCCATCGTGGGGAGGCGAACTTCGGAATCGGCGAGCTCGGCGTCGGCGTGACGGCGGAATCGGCCGGTCTCGCTCAAGTGCGCACGGATGACGACGAGCGCCGGAAGGGAGAGCAGCGGGAGGAGGAACGGGAGCCTCCATGCGCCGGCCGAACGGTCGGCGACGGCACTTCCACCCTGGACGATTCCCGAGCCGATCGCCGCGCACGCCACCATGCACCCCCCGGCCCAGGCCCGAGATCGCGCCGGCATCTCCTCGACGACCATAACGGTGATCAGGATGGCGACCGCGGTGACAAAAGATCGTGAAACGACTTGCAGCACGGTGAACATCCCGAGGGAGGTGCTGAGGGCGCAGACGGCGGTGAGCACCGGACCGGCAGTGGCGCACAGGAGCAGCATCTTTCGGCGACCGATCCGATCGGCCGCTCGGACGATCACGAGGGTGAAGAAGATGTCGAGCCGGATCAGCGCGAGTGCGGTGTTCTGCTGGGGATCGGTTGCTCCGAACTGATCGGCCGCGTAGGTCATGACGACGGTCGGAAGCGAGCCTTGGTAGCCGGCGGTCGCGGCAATGACGCCGAGGCAGAGGAGCAGCGTTCGACCGGCCCGACCGATGGGTTCGGGCGGGCGGAACACGGTGGCGGTCCGGGCGCGCCGCGTCGGCCGCTCCACTTGTGCCCCGGCTGCGTCGGCGATGGTGTCGCTCAAGGACGAATCGGGCACCCCGGTAGTGTTGTCGAGCCGTGCGACGCCGTGACCCATCCCAGCTCCTCGAACCGGCGTGCGCAGGCGACCGGACCGCGCTCGCCCGGCTCCTCTCGGTCGTCGAGCAGGGAGGTCCGCTCGCGCAGCAGGCCTCTCAGCTGGTGTGGCCCCGCGGAGGCAGGGCGTACACCGTGGGCATCACGGGCGCCCCGGGCGCCGGGAAGAGCACGCTCACCGACCGCCTCATCAGCGTTGTGCGCGCGGGCGGCGACGAGGTTGCGGTGTTGGCGATCGATCCGTCGTCGCCCTATTCGGGCGGAGCGATTCTGGGTGACCGGGTGCGCATGGGCGATCACTATCTCGATCCGGGTGTGTTCATCCGTTCGATGGCGACTCGAGGTCATCTGGGTGGGCTGGCTGTCGCCGCTCCGGCCGCCGTGCGGGTGCTCGATGCCGCCGGCTTCCCGTGGATCCTGCTGGAAACGGTCGGCGTCGGCCAGGTCGAGGTCGACATCGCCGGGGCCGCCGATACCACGGTGGTCGTCGTGAACCCGGGTTGGGGTGACGCCGTGCAGGCCAACAAGGCGGGCCTGATGGAGATCGCGGACATCTTCGTGATCAACAAGGCGGACCGACCTGGTGCCGCGGACACGGAGCGGGACCTGCTGGGCATGCTGGAGCTGAGCGGATTCGGCCACGACGCGTGGTACCCGCCGATCGTTCGGACCGTCGCCGCGAACGGCGACGGCGTGGCCGATCTGTGGGCCGCGATCGCCGCCCACCGCGCCCACGTCGAGGCCGACGGCTCGCTCGTCCAGCGGCGGGTCGAGCGCCTCCGCGCGGAGGTGCGCCGCCTCGTGCAGGTCGAGCTGGAACGCCGGGCCCTGGGTGTCCTCGACGGACCGGACGGCGCCGCCGTCCTCGCCGAAGTCGAAGCCCGCACCCTCGACCCCGAATCGGCCGCAACCCGCCTCGCCGGCTGACGCGTTGGGAGCGAGGTTGCCCTCTCTGTCGTTCGGCGCTGCGCCGCTCGCTCCGCTCGACTGCTCGCAACACGAGTGCGGTGTTCCTAGGAGCGAGGTTGCCCCTATCTATGGGGGCAGAACACCTCCCAACGAACGACAGAGGTGTTTGGCCGCATTTCCGCTGCCTTGGTCTCGCCGGTAACGTCCGATGCCATGACTGACGCCGCGACTCCGCTTGTCCGCCTCGAGCACCACACCGGCCCCTCCGGGGAGCGGGTCGCGGTCATCCGCCTCGACCGTCCCAAGGTCAACGCCATCTCGCCCGAGCTCACGGCTGACCTCGCCGCCTGCATCGACGAGCTCACGGCCGATCTGCCCGGTGCCGTGATCGTCTACGGCGGTCCGAAGATCTTCGCCGCCGGGGCCGACATCGGACGTTTCGGCGGTCCGGACGAGTCGGGCGTCATCGTCGAACAACTCCATGCTGCCTACGATGCGCTCGCCGCACTTCCGCGGATGGTCATTGCTGCGGTCGCCGGCTACGCCTTGGGAGGTGGTTGCGAACTCGCCCTCGCATGCGACGTTCGGATGGCCTCGGAGTCGGCCGTCTTCGGTCAGCCGGAGATTCTTCTCGGCATCATCCCCGGCGGTGGCGGCACCCAGCGCCTCGCCCGTCTGGTCGGCCCGTCACGGGCGAAAGAGCTCTGCCTCTCCGGTCGCCAGGTGAAGGCTGACGAAGCGTTGCGAATCGGCCTGGCCGACCGGGTCGTCCCCACCGAGTCGCTCCTGGACGAGGCGCTGGAGTGGGCCTACGAATTCGCTCGCGGCCCCCTGACGGTCCAGGGGTACTGCAAGGCGGCGATCGACGAGGGACTGAACGGAACACTGGCTGATGGTTTGCGGCTCGAGCGCCAGCTGTTCGTCCAATCGTTCCGTACCGCGGACGCACCGATCGGCATCAAGAGCTTCCTGGAGCAGGGTCCGGGCAAGGCCGCGTTCACGGGACGCTGAGGCGTTTCGCCGGCAACGCCGGCTGCGACGCCTAACCTCGCCGGTCGGAACCACACGCCGGTCACTGCCGGATTCCGACCGAGGAGCCCCATGAGCGCCCCAGCCGCCGTCACCACCGCCGTCGTCCGAGTCGACGATCCGACCGACCCGATCCCGTCGTTCATCTCGTCTCCTGAAGCTTTTCGTGATGCGTTCCTCCGCCGGGTCGAGGTCACCATCGCCAAGCACATCGACGATTGCAACGGCCACGACCTCCAGGTGGCGCTCGCCTATGCCGTGCGCGACGCCCAGGTCGACCGATGGATCGCCACCTCCCGCCGCATCCAGGAGCGCAACCCGAAGCGTGTGTACTACATCTCCCTCGAGTTCCTCATGGGACGGACGCTCGGGAACGCGCTGATCAACCTCGGGCTCCACGACTCGGCCGAGTTCGCCCTGCGCAGCCTCGGCCTCGACCTCGAAGAACTGCTCGACGAAGAGCTCGACGCCGGTCTCGGCAACGGAGGGCTGGGTCGTCTGGCCGCATGCTTCCTCGACTCGATGGCCACGCTCGACTACCCCGGTTTCGGCTGTGGGATCCGCTATGACTACGGCATCTTCAAGCAGCGGATCGTCGACGGTGCCCAGGTGGAGGAGCCCGATCCGTGGCTGCGGTCGGGCAATCCGTGGGAGATCCTCCGCAACGATCGCCAGCAGACCATCCGATTCTTCGGGCGGGTCCAGACGTATCGCGACAACCGTGATCCGTCCGGGAAGATCTGGTACTCGTGGACGGACACCGAAGACGTACTGGCCATGCCCTATGACACCCCGGTGCCCGGCTACGGCACCACCACGGTCAACACGCTGCGTCTGTGGTCGGCTCGAGCTCTCCACGACTTCAATCTCGGCTCGTTCAACCGTGGTGACTACATCAACGCCAATCTCACGTCGGCGCTGACGGAGAACATCACCAAGGTCCTCTATCCCAACGACAACAACTACGAGGGCAAGGAACTGCGTCTCAAACAGCAGTACTTCGTCTGCGCGGCCACGATCGCCGACCTTCTCACCGACTTCAAGGCGGCCGGCAACGACATCCGCGACCTGTCCGACAAGGTCGTGATCCAGCTCAACGACACGCATCCGGCCGTTGCCATCCCGGAGCTCCTGCGGATCCTCGTCGACACCGAAGGTCTGGGTTGGGACGAGGCGTGGCGCATCGTCACCCGCACGTTTGCCTACACGAACCACACACTGCTCGCCGAAGCACTCGAGAAGTGGCCGGTCGCGCTGTTCGAGAAGTTGCTGCCCCGGCATCTGCAGCTCATCTACGAAATCAACCACCATTTCCTCCGGCAGGTCGCGAACCGCTGGCCGGGCGATGACGCCAAGCTCCGGAACATGTCGCTCATCGAGGAGGGCACGGAGCGCAAGGTGCGCATGGCCTACCTGGCCATCGTCGGGTCGTTCTCGGTGAACGGCGTAGCTGCGCTGCACACGGAGCTTCTCAAGAGCGGTCTCGTCAACGACTTCTTTCAGCTTTCGCCGGCGAAGTTCAACAACAAGACGAACGGCATCACGCCGCGTCGGTGGCTGCGTGCCTGCAACCCCGGACTGTCGTCGCTGATCGATTCGAAGATCGGTCCTTCCTGGACGACGGACCTCGATCGTCTCCACGGCCTCGAGGCCTATGCCGACGACACCGCGTTCGGCGCCGACTGGCAAGCAGTGAAGGCGGCGAACAAGGACGAGCTCCGTCGCTACGTCGAGTCGACGACCGGGGAGCGCATCGATCCGTCGTCGATCTTCGACGTGCAGATCAAGCGACTGCACGAATACAAACGTCAACTCCTCAACCTGCTGCACTGCGTTGCGCTGTATCAGGAGCTGAAGGACAACCCGTCGTCGGAGCGGGTGCCGCGCACGGTCCTCTTCGGGGCCAAGGCGGCGCCGGGCTATGCCGTGGCCAAGCTGATCATCCGCTTCGCCAACGCTGTCGGGCGCGCGGTGAACCAGGACCCCCAGGTCAACGATCAGCTCAAGGTGCTCTTTCTTCCGAACTACAACGTGTCGCTCGCGGAATTGCTGATCCCGGCGGCTGACCTTTCCCAGCAGATCTCCACGGCCGGCAAGGAGGCATCCGGAACGGGCAACATGAAGTTCGCCCTCAACGGCGCCCTCACCATCGGCACGCTCGACGGCGCCAATGTGGAGATCCGCGACTGCGTCGGCGACGACAACATCTACATCTTCGGCAACACCGTCGAGGACATCGTCGCCCTCCGGGCCCGGGGCTATGACCCGAACGCGTACCTCGGTGCCGGCTCACCCCTCGGTCGCGCCCTTGATCTCGTGCGCTCCGGGTTCTTCTCACCCGAAGACCACGGAGCGTTTGCCCCGCTGGTGGAGCTCATCGTCGACCACGGCGACCAGTACTTCCTCGCCGCTGACTTCGACTCCTACGCCGCTGCGCAGCGCCACGTCGAGAAGGACTACCGGGACCCGGCCCTCTGGACGGCCAAGGCAATTCGCAATGCTGCAAACATGGGGATGTTCTCCTCCGACCGGACCATTCGGTCCTACGCCACGGAGATCTGGGGCGTCGAACCCCTCCGATGACGCGCTGACCCGGGCCCGTCGCCCGGAGTCCCACCCCAGTAGGGTGCACCTCGTGCTTGAGAACGCGGACCCGCGCTGGGGCGAAATCGATCGGTACCTCTTCAACGAGGGTCGACACCTCCGCCTGTGGGAACACCTCGGCAGTCATGTCGGGATGCATGCCGGAACCGCCGGCGTATGGTTCGCGGTGTGGGCCCCCGACGCGCAGTCCGTCTCGGTGGTCGGTGACTTCAACTCGTTCGACGCCACGAGCCACCACATGTTGCCGGTCGGGTCGACCGGTGTCTGGTCGGCATTCGTCGCCGGGGCCACGGTGGGCCAGTGCTACAAGTACGCCGTACGCGGTGCCGACGGTCGGACCGTGCACAAGGCCGATCCCCTGGCGAGGGCCACCGAGGTTCCTCCTCGAACGGCCAGTGTCATCGAGTCCTCCGCCTATGAGTGGAACGACGCCACGTGGATTGCCCGGCGTGGTTCGGCGAACCCATGGCGTTCCCAGATGTCGATCTACGAGGTGCACCTCGGTTCGTGGCGTGGGTCTCGTCCCTACGCCGAGCTCGCCGAAGAGCTGGCCGCCCACGTGAAGGACCTCGGGTTCACCCACGTGGAGCTCATGCCGGTCGCCGAGCATCCGTTCGGCGGCTCCTGGGGGTACCAGGTGACCGGATACTTCGCGCCGACGGCGCGCTTCGGTTCGCCTGACGATTTCCGCCACTTCGTCGATATCCTCCACGGCCACGGCATCGGCGTGATCGTCGACTGGGTGCCAGCGCACTTCCCCAAGGACGAGTGGGCGCTGGGCCGCTTCGACGGCACGGCACTCTACGAGCACGCCGACCCGCGCCAGGGCGAGCATCCCGACTGGGGCACGTACGTCTTCAACTTCGGACGTACGGAGGTGCGGAACTTCCTCATCGCCAACGCGCTCTTCTGGCTCGAGGAGCTCCATGTCGACGGTCTGCGCATCGATGCTGTCGCGTCGATGCTCTACCTGGACTACTCCCGCCGGGAAGGTGAGTGGATCCCCAACGCCCAAGGAGGCCGTGAGAATCTCGAGGCGGTCGAGTTCCTCCGTGAGCTGAACACCGTCGTTCATGCCCACATGCCGGGCGTGCTCGTGATCGCCGAAGAGTCCACGGCGTGGCCTTCGGTGTCGCGACCGGTCGAGGCGGGCGGTCTCGGCTTCGGCTTCAAGTGGAACATGGGGTGGATGCACGACACCCTCGAGTACTTCTCGAAGGACCCGATCCACCGTCAGCACCATCACCACGGCCTCACATTCGGGCTGCTCTACGCATTCACGGAGAACTTCGTCCTCCCACTGAGCCACGACGAGGTCGTGCACGGCAAGGGCTCGCTGCTCACGAAGATGCCCGGCGACGACTGGCAGAAGCGGGCCAACCTGCGTTCGCTCTACGCGTGGATGTGGGCGCACCCGGGCAAGCAGTTGCTGTTCATGGGGTCGGAGATCGGGCAGTGGAACGAGTGGAACGTCGACTCGACGATCGACTGGTGGCTGCTCGGTGATCAGGCTCATGCCGGCATCCGCGACCTCGTCCGTTCGCTCAACCACATCCAGGCCTCGTACCCCGCCCTCTACGAGCGGGACTTTGCGCCGGAAGGCTTCGGGTGGATCGTCAGCGACGACGCCTCGGCGAACGTCTTCGCGTTCGTCCGATGGCCGGGCGATTCGGGCACGCATGGTGCGGGTCCGGTCGTGTGCGTCGCCAACCTGGCCCCCGTCGTACGGGTGGACTACGGCATCACCCTGCCCCGCGGGGGCGAGTGGCGCGAACTCTGCAACACCGACGCATCGGAGTTCGGTGGCAGCGGTGTCGGGAATGCTGGCGCCGTGTGGGCCGACACGCTCGGCCGCGCCACGGTGACGCTGCCGCCGCTCAGCGTGCTCATCCTCGGCCAGAACGGCTGAGGCAATTACGCGCGGGCGAACACCGCGACGCAGGGGTACTCGGGGCAGAACGCGCCGTCGACGATTTCGAGTTCGGGATCGCCAGGCAACGCCGTCGTCAGCAGGGCGCTCCAATCACCCTTCGGGAGAGTGAACTCCTCGGGTTTGTCTCCCTCGTGGAGCACGACGAGCCGATCCTGTTCATCGGTGGGTCCAAGGAGCAGCAACTGGAGCCCGCATCCTTCCGGGTCGTCCCATTGTCCGATCGTCATCGGCTCGCCGTTCGGCGAGAACCACTGGGCATCGTCTTCCGCGAGCCAGTCACGCTGGCGGAACACCGCCGAAGAGCGGCGAAGCACTGTAAGTTCACGTACGAACTCGGTGAGAGAGTTGTCGACGGTCGACCAGTCGAACCAGCTGGTCTCGTTGTCGAGGCAGTACGCGTTGTTGTTGCCGTTCTGGGTTCGTCCGAGTTCGTCGCCACCGAGCAGCATGGGCGTGCCTTGGGAAAGCATCAGGGTCGCCAGCAGGTTCCTCTGGGTGCGTTGTCGGGCCGAGACGATGAACGCATCGTCGGTCTCGCCCTCCACGCCGTGGTTCCAGGAGCGGTTGTCACTGGATCCGTCGCGATTCCCCTCGCCGTTCTCCTCGTTGTGCTTGGTGTCGTAAGCGACGAGGTCACGGAGACAGAAGCCGTCGTGGGCAGTGACGAAGTTGATCGACGACCATGGACGGCGCCCGAGGTCGGCAAAGACATCGGGGTTCCCGGTGATACGACGCGCAAAGGAACCGAGCGGACGCGGTTCGTTGTGCCAGTGATCTCGGACGAGGTCGCGGTAGCGGTCGTTCCATTCCGCCCACGGCGCCGGGAACGAGCCGACCTGGTATCCGCCGGGACCGACGTCCCAGGCCTCGGCAATGAGTTTCACCTTCGCCAGGACAGGGTCTTGGGCGACCGCGTTGATGAACGTTCCCCGGGCGTCGAACTGACCGTCACGCCCGCGGCCGAGTGTTGTTGCGAGATCGAACCGGAAGCCGTCGACGTGGAACTCCTCGACCCAGTAGCGAAGTGAATCCATGATGAGCGTGAGTGCGATCGGCTGCGTCGAATCGACCGAGTTCCCGCACCCGGTGGTGTCGTGCGGGTGATACCAGCCGTGGGGGTCGAGGCCGCGAAACGCCAGCATCGGTCCGCCGGGACCCGCTTCGCATGTGTGGTTGTAGACGACGTCGAGGATCACCTCGATCCCGGCCTCGTGCAACAGCTTCACCATTCCCTTGCACTCGCGCACCAGGGCCGATCCGCTTGGTGCGCTTCCGTAGCCGTTGTGCGGCGCGAGGAAGCCGAGGGTGTTGTAGCCCCAGAAGTTCGTGAGCCCGATGCGGGCGAGACGCTCTTCGGGGACGTTCTGGTGGATCGGCAGGAGCTCGACCGCCGTGACCCCGAGGCCGACCAGATGGTCCACGAACGCCGGATGGCAGAAACCGGCGTAGGTCCCCCGCAGCTCCTCGGGCACGTGGGGGTGGGTCATCGTGGCGCCCTTCACGTGCACCTCATAGATGACGGTGTCGGTCCAGGGGGTGTTGGGCCGCACATCGACGCCCCAGTCGAACCGGCCGTCGACGGCAACCCCGCGCATGGTGAACGGTGCGTTGTCGCCCGGGTCAGGATACGAATGGACACCCGGCTCGCTCATCCAGTCCACCGACCCGGAGTACGCCAGCGCCCAGGGGTCCTGTAGGAGCTTCGCCTCGTTGTGGCCATCGCCGCTCACGCGGATGCCGTAGAGGGTGCCGTCGGTGACGAGTCCGGGCGCCAGGACCTCCCACCATGCCGCGCCCAACCGGTTCGTCAACGGGATGCGTGTCTCCACGGCGTTCGGCGCGTCGGAGTCGAAGAGGCAGAGCTCGACAGACGTAGCGTACGGCCCGGTCGGAACGGCGATCGTGGTCGGCGAACCTTCCGTGCCGAGTCGAAGGCCGAACGGCGGGGAAACGTCGGGGTTGGTCATCAGGAGGAGCCACTCGGATGCGGCCGATCGATCGTAGCGGCGTCGCCCTGCTATCGGTCGGCAACCCCACCTTCTTGAGCGTGACGCCCCGCGAGCGGCGTGGCGCCCGGGGCTACGGCCAGGTGATCCGCGAAGCGAGCGCGCGGCCCTGGCGGCGCCCTTCGGCGAAGACCGCGGCGGAGATCGTTGCGTCCATGCGGTTGATGCCGATCACATCGTTGGCGGCGTCGTCCGGGAACAGCAGCGTGCACGTGGCGCCGGCCGCTTCGAGTTCGCGCACTTCGGCAGCGGCCATGCGACCAGCGAGCGGGTCCATGCCGTCGGTGCGCGAACCGATCGGGGCGATGACGATGATGCTGTCGTAGCCGGCAGCAAGGTCGGCGCTCGTGCCGGAACGCAGACCGCCGTCGAGGAGGAGTCGCCCGCCAACCGGAACCGGCGGGAAGATCCCCGGGACGCAGATGCTCGAGGCGACGGCGTCGGCCAAGGGAACACCGGTTGCCGCGCTCAGCACGACGAACTCGCCGGAGTCGGCGTCGACCGCGGTGGCGAGGAACTTGGTGCTCGGCCAGATTGCGGGGAGTTCCAGGTCGACCAGTTCTCGGAACCGGGCCAGGCTGATCGTCTTCGCCAGTTTGGCCTCTTCGCCGACCAGGGCCAACGACGCCGGTGTGGCGTCGGGGAGCTTGTCCCACAGGGTGAACACTTTCATCAGCGCCATCACGTCGATCGCGGACATGGCCTCTGCGGCAAGGACGCCCGTGTCGTTCAGCACCCGGGCCTCGAGATCCTCGAACGGCACACCGGTCGCGAGCCACGAGCCGACGACCGATCCTGCCGACGTGCCGACGACGAGGTCGGTGCTTCGCAGGTCGACGCCCTCATCGAAGAGCCCGTGGAGCACGCCGGCGAGCCAGGCAACTCCGGTGGCGCCTCCGCCTCCGAGGACGACGGCTTTGGATGTGCGGGAAGTTTCGGTATCGGACACGACGACCAGTTTTGCCGTCCTTGGCGGCCTCAGCGAACCGGCGGCGATTCCGGTGACAACGAGCGGCCGATCCTGCGGTCGTACACTGTCCGTCTCGTGGCAGACGGTAGAACTCGGATGACGGCGGTTCCGTCGGCGCCGAGCACCGAGGCGGTTCGCCGGTCCTTTCGGATCGAGTTGGTCCGGGCCCTTCCGGCCGGCACGATCGAGGCCTTCGGCTCCACGTTCCTTCTGCTGATCGCCCTTCGGCACTTCGATCTGTCGACCGGTTGGAAGGCGGCGATCGTCGCCGGAGCCCAGGTCGGTCTCCTGTTCGCTCCCGTTGCCCTCACCCACGCGACGCGCCGAGGTATGTCGCCCGGCGACGCCGCCGCTCGCATGCTTGTGGTCGGCTCCCTGGGAGTGATCGCTCCGCTGCTGTGGCCGCACCCCGCAGTATTCGTGATCGGATGTCTGGTCGCCCTCACGTCGACCGGTGCACAGTGGGCGCTCCTCCAGACGATCTACACCGACCAGTTCCCCGCCGATCGGCGGGGTCGGCTGCTGTCGCTGACGATCGCCGCGAAGTTCGCCTGCTCGGGACTCGTGGCCATCGGCGTCGGGCGTTTGCTCGGACGCGATGCCGCAACGTGGCGATGGGCGCAGGTGCTGTTGCTCGCCGCGCTGTTCGGGTCGGCGGCGTGCATGCGCACCTTCGGCGGGCCGGCGCTTCGGCCTCATGCTCCACTTGGTGACGACGGGCGTGAACACCCCTGGGCCCGTCGTTGGGCCCTCCTGCGAACCGACCGGACGCTGCGTCTCACGCTCTCGTCCTGGATGCTCATGGGCTTCGCCAACCTGATGATGATCCCGCTTCGGGTTGAGTTCTTGGCCGACCCGAGATACGGCGTGGATGCGAGTTCCTCGACCATCGGCGCGCTGACGATCACCATCCCGGCGGTGCTGCGTCTCCTGCTCGCCCCGGGGTACGGCTGGGTCTTCGACCACCTTCCATTCTTCGTCGCCCGGATCCTCGTCAACATCGGGTTCGCCGCGAGCATCGTCGTGTTCTTCGCCGGAACGTCGATGACCGGTCTCGTCCTCGGCGCCGTGGTGTTCGGTATCGCGGCGGCGGGAGGCGACGTGATGTGGGCGCTGTGGACGAGCCGTCTCGCGCCACCGGAGCATCTCGCTGATTACTCGTCACTGCACACGTTCTCCACCGGAGTGCGAGGTGTCATCGCACCGTTCGTCGGGCTCTGGCTGCTCGATCACAACGTGAGCCCGCGCAGCGTCGGCAGCCTCTGCGCAGTGATGATCCTGCTCGGCTCGATGATCCTCATCCCCGATCTCCGTGCCGAACGGGCCCGTCTGGCGGCCGACCGATTGCCCGTCGAGCCCGTCGTCGGCGGATGAACCGGGTCCGCCGGGTCCGCTCGGCTCTCTCCGCCGTCGCCGACCCGACCCGGTCCGCAGCGATGGCGGCGTACATGAAGGGAATCGCACCGTTCCTCGGTGTGTCCGCCCCGGTGCGACGGGCGGCGGTCCGCGACCTGGGGCAGCCTCCGATCGACGAGCTTCCCGAGATCGCCCGGGAGCTCTGGCGGGAGCCGGAGCGCGAGTTTGCCTACGTCGCCGTCGACTGGCTGGAGCGGGCGTCGCGAAAGGGACCGGCAACACTGCTCCCGCTCATCGAGGAGCTCGTGCGGAGCCGTTCGTGGTGGGACACCGTCGACGGTCTCGCAGCATGCGCCGCCAACCTCGTCGCTGCCCATCCGGACCTCGCCGGAGAGATGGACCGCTGGGTCGTCGACCCCGATTTCTGGGTCGCGCGAGTGGCGATTCTCCATCAGCTGGGCCGTCGGACCGAAACCGACGAAGCGCGTCTCTTCCGGATGTGCCTGGCCCGTGCCGACGAGCGCCAGTTCTTCATCCGCAAGGCCATCGGCTGGGCGCTGCGCGACTACGCGTGGCGTAATCCTGACGCCGTCGACCGATTCGTTTCGGCACATCGGGCCGAGCTCAGCGCGCTTACGATTCGGGAGGCTACGAAGAACCTCGAGAAGGCCCGAGCGGGCTTACTGCGCTGAGGATCAGACGCGGGCGGTCCCGAGGAGCGCCGCGGCGTCTTCGGGAGGTACAACGTTGATGAGCACACCCGTACCGAGCTCGAAGCCGGCGCGGGTAGTCACCTTCGGATACACGTGGGCGTGCCAGTGGAAGGTGCCCTGCGCCCGGTACGGAGCCGAGTGGAACACGATGTTGTAGGCGACGTCGCCGAGGCCGCTGCGAAGTGCCGCCAGTCCGTTGCGCAGGCCGATGCCGACGGCAGTGAGGTCGGCCAGCTCTGCGGTGTGGAGATGACCGTTGTGGCAGCGGGGGATGGCCAGCATCTCGAACGGCGTGCCGCTCCAGTACGGGCAGATGACGACGACCCGATCGTCGGCGTAGACGATGCGGGCGCCGGCGTCGAGCTCGGCTTCGATCGTGGTGCACAGCAGGCAGGCACCCGAGAACCGGTCGAATCCGAGCTGTTCGCCCACGATCTCGCCCGGAACGAACGGAAGCCCGAGGAGTTGCCCATGCGGGTGAACGAGCGACGCGCCGGCTTCGCGGCCATAGTTGACGATGGCCTGGCTGTAGCGGAGCTCCGGCATCGTCGAGTGGGCCTCGGCGCGGGCAGCGATGGCCGCCATCACGTATTCCGCCTGCTCGTCGTCCACATCGGCCCACGACGAGTCGTGCGACGGGTGCACCACGAGCACCTCGTGCATCCCGGACGCGTCAGCCTGGGTGAAGATCGGTCCGAGGTGCTCGACGACCATCGGGTCGCGGCCCTCAAAGGCCGGGTAGAGGTTCGGAACGACCAGAACACGCCAGCTCCCGTCGGCGCCCGGCGTCACCAGCGTGGGTGGCTCGGTTTCGGCGCGACCCGGGCAGAAGGGACACGGGCGGCCGGGATCGGTCTCGACGTCGAGTCGGCGGGACTGGAACTCGTTGGGGCGTTGACGTCGTTCGGCGTTGATCGCGACCCATCGGCCGGTCAGAGGATCAAGTCGGAGTTGACTCATTTGGCTGTCCAGGCTAGCGGACCCCTGGTCCTACGCTGGTGTTTGCACCGTCACCCGAGCACTCGCACGGTCGCCGGAACGGATCCCCCGCACTCGGTGAACCACGCTGCTCCGCTACCGGTCGCCGGAACGAACGGACAAAGATGCACTATCTCGATCACGCAGCCACAACCCCGCTCCACCCCGCCGCCATCGACGCCATGGTCACGGTGTTGCGCGGGTCCTACGGCAATCCTTCGGGCGTGCACGACATCTCTGCCGAGGCGCGGGCCGCTCTCGAGGATGCCCGCGACACGGTTGCATCGTTCGTGGGCTCTCGGGCGCGTGAACTCGTCTTCACCGGCGGTGGAACCGAATCGCTGAACCTCGCGCTCCGGGGGAACCTCGGCGACCTCTCGCGCCGTCCGACGCTTCTCACGAGTGCCATCGAGCACGATGCCGTGCGCGTGACAGCGGAGTGGCTCGCGGCCACCGGGCAGGCCGATCACGAGACTCTTCCGGTCACGTCGTCGGGCATTCTCGATCTCGACGCCACCGCCGCTGTGATCAATCGTCTCGGTGATCGCCCCGTGATCGTGGCCGTGATGGCGGTCAACAACGAGGTCGGCACCGTGCAGCCGCTCGCCGAGGTCGCCGGGCTCCTCGACGCCCACCCGAACGCCACGCTCGTGGTCGATGCGGTGCAGGCTCCCGTCTGGCTCGATCTCCGGCCGATTACGGCCCTCTCCGACTTCGTCGCGCTCTCCGCCCACAAGTTCGGCGGACCCAAGGGCGTGGGCGTCCTCACGGTCCGCGAGGGACGGTCGATCACGCCCCTCTTGCACGGTGGGGGCCAAGAGCGCGAGCGACGGAGCGGTACGCAGAACGTTGCCGGCATCGTCGGCATGGCGGTCGCCGCCGAGATCACCGATGCCACGCGGGCAGCGACCATCGAGCGCGTGGCGCGGCTCCGCGATCGCCTTGTCGACGGTCTGCTCGAAGCCGTTCACGGCTGCACCGAGACCGTCGCCGATCGTTCGGTGAAGGTGGCTGGCAACGCCCACCTCACCATCGATGGCGTCGAGAGCGAGGCCGTGCTCGTTCTGCTCAACGAGGCCGGCATCGCCGCCTCTGCGGGTTCGGCCTGCGCGAGCGGCGCACTCCACGTGTCCCCTGTGCTGCTCGCCATGGGCGTGGAGAAGGAACGGGCTGGCGGGGCGCTGCGGCTCACGCTCGGCTCGGCCTCGACCGACGACGACGTCGACGCCGTTCTGGGCGTCTTGCCCGGTGTGCTCCACCAGCTCCGCGGCGGCACCCGGTGAAGGTCCTCGTCGCCCTCTCCGGTGGTGTCGATTCCACGGTGGCCGCGGCGCTTCTGCAGGAGCAAGGGCACGAGATCGCCGGTGTCACGCTCAAGCTCTGGGGCGGAGACTCCGACTCGGGTTGCTGCTCGGTCGCTGATGTCGACGACGCCCGCCGGGTCGCCCAGCAGCTCGGCATCCGCCACTACGTGTTCAACTTCGGCGAGGAGTTCAACGCCAACGTCGTCGACCCATATGTACGCGCACATAGCATCGGGGAAACGCCCAATCCGTGTGTGGAGTGCAATCGATTCCTCAAGTTCGATCGTCTGCTCCATCGGGCGACCCAGCTCGGCTTCGAGGCCATTGCCACCGGCCATCATGTCCGTCGCATCACCATGCGCGATGGCCGGTTCGCCGTGGGTCGCGGGTTCGACGACGCGAAGGACCAGAGCTACGTGGTTCACATGCTCGGTCAAGACGTGCTCGCGCGGACGCTCTTCCCCGTCGGTGATCTGACGAAGACCGAGGTGCGGGCCAAGGCATCGGCCATGGGTCTGCGAACGGCCGAGAAGGCCGAGAGCATGGAGGTCTGCTTCATTGCCGAGACCGGCGGCGGTCGTCGGGTGTTCCTCGGTGACCGGATTGCGCTGCGTCCGGGCAGGATCGTCGATGCGGACGGGGCCGAGGTCGGCCGAACTGACGCGGTCGAACTCGTCACGATCGGACAGCGTCGCAACCTCGGTCTGAGCGGCGCCGCCGATCGCCGATACGTCGTCGACATCGACGTCGCGAACGCGGTGGTCACCGTGGGCGATCGCGAGGCGCTGCGGCGCGAAGGGGTCACGCTCCACACGGTCACGCTCCCGCTCGGCCGGGAGATCCTGGGCGGCACGCTTCGTGTGCAGAGCTCGGCCCATGGGCGGCCCGAGGCCTGCACGGCGGAACTCATCGGTGACCGACTGGTGGTCACCTTCGCCGAACCGCAGACGAGGGTCGCGCCCGGCCAGAGCGTGGTGCTCTACGCGACTGTCGAAGGCGAGAGCGCGGCATCCGATGTCGTCGTCGCCGGCGGGATCGCCACGCGGGATTAGGTCACGCTCGACGCAGGTCGTTTGTCCTTGTCACCGCGTCAGGCGCCGGGAGCGAGCCTCGGCGAGCAGCCGGCCGGGGAGTGTCGGCACGAACAGGAATCGGGCGGTGCTCCCCGTTTCCGAGGTCCGGCGAGACGTCACCCGAACGATCTCCGCTTTCTCCGTCAGCAGTACCTCGACGGCGAGTCCGGCCGCACCGTTGGTGAGGTCGAGCGAGTCCGATTGCGCCGGAGCGGCGCGGAGTTGCTCGACGATCCGGCGTTGGAAGAGCACCGGGTCGCGGACGACGAACTCGTCGTGGAGCACGAACCCGGCCGGCACGAACACCACGAATCGACGGGCTTGGGCATAGAGCGCCTTGCCGAGCACGCGCACGAACGCGATGCCGACGGCGGTTGCGGCCAGTCCGGCGACCCATTGCCGCGACGCGAGCAACAGCGGACCGACGACAGCGCCCGCCCCGGTCAGTGCGCCGAACACGGGCAGGGGACCGACCATCAGGGTGGCGGCGGGCCGAAGCAGGAACCGGCGCTCGTTGGGGTAGGCCGGACCGTTGACGCAGAGGTGGCCGACCTCGCTCCACTGCGTGGTGAGGAACGCGACGGCGGCGACCGCGAGGGCGAGGACCCGGAGGGCAAGGGCGTCGCTTCCGGTCTGCGTGACCGCCCAGGTCGTGGCGGCGACGGCGCCGGGCGATGCGCAGCGGAGGAACACCAGCCCGGCCGGGTGCCAGACAAGCACGGCGACGAGGCCAACCCCCCACGTCGTCCACCACAGAACCTGGCTGACGATCGTGACCGCCGTACTCCGCCCGTCGACTGCCCGACCGAGCAGCAACCCACCGATGATCAACGCGGCCCATGCAACGCGCATCAGGTGCGGCGCGACACGTTCGAACGGTGCGGCGGTTCGCCCGACGTCCGACGCTGTCGCCGGTCGCTCCGATGGTGAGGGGGCGGTGCTGCTGATCGGGCCGGACATCGCCATCCATCCTTACCCACGTTCGGGCCGAGCGGACCAGCGACCGGCGCCGGGGCCTGCTGTCCTGACCACCGACCCACCCTGGGTGCGTTACCTTCGCCCGATGGACCTGGACGAGGCGCGAGCGAGAGCTGACGATCTCCGCCGAGAAATCGGCGAGCACGACCGTCGCTACTACGAGCTCGACGCGCCGACGATCAGCGACGGCGACTACGACGCTCTGCTCGTCGAGCTTCGTCGCATCGAGGCACTTCATCCGGATCTCGTCACGCCCGATTCGCCGACGCAAACGGTACGAGGCATCCCGGTGATGACGACCTTCGCCGAGGTCGAGCACCTGCAACCGATGATGTCGCTCGACAACGTCTTCGATGTCGACGAGCTCCGCGGGTGGGGCGCGAGGAATGCCAAGCTCCTTGGCGACGACTCTTCACCACGTTTCGTCTGTGAGCTGAAGGTTGACGGTCTCGCGATGTCGCTGCTGTATCGCGATGGCGTGTTCGCCCGAGCCGCGACACGTGGTGACGGCCGCGTCGGGGAGGACGTCACCGAGAACGTCCGCACGATCCCGGCGATACCAAAGCGGCTCGTCCCCGTCACCCAGGATGGCGCGCTGCTCGGTGCGGTCCCGTCGTTGCTGGAGGTCCGCGGTGAAGTCTTCATGCCGACGGAGGCCTTTGCCGCACTGAACCGGCGGAGAGCGGAGGCAGGAGAAGCGCTTTTCGTCAACCCGCGCAACTCGGCCGCGGGCTCGTTGCGGCAGAAGGATCCGGCCGTCACTGCGGGACGCGAGCTCAGTTTCCTCTCCTACCAACTCGGCGCGATCGAAGGCGGGCCAAAGTTCAGCGCGCATAGCGAGACGCTGACCTTCCTCGCCAACTGCGGATTCCCGGTGAGTCCGGAGATTCGGGTGGTGGACACTCTCGACGAGGTCGCCGACTACTGCGCGCACTGGACGCAGCATCGCCACGACCTTCCGTACGAGATCGACGGAGTCGTCGTGAAGATCGATGACCTCGCCTTGCGGCGCGAGCTCGGGAGCACGTCGAAGGCCCCCCGGTGGGCCACGGCGTTCAAGTTCCCGCCGGAGGAGCGGACCACCCTGCTGCGGTCCATCGAGGTGTCGGTGGGTCGCACCGGCCGAGCCACGCCCTTCGCGGTACTGGAACCGGTCTTCGTCGGCGGCTCGACCGTCTCGATGGCCACGCTCCACAACCAGGATCAGGTGCGCATCAAGGACGTGCGCCCCGGTGACACCGTCACCGTGCGAAAGGCCGGGGATGTGATCCCGGAAGTTGTCGGCCCCGTGCTCGCGCTGCGTCCCGAAGGACTCCCGATCTGGGAGTTCCCGACGCTGTGTCCGTGCGATCTGAAGTCCACGCTCGAGCGGCCAGAGGGTGAGTCGGACACTCGTTGCGTGGAACCTCGTTGTCCGTTCCAGCAGTGGGCGCGTCTCGTGCACTTCGGTTCGCGGGGCGCGATGGACATCGAGGGCTTCGGCGAGAAGACGGTGTCGACCCTCCTCGACGCCAAGCTCATCAACGACGTCGCCGACATCTATTCGCTCGCCGGTCGGGTCGACGAGCTCCGTCGGATCGAAGGCTTCGGCGGTGTCTCCGTCCAGAACCTTCTCGATGCGATCGAGGGGTCCAAGTCGCGGCCGCTCGGAAACCTGCTCGTCGGTCTGAACATCCGCCACGTCGGTGGGACGATGGGCCACGTCTTGGCCAAAGCCTTCGGCTCGCTCGATGCATTGGCGGCAGCCTCTGCGGCGGAGATCGCCGCGGTCGACGGCGTGGGCGCAGTGATCGCCAACTCTGTCGCCGAATGGTTCGACAACGACGCGAACCGCGCGGTCGTCGAACGGCTCCGTTCGGCCGGCGTCAACTTCGCCGGCCCTCCGCCGCCTGCGCTCGCCCAGAACCTCGTCGGGATGTCGATCGTCGTCACGGGCTCGCTCGTCGGTTTCACCCGCGAAAGCGCCGAGGAGGCGATCACCTCGCGTGGTGGGAAATCGCCGGGGAGCGTCTCGAAGAAGACCACCGCGGTCGTCATCGGCGACGAACCGGGCGCGGCGAAAGTGGCGAAGGCCGCGGAGTTCGGCGTTCCGACGCTCGACCAGGAGGCGTTCGTTCGACTGCTCGAAACGGGAGTGCTGCCGTCAGCGTGACGACCGATGACGGCGGTCGCTCAGGATGCTGCGCGGGCGTCGAGGTAACGGCGGAATTCCTCGGCTGAACCGAAGCCTTCCAGAACCGGATCGGATTCTGCCTCGGAGATCCGTAACCGCTGCTCGGCCCGTGCCTTGCGCGACGACGCAAAGAGGTGAGCAACTCCGCACGCCCCACCGTGCACACCGACCATCGCGACGAACCAGAACTCGAACGGCGTGACGATGTGGCGGGCGAGTCCGGTTCCGAGAGCAGGAGCGGCGACCATGGTGAAGAGCATCTGGCGGCGGGCGTCGTAGCGGAGGCCGCCGAGCTGTTCGGCGATGTACTCGATGGCAACAGGAACGGGGAGGATCAAGAGCAGAACGGGGTCGAGGCCTTTCGGCCAGCCGGACGAGCCGAGCGTGAGGAACATCACGGCGAAGGCGATCGGATACAGAACGAGGCATCGACGGCACACGTGGCGAGTGCCGATCATCACGCAGCGGTCGTGCTCGTGCGGGAGATGGTGCGAGAGCGCGATCGCCCCGAGGCGTGATCCGAAAGATGTCGACGTCACGGGTAGGTCTATCGACCTACCGCAGCGCAACCTTGAGGCGCGTCGGGCGGTCAGGACGGCCGTGGTTCCGCCGGAAGGCCGAGCAGCCGCTCGCCGATGAGGTTGCGCTGGATCTGGCTTGAACCTCCGGCGATCCTGGCTCCCGGCGCGGCGATCAGCGATCGTGCCGCCTCGTTGTCCTGCAGCATCGCCGCGGCGCCGGCGAGCGATGTGCGGGCCTCCGCCGACTCGAACATGAGCTCGGTGATGCCCAGCTTGCCGAGTGACGCCGCTGTCGACGCCACCGGCCCCTGCCGGGCACCGAGCATTGCCAGGACCCTACCGCGGGTGACGATCTGGACGAGAGCATCACGTGTTGCCCCGTCGACGTCGTCACCGGCCTCGCGGCGAAGTGTTTCGGCGAGCTTGTCCATTCGACGCGTCAGGCTGATTGCGGCGGAGCCGATCGAACCCCGTTCGTTGGTGAGGGTCGCCATGGCGACGTTCCATCCGCCATGGAGTGGGCCGAGCAACGACGTGGCCGGGATGCGAACCTCGTCGAGGAACACCTCGTCGAACTCGGCTTCTCCCGTCATCTGACGGAGCGGCCGGACATCGACGCCGGGGGGCGTCATGTCGAAGAGGAAGAACGAGATGCCCTTGTGCTTCGGGGCGTTCTGGTCGGTGCGGGCGAGGAGGATCCCTCGGTCGGAGTAGCGGCCACCCGAACACCAAACCTTCTGCCCGGTGATGACCCACTCGTCTCCGTCGAGTTCCGCCTTCGTCGAGAGACTGGCAAGGTCGGATCCCGCGCCCGGTTCGGAGAAGAGCTGGCACCACGTGTGCTCGGCCGCCAGTATCGGACGAAGGTGCTCCGCCTTCTGTTCCGGGGTGCCGAAGAGCATCGTCGAGCCGCCGGCCAAAACCGTGCCGACCATATTGAGAAACGGGGGAACCCCGGCGAGGGCGCAGGCACGAACCCACGCGCCGCGATGCGTCGGGCTGAGTCCGAGCCCGCCGAACTCGAGCGGCCAGTCGATCCCGGCGAACCCTTCGGCGAAGAGCTGCCGCTGCCATTGCCGACCTCGCTCGATCAGATCCGGAGGGCAGATCGCTCCGTAATCCGGAGGGGCGGCGCCTCGATGGCGTTCGAGCCAGCGGGTGGCGCGTGCCGTGAAGTCTTCGACGGTCTCGTCGGAAGCGCCGGAGAGGGGAGCAGAGGTCTCGTTCGTCATGGCGACAGTCACGAGACCTTGAACGTCCATGCGAACTCGCTCGCATCGGTCTCGCGTTCGCCCTGTTCGGGCCAGAAGATCACGGCCGCGCTCACATCACTGCCCGGGAGTTTGTCGAACTCGCGGTCGGCGCCAGGCGTGAACGAGAGGGTGCCGGTCGCCCGTTCGTAGTCGAGTTGGTCGAGGGGAATCTCGCGGCTGTTGATCACGAGGACGCCGGTTTGGCCGAACTCGAGGTCCGCGACGATGGTGGCTTGGGAGGGGACGTTCGTGGCGAGGTTGGCCGGACTCACGGACTCCAGACCGGTAGGGAAACCGGCCCGCTCGGGTGTCGGCTTGTTTTCGTTGAGCCCCGACACGAGGAGCCACAACGCGAACGCGACGGCGAGCGCGACACCTAGTCGGCCGAGGACTTCGCGGCGACTGCCGAAGCGTTTCGTCCCGGCGGACTCCGCGTTCGGCATTCTCGAATTCAACGCGTCGGCGCCCTGCTGCTTGACCATTTCCCCAGTTTCCCAGAGATCCAGAACTACCCTCAGTGTGTGTCCGGCTTCGATGGAGATTTGGTCGGCCGCGCTCTCAACGAGCGCTACCGTCTCCTCGCGCTGCTCGGCACCGGCTCCTCGGCACGGGTCTACCTGGCCCACGATGTCCAGATCGCACGCCAGGTCGCGGTGAAGGTGTTGCACGCCTCGCTTGCCGAAGATCCCGAGTTCCTCCGCCGGTTCCGCATCGAAGCAGAGGCCCTCGGCCAGCTCACGCATCCGAACATCGTCACAGTCCATGACTTCAACGACGGCGCGAACGCGCTGGGTGAGCCGCCCTACCTGGTCACGAACTACCTGGAAGGTGGCAGTCTGCGGAACCTGCTCGACCAGGGTTATCGCCTCACCCCGTCGCAAGCCGCCCGGCTCGGCCTCGACGCCGCCCGCGGCCTTGCGTTTGCCCATGCCCGGGGTTACGTGCACCGCGACATCAAGCCGGCCAACCTGCTCTTCACCGATGACCAACGTGCTCACGTTGCCGATTTCGGTCTCGCGCGGGCCAAGGCGGAAGCGGCTCGTACGGAAGCGGACTCTGCTCCGATCGGGACCATGCGCTATCTCGCGCCGGAACAGGTCGTCGGGAACGCGACAGACAAGTCCGATGTGTACGCCCTGGCTCTCGTGCTCGTCGAGTCTGTCACCGGCGTCGTGCCGTTCTCGCGTGACAATTGGCAAAGCACGGCGTTCGCTCGAACGGTCGAGGATCTCCGCGCCCCCGAGATCATGGGTGAGCTCGGCGTCGTGATCAATGCGGCCGGCACACGCGACCCTGCGCAGCGGATCGACGCCGCGACCTTCGTCCGTGAGCTCGAGGAGATCGCCCGGCGCCTCCCCGCCCTCGAACCGTTGCCACTCGACGGGTCACGGGTACTCCAACGCGGGCGATTGCTCGACGGCCGGGATCCGACCCGCGTGCTCGTTGCCTCTCCCGACGTGCCCGAGCGGGCCCGGGCAGCGCGCCCCGCGGAACGTGATGGGCGCGAAGCGGGCGACTCAACGGCTGGGGTGTTCGACCAGGCGCTGTTCGATGACGAGACGATCCCGCCCCGGTCCAACAGCAGGGGTGGCGAATCTGCGGCGAAGGAGGTCGAGCCGAGCCAGCCGGTCGAGGCCGATCAACGCGATGCGGCGCGTGTGGCTCCAGGTGTCCGACGCCGGATCGAACGGGAGCCGGTGGGGCCGGAGCGTGAACCTCGTCGGCGGCTGTCCACCCTCGTCGCGTCGTTGGTGTTGATCACGGTGGTCGCAGGACTCGTCGGGGCGATCCTGTGGTCCCGACGGCCCGAATTGCGCGATGTTCCGCGGGTCGAGCAGATGACGCTCGAGGCCGCCACGCAGGCGATCGAAGCCGAGCGCCTTGCCGTTGCGACGGACGCCGCCGTCTATGACGAGAAGGTCCCCGCGGGCCGTGTCATCTCTCAGGATCCGGCGCCGCCGCTGCGGTTGAAGAAGGGCGCGAGAGTCACCCTGACCCTCTCGAAGGGCCGAGAGCCCGTCACCGTCCCTTCGCTCGAAGGGCTCACCCTCGATCAGGCGACGGCCGTGCTCCGATCGGCGAATCTCGCGCTGACGAGTCCAGCGCGAATCGAGCCGAGCGAGATCGTTCCCGAAGGCACGGTGATCTCGTGGACACCCCGAGGAGCACAGCCACCTGGCACCGCGATCACCCTCGTGATCTCCAGCGGTCCGCCGACCGTCGTCCTGCCGAAGGTGAACGGGCTCTCGCCCAAGGACGCGCGTGCCGCGCTTCCACCGAAGCTCGACGTGACGGTCGTCGAGATGTTCGCCGACAACACACCAAAGGGACTCGTCGTGGGGACGAGTCCGAAATCGGGAACCGAGGTGGCGGCGGATGCGCCGATCAAGCTCCTCGTCTCTCGGGGACCGGCGACGGTCGTCGTGCCCAACGTGATCAACATGAGCCCGGTCGACGCGGCGGCGGCACTTCGTGCGGCGGGACTGAAGATCGGCTCAACGGTCGGTGCGCCGGACCAGCCCGTGCTCTTCACCCGGCCGGTTCGTCGGTCCACCGTCAAACGCGGAACGAGCGTGACGTTGTACACGACGTCAGAAGGCGTGCCGCCGATTCCGGGGCAAGTGCCGACGACAACCGCAGCCGCCGGTTCGGGCGATTCGGAGGCGTCGACGACGAAGAAGCCGACCACGTCCAAACCGTCGAGCAGCACCACGAAGAAGTCGTAGCGCCGAAACCCGCCGCGGCCAGTCGTTGCTGCTGAACACCTCCGAGTAGCGCTGGGAGGCGTTCAGCCCCAAGAAATGGGGGCAATCTCTCTCCCACGCGCATGGGCCTCTGGGCTGTCGGGTTACTTGGCTGTGAGGCCGGCGTCCATGATGGAGAGGGCGGCGGGGCCGATGAGCACCACGAAAAGGGCGGGGAGGATGCACAGCACCAGTGGGAAGAGCACCTTGACCGGGAGCTTCATGGCCTTCTCCTCGGCGCGCTGACGGCGTTTGCGCCGCTGCTCGCCGGCCTGGACCCGCAACACCTGGGCCATGGGGATACCGAACTGTTCGGCTTGGAGGATCGACGCCACGAACTGGCGGAGTTCAACCACCTTGTTGCGGTTCGCCAGCCCGCGCAGTGCTTCGCCGCGGGACAGGCCGGCCTGCACGTGCTGGAGCGTCCGGCGAAACTCTTCGGCGAGCGGCCCGTCGTTGGACTTCGCGGTGCGGGCCATCGCGGCGTCGAGACCGAGTCCGGCCTCCACGCCAACGGTGATCTGGTCGAGGAAGTCCGGAAGCTGTAGCTGGATCTGCTTCTGGCGCTTGTCGGCGTTGTTCTTGATGAGGATGTCGGGCAGGAAGAACCCGAACGGTGCGGGTGCGACCACCATGAGCAGGCCCTTGATGCCGTCGATGCCGCCGGCCAGGTTCTTGAATCCGTAGAGTCCGCCGACGACCAGGCCGATTGCCTTGATCATCAGCACACGCTCGGCGCTCCACTTCTGGTTCAGCCCCGCCATGGCGATGCGCTGTTCCATCTGCTCCGTCCACCCCTTCGGGGTGAGACGGCGCATGAGCTTCATCACCTTCGAAAGGAACGGGGCGAGGGCGCGGTCTCTGGCCGAGTGCTTCAGGATCTGGCTGCGGAGATCCATCGGATCTCCCTTGCGCTTGCCGACGAGTTCCGACGCCGACACGGTCGACGCGGAGGAGTCGGAGAGGAACGTCCACACGAGGATGGGAACGGCCCCCATGGCGCACACCGCGCCGATGACGAGAGGAAGGTTCATGGTCTTGGTCCTTCCGTTCCTAGAACTCGATCTTGCAGAGCTTCATGAGCCACACGGCGCCGATGACCATCAAGGCGATGGCGCCACCGGCCATGTAGAGGCCTTTCCCGTGGCCGAGCGCCGAGATGTACTCCGGGTTGCTGGTGCGAATGATCGCGGTGATCGCCACCGGGAGTCCGAGCAGCACGAAGGCGGAGAACCGGCCTTCCGCCGAGAGCGTCTTGACCTGGCGACGGAGGTCGGCGCGGTCACGGATCGTCTTGGCGACCGTGTCGAGCACTTCGGCCAAGTCGCCACCGACTTCGCGGTTGATCTCGATGGCCGGGACAACCCAGCCGAAATCCTCGGACTGCACTCGATCCGCCATTGCCTTCATGGCGTCGACCACGTCACGGCCGAGTCGGGCCTCGACGATCACTCGCCGAAACTCCTCACTGGCAGGCGGATCGCCTTCCTTGGAAACCGAGTCGAGGGCCTGCATCATCGACTGACCTGCGCGAAGACTCGAGGAGAGCAGCTGCAAGGTGTCGCTCAGCTGCTCGCCGAACGCGTTGGCGCGCTTCTTGATCTTCTGAGCGAGGAAGACCTTGCCGCCGATCAGCGTGCCGAAGATCCCGACGGGTGCACCGATGGCGAGACCGAACTTCAGAACGGCGACAGCACCGAAGGCCATTCCAAGGGCGAGCACCAAGACGACGAACTCACCTGGCCGGAGAATGATCCCCGCCCGTTCGAGCGACGCGTTGATGCCCTTGGTACGTCCTTGCTTGGCGATGGCCTTGTCGGCCACCTGGGTCATCTTCTCGGCCAAGCCGGCCACCGGGGTGCTCACCCCCTTCTTGTCCGCCTTCTGCCCGGTGAGGTTCAGCTTCTCGGGGCCGGGTGCGGTGAGGTTCAGCATCGCCATGAGCACGGCGACGAACACCAGACCCATGAGCAGGTAACGGATCAGCGGAGATGACAGGAGCTTCTTGGTCGGTGATTGCGGTGTCGGGATGACGACTGTGGCCGGCCGAGCCCATTCCGTCGTGCGGGCGGCGAGATCGACCACACCTTTCAGATCGGTCGCTGCGACTGCCTGTCCACCGGTGGATCCGGTGAGGAGGTCGATCGTGGCGGAGTTGGCGTTCACCGTGGAGAAGGTGATCGCGTCGACGCGTATCGCATCGTTGAGCAAGCGGGTCCGGACCAGATCGATGGTGGACGAACTCGATTGATCGTTTCCGTCGGTGAACATGACGATCTGCTTCTTGCTCTCGGCGATCGTCTCGAACTGATCGGCGGCGAGCACGAGGCCGTCGAGAAGGGCGGCGTCACCGTCGGCGGTGAGGTCGGCTACGGCGACGATCGTGGCGTCACGTTCGTTCGTGAGGTCGCGGATCACCGTCGGGAACTTGCCGACAGTCACGATCGACACACGAATGGCGGGCGGAAGGCTGCGCACATATTTCGTGAGGGCGCGCTTCTCATCCTCCAGATTCTTCGCGTTCTGCCCATCGCGAAGTGACGTGTCGAGAACGGCTACGACGTCGAATCGCGGTGCACGGAGTTGGCCCTCGGCGGCGTTCCCGGAAGTCTGGGGGGCAACGGCGAGCGCGAGAAGGATCAGGCCGAGGACGACATGGGAGACCGCTCGAAAGAATCGGGCGCGCTGCATTGCTGCTACTTCCTTCCGTAGTTCAACACGTCGACCGAGCCGAAGATGTCGGGCGGGAGCGAGATCCCGTGGTCCGCCAGCTTCTCGGTGAACTTCGGCCGGATGCCGGTGGGCTTGAGTTTGCCGAGATGGCGTCCCGAACTGTCGATGCCGGCCGAGTGGTCGAAGGCGAAGATGTCCGAGAGTGTGATCGTCGACCCTTCCATGCCTTCGACCTCGGTGATCGACACGACGCGACGCGAACCGTCTCGGAAGCGGGCGATCTGCACGAACACGTCGACGGCAGATGCGATCTGCTGGCGGATGGCCATGGCCGGCAGATCGAAACCTGCCATCAGCACGAGGGTCTCGAGACGGGCGAGACCGTCTCGCGGAGTGTTTGCGTGGATGGTCGACAGCGAGCCGTCGTGACCGGTGTTCATGGCCTGGAGCATGTCGAGTGCCTCGCCGCCACGACACTCGCCGATGACGACTCGGTCGGGGCGCATACGGAGGGAGTTCTTGACGAGGTCTCGAATGGTGACCGCACCCTTGCCTTCGATGTTCGGCGGGCGGGTCTCGAGGCGGACGATGTGCGGCTGGCGAAGCTGCAACTCGACCGCGTCTTCGATGGTGACGATTCGCTCGTCGGCCGGGATGAAGCTGGACAAGATGTTCAGCATCGTGGTCTTGCCGGTGCCGGTGCCGCCGGAGACGAGCATGTTCAGGTGGCCCGCCACGCAGGCTGCGAGCAGCTGGGCCGCTTCGGGCGTCAGCGAGCCCTTGGCGATGAGATCGTGGATCTGGAGCGGATCACGGGAGAACTTTCGAATGGTGAGCGCGGCGCCGTCAACGGCGAGCGGAGGGATCACCGCGTTGACGCGGGAACCATCGGCGAGGCGCGCGTCGACCATTGGCGACGACTCGTCGATTCGGCGGCCGACGTTCGCGACGATGCGCTCGATGACACGGCGGAGTTGTTCGTGGGAGATGAAGCGGTGCTGCGACCGGGTCAGCTTGCCCTTTTGCTCGATGAAGATCGGGGTGCAGCCGTTCACCATGATTTCCGACACGGTCGGGTCTTTGAGGAAGCGGTCGATCGGACCGAGACCGAGAACGTCGTCGGTGATCTCCGACACCAGCTGATGGCGTTCCTCGACCGAGAGCGGGACCGTTTCCTGACTGAGCAACTGGCTGATCATGTCGACGACGGTCGCTCGCATGTCGCGGTCCCCGGTCGAAGAGTCGAACAGCTTCGCGCCCAGGCGCTCCACGAGTTGTTCGTGCAGGCGCTCTTTCAGGGCCTGAAGAGGGTCTGAACTGCTCGGGTTGTCGTCCTTGCGGGCCGCGGCGACCAGGCGCGGTGAAGCCGTTGCCACGGCCGCAGCGGCGACCGGTGCGGTGCCCGCCTGCTTCCACGCCTGCATTTCGTTCGGTTCCACTTCGGCGACGGCCGGAGCGGCCTCAGCGGGCGTGTTGGTGTCCTGCGCCTTGAGGCGCTGACCGAGTTTCATAGCTTGCCTCTCCGCCAGAACGCCTGCTTCTTCGGTGCCGCGAGTGCCGTTGACTCCACGCCGAGGAGACCTTCGGCAAAGCCGACGAACTTCTTGGCGATCACAGCCTTCGGATCGGCGATCGTGATCGGCACACCCTGGTTTGCCGCGGCGAGAACGTTTCGATCAGCAGGGATCTGGATCTGGGCTCGCATACCGACCGCGACCTCCACGTCTTCGGGGCGTGCGCCGCCGGGTGCGTCGAAGCGGTTCATGACGAAGTGGCGGGTCGGGTTGGTCATCCCGAGACGGTCGAGGGCGTCGAGCTCACGACGCAGTGAACGTACCGACGACACGTCGACCGAACACACGAAGACGTGATCGGTCGAGATCTCGGCGACCGAGAGGGCGTGCGGATCAAGTCCGGCGCAGGTGTCGACAACGACATAGTCGAAGGCTTGGCTCACCGCCTTGACGACCTGCACCGATTGTTCGAAGGTGATGTCGTCGGCGTCGGCCGGGTCTTCCGGCGCACACATGACGAACAGACCTGATGGATGAGGGGTCAAGAACACCTTCATCATCGAGTTGATCGACGACGCTTCGGCACCGCCGAGCACTCGGGCTGCGTCGGCGGCGGTGTGCTCGGGGTTGAGGTGAAGAGTCCCGGCGACGTCGCCGAACTGGAGGTCGAGATCGATCAAGGCGACTCGGCCCGGAGCAAGTTGGTGCAAGGCCATGGCGATGTTCGTCGATGCAAACGTCTTCCCGACGCCACCTTTGGGCGAAAGCACGGTGATGATGCGTTTGGTCGACTCTGCCTTGCCGCTGGCGGCGTTGGTCGTCTCGCGCCAGCGGGCGGAGTGCTCGAAGCCTCGTTCGAGGGCGTCGAGGATGGCGTCGTCGGTGGCGCTCGGGGAGAGGACGTCACGAACGCCGGCTCGGAGCGCACGTTCGAACAGTCCGGGTCGGGGATCGGAGACGAGGACGAGGTACACACCGGGGTTTGTCCGGTTGACGTGTTCGGCTCTCGTCGCCATGGCTTCGACTTCGAGGTCGGGACCGATGAACGCGATCCCCATCCGTTCGATGCCGGGCGTTTCACCCTGTGCCGGCCAGCGGTGCATCCGCGGTCCGCCGTTTGCCGTGAGGAGGCGGCGGACGGACTGCTCGAAGGCCGTGACCGAGGCAACCAGGGCGACATCCCCGGCGTCACGGGCGACCTGGCGAAGCGGGGCTGCCCGTGTCAAATCGGGCACCGTCACCGTCTCGACCGGTTGGGTCAGGACGAACTCGGCGTCCGTCTCGCCGGGTGTGTTGGAAAGATCCACATTCGTCACTGCTTCGCTCCTACCGCCGGAGCCGCAACGGGTGCGGCGGTCGCCGGCACAGCCGGCTTCACTGTCGGGGTCGCCGCAACACCGGGCGCCGGTGCCTTCGTTGCCGGTGCAACTGCGGCCGCAGGGGCCTTCGTTGCCGGTGCTCCGGCCGCGGGTGCCTTCGTCGTCGGGGTTCCGGCCGCTGCGGCAGGCGCAACGGTGGTCGGTGTCGCAAACGGATCGGTGTTCAGCGGATTCGAACCCGAGTTCCCCGTCGCTCCGGCCGCCGGGACAGGCGTCAGCTCGTTTCGGCGGACGCCCGGGTCGTAGACGTTGTCACGGACGACGACCTTGGTGTCGACTTCGGGCACGTCATTGGCTTCGCTGGTCAACCAGAGCGAGCCGTTGTTCATGGCGTAGATGAGGCGCTCGGCCTCCCCGGCCGTGACGCCGAGCTTGATCAGCAGCGGTGCGACCGGTGCGACGGTTGCCGGAGCGGCGCTTCCGTCGGTCGGAGCCGCCACCGGCACGACGCCGCCCACGACTTCGAGCACCGGGACCTTGTGGAGCAAGATCGCTGTTGCCGGAACCGCACCTTCGGTGTTTCCACCGTTCGACGGGACGTTCACGAAAGAGGCGACGACGGCGACCTGGTCACCCGGCTGCACCCGGCCCCCGAGGGCACGAAGGGGCTCGAGGGACAGCCATACTCCCATCAGCCCGCTGCCACCGCTGTTGGCGACCTCCGCGCGTTGCTGCTCCGCTGCGGTGACGAATCGGGCTTTCATGACCTGTTCGTCGGGGACGAGGTCGGTGCTCACCACGAGTCCGGTCAGATCAGCCAGTGACTCCGCAGCACCGGCAGACTTCTGCGACGCCGGCACGTTCACCTCTTGGACCGCGTCACCGAGCTTGTCTGCCGGGGTTCCCTTGGGAACGGGCTTGACCACCTTCAGTACCTTGACTGCCGGCTCTGCCAACGCTACGGGCGTTGGCGAGTTGGACTTCGAGGAACGGATGATGACGAGGGTGCCGACGAGGGCAACCGCAACGGACGCGATGACACCGATGAGCTTGCGACGATTCACTGAGGGTCTCCATCTAGGAGCGGGTGGGATGAGCGGTTCCCAAGGGGTGGCCGTGACGTTTGCATCGGCCGATGCCGGTGCACCCTTGAGCCTCGGTTCGGGCTTTTCTGTGTCTCACGACCCAGTGGGGCGGGACGGGTGAAGAAGCGGATCGAGCTCCGGCAGCAGCCGGAGCTCGATGGGGAAGTCGTGGGTGATTCGCGCTGCGGATGGTCCGGAGCGCCGGTCACCGTCAGGAGGCGGAGCTTTCGACGGCTGCGTCGATGGCGTTCGACGTGCGGTTGAACGCCCCGCGGTTCGCTCGCCCGAAGAACGTGAACGCCGAGATGCAGCCGATGGCGATCAGGCCGAGCATCAGGCCATACTCGACCGACGTCGCGCCGCGCTCCTCCTGTCGACACCGAAGGTCGAACAGCATGTTCTGGAGGCGGACGAACGGGCGCATGGCAGAGGACGAAGTTGGTCGTGGAAGTCGGAGCTCAGGACGACGAGACGCTGTTCATGGCGTTGCCGGATCGGTTGAAGGTCGTCTTCACGCTCTTGGAGAGGAACGAGACGGCGCCGATGATGGCGACGGCGATGAGTCCGACCATGAGTCCGTACTCGACTGCCGTGGCACCACGCTCTTCGAGAGCGGCTTTGCGGCTGGCGACCGTTGATTGGATCTGTACGGCGAGCTTGAGCATCGGAAGGGCTTTCTGGGAAGGAGCCGGGGAAGCGGCGGGTGTGGACAGCAGAGGGCTGTTCGTGCGGTGGGGCAAAAGACGGGTCGTGCGGTCTTGCAGGAACGGGCGGTGTTGCAAAAACGGGCGGCAAGGACCGAGGTCCTTGCCGCCCGTTGCAGGTCAGATGATGCGGATCAGGAAGACGAGACGTTGTTCATTTCGTTGCCGGCCCGGTTGAACGTGGTCTTCACGCTCTTGGACAGGAACGAAACAGCGCCGATGATGGCGACGGCAATGAGTCCGACCATGAGGCCGTACTCAACTGCAGTGGCGCCACGCTCCTCGATCTCAGCCTTGCGGCTGGCGACCCAGGACTGGATGGAGACGAAA
>JANMYF010000333.1:0-8407 GCA_031381685.1 Acidimicrobiia bacterium
GAGCTTCTTGGGCAGCGGGGTTCCGGAGTAGCCGGCGGTCGTTGCCAAGCCACCACGTTATGGATATCGGGATGCGTGATCTACCGGTCAGCGATACCGCCGAAAGGTACGCGCGGGACCGACTCGGCGAGCAGCCAAAGCGCTGACGCCGCGATCCACGTGTCGCCGACAGTGACTCCGATGCGCTGGAAGAGGCCGTGTGCCGGGCCGAGCAGGGTGGCGGCGAGCGCCAGCGCAGAGATCGTGCCGAAGGTCTGCGAAAGGCGAGCCGCCAACGGGTGTCCCCGGCGAGCCAGTTCGGGTGCCGCGCAGAGGGGGAGGGCGGACAGGGCGATGTACCCGGTGAACGCCGATGCGCCGTGCAGCAGATCGACGCCGCTCGAGCGGTCGAGCGGAAAGACGGCGACACCGAGCGTCGCAATCGACGCGATCAGCGCGGCGATCCATGCCGGGCCGTCCAGCGTTGAGCGCAGCCCGTATGCATACAACGCCACTCCAACGGTGAAGCCGACGAAGCCGGCGGTCATCAGCCATCGTGTCGGGGCGCCAACCGCGGCCAGTCGGCTGATCGCGTCCTCGACGACGGAGTATCCGTCGGTACGAAGCGCGCTGATGATCCAGCCGAAGAGGAACATCGCCGGACCGATGACTCCGCCCACACGAGCCGCCGTTCGGAGTGTCATCGCACTCACCCTACGAGACCCGCCGCACACGCCGCGGCTGGCAGGATTGGTGTCGATGAGGTGGCAACCCGAGCGTGATCACCCGCTGATGCCGTGGGCCAACGGTCGGGGCTCGACCAAGGAGATCGTCGCCCACCCGAGCAGCGACGCATGGGTGTGGCGGCTCAGCCTCGCCGACGTCAACGAGGACGGGCCGTTTTCGATGCTCCCCGACACCGACCGCAGTCTCGTTGTCGCGGCAGGGAAGGGCATGCGTCTGTTCACCGGCGATTCCGGCGCGACGGTGGTACGAGGGTTCGAGACTGTGTCGTTCTCGGGAGATATCCCGACCCGCGCCGAGCTCCTTGATGGCCCGGTTCGTGACCTGAACCTCATGGTTCGGCGCACGGGGGATTCGCGGACTCCGCACCTCGAGGTCCGGAGCTTCGCGAAAGGCGAAGCCGTCGGACTCGAGGACGCGGTAGCGCTCGTGGTTCTGCGCGGGGCGCTCACGCTGACGGTGACGTCAGCAGGCTTTCCCTATGCGCCGTTGCGGTGCCGCGTCGACCGGTTCGACGCGGTCCTGCCGGCCGAGGGGGTCGACGGACGGTTGGTGGCCGCGGCTGACGCGTTGGTCGCGTTCGCACTCCTGCGCTCCGAAGAGGGTCGACCGGCCGACGCGGGACGGCCGGCAGACTGACTCCCGGACGACGGGCGAGGGGACGAGGGGCGTCCCCATGACTGATCCGACGACGGGCGGCCGGACGACGCACCCGGACGCCCCGACTTGCGGGCCTGGTTGGCACGGATCGTGCTCTCGGAGCGGGCGTTGCGGGCACCCTGGCTCATCCTCGGCGTCGAGGCGACGTCCGACATCGGAGCGGGCTCCACGTGGGGAGCGGGTTCGCCGGCGAGCTCGAGCGTGGTCGGATGTCCCGGGGCCACACGGGTCACGATCGGGGAGATCTGGGCGGCCTTCGTGAGCGCCTTCACATCGCTGACCTGATCGGGCGTCATCATCGTGATGACGATGCCCTCGGCCCCGGCGCGAGCAGTGCGTCCCGAACGGTGGAGGTACGCCTTGTGCTCGGTGGGCGGGTCGACGTGGATCACCAGGGCGATGTCGTCGACGTGGATGCCGCGGGCAGCGATGTCGGTGGCGACGAGGACCTTGCACGAACCGGAAGCGAACGCCGAGAGGTTCCGCTCACGGGCGTTCTGCGAGAGGTTGCCGTGGAGGTCGACAGCCGGGATGCCGGACTTCGTCAGTTGCTGGGCCAACTTCTTCGCACTGTGCTTCGTTCGCATGAACAGCAGCGAACGGTCGTGCCCGGAGGCAAGCTCGCGCACCACGGCGAGCTTGTCGTCGCGCGTCACGGCGAACACGTGGTGGGTCATCGTCGTGACCGGGGAGACTTCGGGGTCGAGCGAGTGGACCACGGGCTTGTTCATGAATCGCTTCACGAGGATGTCGACACCGTTGTCGAGCGTTGCGGAGAAGAGGAGACGCTGGCCGTCGCTCGGCGTGGCTTCGAGGAGACGGCGGACGCCGGGGAGGAATCCGAGGTCGGCCATGTGGTCGGCCTCATCGAGGACGGTGATCTCGACATCGTCAAGACGGCAGTGGCCCTGCTGAATGAGGTCTTCGAGGCGCCCGGGACAGGCGATGACGATGTCGACGCCACCGCGGAGCGAGTTCACCTGCGGACCCTGGCCGACGCCGCCATAGATCGACATGATTCGCAGACCGACGGCCTTGGCGAGCGGACGGAAGACCTCGCTGACCTGGTTGGCCAGTTCGCGGGTGGGAACGAGCACGAGCGCCCGAGGACGGCTTGTGCGCCGCTTGTTCGTCGACGCGGCGAGCAATGCCACTGTCGGGATGGCGAAGGCGAGCGTCTTGCCGCTGCCGGTGCGGCCACGGCCGAGGAGGTCATGGCCGGCCATGGCATCGGGAAGCGTGGCCGCCTGGATGGGGAAGGGTTCGCTGATGCCGTTCTCGGCAAGGGCGGTGACAAGCGTGGCGGGCACGCCGAGGGACGCGAACGTCTCGTTCGCGAGGGTGGTGGACATGGTTGTTCGACTCAGTTTCAGGATCGGTTGGCCGTTGATGCTTGGCCAGCCGTTCGAAACGGCGAACACCCCGAGAGGGGAAACCATGCGCACGAAGTGCGCTGCACTCGACCGTTGCCCGACGAACATCGTCACGCAACAGGTACAACCTTAGTTGATGGCTGGGCTCCGACCGCCGGATGTGCCGCACGGCACTCTTGTCCCATACGATCCGACCGTGTCCTCCGTGCTCGATCTCTTCCGACTGGACGGCCATGTGGCCGTTGTGACCGGCGGAGGGACAGGCATCGGCCGAGCGATGGCGCTGGGTCTGGCCGAGGCCGGTGCCGACGTCGTGATCGCCGGACGTCGGCCGGAACCGCTGCAAGCCGTGGCGGCTGAGATCGAATCCCGCGGACGGCGTGCCCTCGCCGTGCCGACGGACGTCACTATTGCTGCAGAGCTCGAGAACCTGGCGGCTCGCGCCGTCGCAGCCTTCGGTCCGGTTACCACGTGGGTCAACAACGCCGGCGGCTTGCAGGGCGATCCGATGGGCACCGTCGCCGACCTGTCCGAAGAGGTGTGGCATTCCGTCATCGATCGCAACTTCACCGCAGTCTTCCTCGCCAGCAAGGTCGCGCAGACGGTGCTGGCCGACGGCGGATCGATCATCAACGTGTCGTCGATCGGTGCGTTCCGTGACGGCACGCCGGGCCATGGCGCGTATTGCGCGGCGAAGGCTGCGGTCAACCATCTGACGCAGACGCTGGCGCTCGAGTGCGCGCCGCGCCGCATACGCGTGAACGCGATCGCGCCCGGCCCCGTTGCCACCGAGGACTACTACGAGTCGTCCGGCTTCACCGACGCGCAGTTCGAGAAGATGGCGTCGAAGCAGCCCCTCGGAAGGATCGGCAAGGACGACGACTTCAAGGCCGCCGCGGTGTTCCTGGCGTCGCCGGGAGCATCGTGGATCACCGGTCAGATCATCGTGGTGAGCGGCGCGCCGTAGCGCGATGCCTCGTGACCGCCGATGATCAGCGCGCTGAGGTTCCCTCTGGTAGCGGCGGCCATCGGCCGATGCCGCCCCGTTCGAGCAGCATGCCAGTCAGCGTCCGGTCGGCGTTCGTGGACCGCCAAGTCAGCATCTCCTGCGACAGCGCGAGGACGACCGCGGAGTCGGTGATCTCGGTTCGCCACGTGGGGTCCGCCGCCAGGTCGAAGCAGCGCCACGTTCCGTCACCGAACTGGACGTACGCGGCGGCGTCGCCGCGCAGAACAGCGAGGTGCTGGCGTTCCAGGCGACGGTCCCACGGCCATTGGTGGGCACCATCGGCGATGTGGGTCGACCGCCAGTCGAACTCCCAGTGCGCTGCACTCCGCCACCACGGCGGCGGTTCGCCAACGAGAAAGGGCGTCAACGGAAGTCCGTCGCACTGCGCCGGAACGTCCACACCGATCGCCTCGCAGATCGTCGGAAAGACATCGACGTTCTCGGTGAACGCGGAGACGACCGCTCCGTGTTGACCTGGGTGTCGGGGATCTCGGACGATTGCCGGCACGTGGTAGCTCGACTCGAAGAACCCGCCCTTGCCCATCAGCCCGTGGTCGCCGAGTTGTTCACCGTGGTCCGACGTGATGATGACGATCGTCTCGTCCCACGCTCCGAGCTGTTCCATCGCTGCCCAGAGCCGACCCATCTGTTGGTCCACATCGCCGATCATCCCGAAGTACTGCGCGCGAAGGTGCCGGAGCTCCTGCTCGCTTGCGGGCGGGGCGAAGAAGGGATGGCTCATCAAACCACGGTGCAACGGATGGAGTGCTTCAGACTCGACGGACTCGATCGCGCCGCCGCACTGATCGGGTTCGTACGCCGCTCCCCATGTTCCGGCGGCGCTGAATGGTGGATGGGGGCGGAGGTAGCTCGCATGCGCGAACCATGGAGCGTGCTGCGCGCCGATCCACGCAATGAGCCGGTCGGTGGTGAACGCCGCGAGCCCGTGCTCCGCCGGGCGGGCGGACTCGGTCGCGAGGAGGTGCCAGATGCCGCCGGCCACATCGTGACCCGTAGACCGGAGCGCGTCGATCCACGGAGTCGCTTTGCGGGAGAGGTCGAGTTCGACGTCGAAGCCGGGCAGCACGCCTTCATACGTGGACAGACGAGGGTCGTCGAAGCCGGACGCTTCGCGCGGATCGATGCCCTGATCGGTGTAGCCGAAGAGCACCGGCCGGTAGCCGCCGCGTCGGGCGGCGAGTGCCACATTGTCGAACCGGCGGTCGAGTGGTGTGCCATTGGCGACGACGCGATTGTTGAACTGGTAGGTGCCGGTGTAGAGCGCAGCGCGTCCCGGCGCACATGGCGCGGCCTGGCTGTAGTGGCGCCGGAACGACACGCCGTGGGCCGCGAGTCGATCGAGTCCTGGTGTCCGAACGTTGGGGTGGCCGGCCGCGGACAGGCAATCGCCGCGGAACTGGTCGAGGGTGATCAGCAGGACGTTCGTCACCGCGTCACCCCCGACCCCGGTCGCTCGTGGCTACTGCAACGCGGCGATTGCGGCGTCGTAGTTCGGTTCGGTGGCGATCTCCGAAACCAATTCGGTGTGCACGACCTTGCCCGACTCGTCCATGACGACCACGGCGCGGGCCAGGAGCCCCTCGAGCTTGGTGTCGGTCAGCGTGACGCCGTAGTCGGTTCCGAACGCCGGCGAGCGGAACGAACTCGCCGTGACGACGTTGCTGAGACCCTCGGCGCCGCAGAACCGACCCTGGGCGAAGGGCAGGTCGGCGGAGACGCAAACCACCACGGTGTTGTCGAGATCCGAAGCGGCAGCATTGAATTTGCGGACGCTGGCGGCGCACACGGCGGTGTCGACGCTGGGGAAGATGTTGAGCACGACCTTCTTGCCGGCGAGGTCGCTGGTCGACAACGTCGACAGGTCCCCTTTGACGAGCGTGAAGCTCGGAGCGGCGGCGCCGACGGCGGGAAGTTCACCGGAGGTGTGCGCGGGATTTCCGCCGAGGGAGATGGTGCTCATGTCTGGACTCCTTGAGGGTCGAGCGAGAAGGAACCGGTCATGTTACGGGCCCCGCTGTGCAATCGGAACCCGACCGACTGCCCTTCGCTGGGGGAGCGGCGCCGAAGCACCGCCCGTGAGACAATCACGGCATGGCTGTGCCGCCGACGTCTGCTCGCATCGTGGTGATCGGCGGCGGGATCGTCGGATGCTCCACCGCGTATCACCTCGCGAAGCTCGGCCACACCGACACCGTGCTCGTCGAGAAGCACCGTCTCACGTCGGGCAGCACCTTCCACGCCGCCGGCCTCGTCGGTCAGTTGCGGACGAGCGCCAACATCACCCAGCTCCTGGGTGAGTCGGTGGCGCTCTACCGGCGGCTCGAGGCCGAGACGGGGCAGGCGACCGGTTGGAAGATGAACGGCGGGCTGCGACTGGCCTGCAACGCCGAACGGTGGACCGAGGTGAAGCGCCAGGCGACGACGGCGACGAGCTTCGGTCTCCACATGGACCTCCTCTCGCCGAAGGAAGCGAAAGACCTGTGGCCGCTGATGGAGATCGACGATGTCGTCGGAGCGGCATTCCTCCCGACGGACGGCCAGGCCAACCCGAGCGACATCACCATGGCGCTCGCTCGGGGTGCCCGGACGGCGGGGGTGACCATCTGCGAGGACACCGAGGTGCTCTCGATCGAGGTCGACAACGGAGTCATCCGTGCCGTCGTGACCGACGGAGGGCGCATCGCGTGCGAGAAGGTCGTGGTGTGCGCCGGGCAGTGGACGCGCGCACTCAGCGCGACGGTCGGCGTCAACGTCCCGCTCGTCCCGGTGCAGCACCAGTACGTCATCACCGAACCGATGGGCGTGCCCCGCAACCTGCCGACGCTGCGCGATCCCGACCGGCTGACCTACTACAAGGAGGAGGTGGGTGGTCTGGTCATGGGCGGCTACGAACCTGACCCGATCCCGTGGGCAGTGAACGGGATCCCGCGGCCGTTCCAGTTCCAGCTCCTCGAACCGGACTTCGACCACTTCGCCCCGACGATGGAGTCGGCCTGCGGACGCGTCCCGTCGCTGCGAGACGTCGGCATCAACACCCTCATCAACGGTCCCGAGAGCTTCACCCCGGACGGGAATTTCATCCTCGGCGAAGCTCCCGAGTTGCGGAACTTCTTCGTCGGCGCCGGCTTCAACGCCTTCGGGATCGCTGCGGGCGGTGGCGCCGGGATGGCCCTGGCCGAGTGGGTGTCCGACGGCATCGCGCCCTACGACCTGTGGGTCGTCGACCTCCGCCGATTCGGTGCGGTGCACCGCGACACCGCATGGGTCAGGAGCCGGACGCTCGAGGCCTACGCCCGCCACTACACGATGGCGTGGCCGCACGAGGAGTTCACGAGTGCCCGCCCGGCGAAGCGATCCCCGCTCTACGACCGCCTCAGCGCCGCCGGCGCGTGCTTCGGGGAGAAGCTCGGATGGGAGCGGCCGAACTGGTTCGCCTCTTCCCTGCACGGCGAGGTCCCGATCGATACGCATACCTACGAACGGCCGAACTGGTTTGCTGCGGTCGGTCGAGAACACCGCGCGGTGCGCGAGGCCGTAGCGTTGTTCGACCAGACCTCGTTCGCCAAGTTCTCCCTGAGCGGCCCCGGCGCGCTGGCCTCGCTGAACTGGATCTGTTCGAACGCTGTCGACAGGCCCGTCGGTTCGCTCACCTACACCCAGATGCTCGACGATCGCGGCGGCATCCAATGCGATCTCACGGTGTGCCGGACCGGCGAGGACGCTTTCTATCTCGTGACCGGCACGGGCTTTGCTGTCCACGATTTCGATTGGATCGCCGGGTCCATCCCCGCTGACGGCTCGGTCGAGCTCGTCGATGTCACCACGTCGTCGACGGTGCTCTCGCTCATGGGCCCGAACAGCCGCAACGTCCTCGAAGCCGTCACGTCCGACGACGTCTCGGGCGGCGCGTTTCCCTTCGGCACGATGCGACCGATCACGGTCGCCGGCGCGGCTGTCAAGGCGCTGCGGATCACCTACGTCGGTGAGCTCGGCTGGGAATTGCACATGAGCACCGACGACGCCGCGGCGGTGTACGACGCCCTGGTCACCGCCGGCCGGGCTCATGGTCTCGCGAACGCCGGGTACCGGGCGATCGAATCGTGCCGGCTGGAGAAGGGCTACCGGGCGTGGGGCGCCGACATCGGACCGGACCACACACCCGTCGAGGCCGGGCTCGGCTGGGCCGTGAAGAAGGGGAGTGGCGCAGAGTTCCGCGGGTCGGCCGCCATCGCCCGGCAGCGAGCCGAAGGAGTGAAGAAGATGCTCGCCACCTTCACCATCGACCCGGAGACGGCCGGCCGCGATGTCGTCCTCCTCGGTCGGGAGACGATCTACCGCGACGGTGAACGGGTCGGATGGCTGAGCAGCGGAGGCTACGGCTACACGGTCGGGAGGTCCATCGGCATGGGCTACGTGCGCAATTCTCAGGGCGTCACCGCGGACTGGCTGCTCTCCGGGACCTATGAGCTCGAAGTCGCCACGGAACGCCACGGAGCCTCGGTGTCATTGCGACCGCTGTACGACCCGACCTCGGCCCGTGTGAAGGCATGACATGACCACGAGCAACGACGACCACGACCTCCGCATCATCCTCGAATCGGTGCCGGGCTGGCACGATGCG
>JANMYF010000338.1:0-4702 GCA_031381685.1 Acidimicrobiia bacterium
CGGAGCTTGCCGCCAACGCGGTGCAACACGCCCGCACCCCGTTCAGCGTTGAGGCCCAACGCGATAGGGACCTTGCACGAGTCATCGTGCGCGACAGCAGTGCCCTGCAGCCTGTTATGCGACACAGCGATCCGACGGCTCCCGGCGGCCGCGGCCTCGCCCTTGTGAATGTGCTCGCCCACAGCTGGGGCGTCACCCGAACCTCGAACGGCAAACAGGTGTGGGCGACCATCAAGACGACCTGACGTCCCGCGGGGTCTCCGGCGGCAATTGCGAAACACCGACACCTCGCACGAGAAACCAGTACCGATCGCGGCACGGCCTGGTCGGCAACCGGTAACTGCTACCTCGTGCGCCGCGCAGGTGACGAGTCAATCGACCGACAGACAAAGCTCTCCCGAGATGGCAGGCCGACTCATACCGTACGGACAACGGTGTACCGGTCGCACCCGGCACTCGTATCAGCTTTTGCGCAGGCGACCCTTCATTTTCGGTAACGGGTCGAGCACGACGGCTGGTGCAGACGGGTCAGCGCTGATGATGCTCTGTGCGAGATCCACGAGCCGCACGTTGCGGTTGCGGGCGTGGTTTCGCAATCTCAAGAACGCTTCTTCCATGTCGATGCCTTGATGTTGAGCGACCATTCCCTTCGCTTGCTCGATCAGGATGCGGCTGGTAAGCGCCTCGCTGAGTTGCGTGTTCACGGCTTGGATCTCCAGCGCAGCGCGGTGCTGGAGAATCGCGATGGTGGCAACGTCGGCGAACGCCTGTGCTGCCTGAACGTCGGCCGGCCGCATCTGGCCCGTCGACAGGTTGAACAGATTGAGCGCACCGATAACGGAGCCGCGTAGTCGCATGGGCAGGGCATGTACCGAGTGGAACCCAGCAGCTATGGCTTCTGCGGCGAATCGCGGCCAACGGCCGTTCACGGTCGACAGATCGAGATTCACAACCGGAGTACCGGTGCGATAGCAATCAACGCACGGACCCTCTCGTGCCTGCAGTTCGAAGAGCTCCAAAAAGCGCATCGTTTCACTGGACGACGCGAGCACCCGGAGGTTGCCGCTGGGGTTTGCCAGCATGATGCCGGCGGCGTCCACGTCAAGAACTTCCACGCAACGATCCGCCAGCAGGGTGAGGAGATCGACGACGTCAAAGTCCTTCACGAGCGTGTCGGCCAACTCGATGAGCGTCTTCGCCAGCATTGCCTCGTTTGGCATCTCGTCTCCTGTCACGTCGGCTTGTTCGCCGCTCCCTGCTTGGGGGCGTGACGGTGGACTCATCGTACGGCACTCGCGTGCCGGCAGCCGTCGGGTGCATTCGATCTCCGGTTCATTGACCATTCTCCTGGGTGTCGGGGTCGTGGTCGGCCAATTTCAGGGTTCGTGCCACGACAGCGGTGGCCACCTCAGTAATGGTCTGGTTCGTCGCAAAGGCATGGGCCCGCAGTCGGACGAGAGCCTGGGCGACGCTGACACCGAGTTGCACGGCAACCATGCCTGATGCCTGGTGCACCACGTACAAGAAATCAGAGCTGGCCTCCAGCTCGGCCGCCAACTGGCCAGGTACTGCGTCGGCCTGCATAACCAAGACTGCCTGGGCTGCGACGTCCGCAAGGATCAACGCATCGGCGTGCTGATCGGCAGTGAGCGCTCCCGGCCGGTCGCAATACAGGTCAAGAGCTCCGAGACGGATTGCTCCGACCTGGAGCGGGAAACCGAACACAGCTCGCACCCCTGCGTCGATCGCCGGGCCGGAGAAGGCTGGCCACCGCACCGTCGCCGGATTCTGCAGGTCAGATTCGAGAACTGCTCGGTCGAGGCGGTGCGCGTCGACACACGGACCTTCACCGAGTGTGTACTGCAACTCCTCGATCAGCGCACTCACGGGATTGGTCGTACACAACGACCCAATCGGGAAATCGCCAGACATCAGCATGATGCCGGCACCCGACATTCCGGTCACTTCGGCGCAAACCTCACACAACCGCTTCGTTTCCAATCCGGGCGTATCGCCGTCAACGAGCAGCTCAAGTATTCGTAGGCGCCGGTCCCCATCTGCCACGATCACATCCCTTCGCGATGAACAGCACCGAACAGTTTGTACATCAGCTCGACCGTATCGTCGCGGCGTCCGCTGCCAGCAGCAACCCTTCGCAAACGACCCCACCGGCGCTCGACGAACCCTGGGAATCCGAATTCGCCGGCCGGGAGGACTGATCGACTGACAGCGAAGCTGGTATGGCCACCCACGTTGCGAGAGCTCCCCCCGGCCCGAAAGCTCGCCCAACTGCAGGATCGGTTTGGAGCAACCGCTCCAAGCCACACAGTTCGACAATCCGACGAGCGCACCGCGACGGCGAACGCAACCTCAGCATCCGTGACTGAGCAGCCAGGACACCGTCGGCGCGGACGAACACACCGATGATCGACGCGTCCATGAACCGGACACCACGCAAATCGGCCACGACGTCACCATCGTCGAGGCTCATCGCCTGCCGCAAAGCGGCCGACACCACCGCCGCTGTGGACACATCATGCTCACCGCAGAGCCAAACGACGTTGCCGCCATTGATCAGGCCGGATGTGCACGCCGCACTACCAGGCGACATGCTCACGCAAGAAGCTTCGATACGTTCCACATACAACTCCGGACATTCCGTGCTGCGAATGAATGCGCTACCGAAGGCTGGAGCATCGCTCCCGAACCGGCCAAAAGGCCAGCCCAACACGTCTGGGTTCCTGTCGTGTTACGGACACCCTAACCCGGAACCAGGCTCCCTGCGAGTTGCCACGGTTCCAATATTTCGCGCGCACCTACGTCTGAATCGATCTCGCGTGCTGTGCTTGCGTTCGTGGCAGGCGTCGCCGTTGGGCTCCCATCGTCGGCAAAGTTGTCGCCGGAGTTCCGACACGATCCTCACGGCATTTCACGACGGACGGGACGATTGAGATTCGTCGATGCCGGCGTCATCGTCGAACTGCTGGCGAACATCGTTTACCCAGCTCGCCGAGGGGACGAAGAACTGGCGGCGCCCGACCTGATCGACAGCGAGGTGACCCACGTGCTTGGACGCCTCGTGGCGCACCTCAGCGCGTTGGGACGCGACCACGTCGCCCTCGCTGAGTTAGCCCTGTTGACGACCGACTCACGACCTGCCAACGAACGGGGCATCACCTGCCACGTCGAGCTGCTCTGACGTGTCGGCGCGGGACTTCGTGGCGGTCGGTCCACCACGGATTGGCTGTTCTTCAGGTCTGTATCGTGGAGGGTGGGGTTACGCGGCGAGGGCTACTGGGGTTGTCAGTTTCCGTAGGTCATATGGGCTTGCAAGGCACAGTGTGAGTGCCGGCGGATCCGGTTGTATCGGTTGAGCCAGGCGACGATCTCGCGTCGGGCGCTGGCCTTCGTGGGCAGGACGATCCGGTAGACGATCTCGGTCTTGGGCGACGCGAAGAACGACTCGGCCGCAGCGTTGTCCAGGCAACAACCCGAGCGGGACATGGACTGGGTGATCTTGTTCTGCGGGCGTATCGTCGTGAACCCCTTGAACCTGGCCACCCAATACACGAGTATTAAGTACACTGATCGCCTCGAAGAGATCGGTGCACGACCATCGAGCGGGACGTTCGGCGACAGCTTGACAACGCTATGGCCGAGTCCACGATCGGGCTTTACAAGACCGACCTCGTTTGGCGGAAAGGACCATGGCGCACCGCCGAAGCCCTCGAGCTCGAAACACTGCTCTACGTCGAATGGTTCAACCATCGTCGCCTCCACGGCGAACTCGGTCACCTCACCCCAGCCGAGCACGAAACCATCCACTCCCGTTCGAACCAACCACAACCATCAACCACCTGACGCAACTCAAATCAGAGCGATCGGTTCGAAGCATGCGGCGAGCCTTCGACCCAATTCAGAACCCTTTTTCGGGTATCGCCACAGGTGAACAAACGGCGTCTGGGCGGCGGTGACGTTGTGCCGGGCAAACGGATTGGGGTCGGACCGAATAGGACAGATATCCGCGCGGGTGAGCGCGAACGTCGGGTCCTCCAGGGTTACGTGCGCAGCGACTCAGGGATCCAGTCGCCGTGGGCTGTCATCAACTCGTCGACCATGGCCCAGATCTGGTCGAGGTCGAGCTCGGCTGCGGTGTGGGGGTCGAGCATCGCGGCGTGATAGACGTGCTCGCGATTGCCGGTGATGATCGCTTCGACGACGAGTGACTGCACGTTGATGTTGGTCTGCATGAGGGCCGCCAACTGCGGGGGTAGCGAGCCGATCCGGGTCGGTTGCACGCCGTTGCGATCGACCATGCACGGCACCTCCACCGTGCAACCCGCTGGCAGGTTGTCGATGATGCCGTCGTTGGCCACGTTGGCGTAGATGACCGACGGTTCACCCGTCTCCATCGAGTGGATGATCGCCGAGCCGAACTCCACGCTTCGTTCGACGGTCAACTCGTGGTCGTTGTCTTCCAACGACAATCGAAGCGTCTCCCATCCGGCGATCTGGTTTTCGCAACGGCGGACGTATTCCTCGAGCGGCACGTCGAAACGGTCCAGCAGATCCGGCCGGTCGCGTTTGATGAACCACGGCACGTATTCGGCGAAGTGCTCACTCGACTCGGTCACGAAGAAGCCGGTGCGCTTGAACACTTCGTAGCGGACCATGTCGGCCATGACCGAACCATCTCGGTGAT
>JANMYF010000345.1:0-2289 GCA_031381685.1 Acidimicrobiia bacterium
CCCAACGTGTTCATCGGTGCAGGAGCCGAACCAACAGCGGCCCCTCTGGAGTTCCGACCGAATCGACTTGCCGCCAAGGTCGCCGCGGGCATCGATTTCGCCGTCACCCAGGTCGTCTACGACATGGAGTTGTTCGCCGACTTCATGCAGAAGGTACGCGACCTGGGCCTTGACCGGAAGATCCACATCCTAGTGTCCGTCGGTGCCCTGGCGGGACCGGCAATGGCGAGAGGAATGAACAACAACACGCCCGGCGTGGTCGTCCCCGAGCACGTGATCAAACGCCTCGACGCGGCCCCGCCGGGCAAGCGCCGCGACGAGGGTCTACGAATCTGCGTCGAGCAGATCGAGCAGCTCAAGGAAATGCCCGGCATCTCGGGCATCGACATCATGGACCTCGACCCCACCCGCTACCTCGAAATCACCGAAGCCGCCCACCTCACCGAACGACCGCTCGCCGCACGGTGAGCACCACACCAGGTCTCGGTTCCCCCTGAGCCGGGGCGCGTGGGCCGGGAAACCGCGACGGGCCTTGCATACCGGCCCGCCTCAACGGTTTCCCGGCTCATCGCGCAGCCCGCCTGCCCTATCACGATCGCTCACAGCAGCCCGGCGGAGTGGCACGGTGAGTCATCGGCCGAGCCGACGCTCCACGGTTTCGAGGAACTCCAACCGCTTTGCCGGCGTGCAGAAATCGTTGCCGTACAACGCTACCCAGCGCGGGTGGCAACTCCGGCTGCACAACGACCGAATGCGGCGACGCACCATTCGCCGACCGGGCTCTCCGCCGAGGGAGTTCATGAACTTCGAGCCACCGTGGGTGGTAACCACCGTGAGGTTGGTGATGTGGCGCAACTTCGAGCGGGTGCGCGACGAATGAGCTGCTGATTCGCACACCACGCCACGCACCCAAACTCGATCTAGCCAGCCTTTCAACATCGCCGGGAACCCACCGAACCAGGTCGGGTACACAAGCACGAGGTGCTCCGCCCAGCCCAACGCATCGGCGTACGACTGCAATGACGGCGAGAGTGCAGCATCGCTCTTGTGCATGCGCCACTCTTCCTCGCTCACTGTCGGCTCGAACCCGTCCGCGTAGAGATCGATCTGACGAATTTCGTGACCGGCTCGTGTGATGGCGGCCGCAGCTCGGTCACCGGCGGCTTGAAGCAGGCTCTCGCGCACCGGGTGCGCACGAACCATCAGAACCCGCATGAGCAATTCACCATCAGAGGTGGGCCATGGCGTGATCGACCTTGGCCAGGAAGCGTTCGGTGTGCTTCAGATCCGACCGGTCGAGCCCATAGATCCCCAACCACCGCGCCCGGCACGTGGCCTTCGGCGCCAGGAACCGGATGTTCCTCATGATGACGCGCCTTCCGGCGTCCGACAGACGCATTGTGTGCAGCCGGGACGAACCGTAGGTGGACACACCCACCACCCGCCGGGCAGACCGCAGGCCGCTGGAAGCTTTGTTGGTGACCGGATCCAGGGCCCACCCGACACCCGGCACGAACACCCGCTCGAACCACCCCTTCAAGATGGCCGGGAAGCTGCCGTGCCACGTGGGGTAGATGAGTACCAAACCCTCGGCCAGAACAAGCTGCGCTGCATATCGTTCGACCAGCGGATCAAGGATCGGCGAATCGGTAACGTAGGCCAGCCGCTCCTCGCGGCTCATCTGCGCCACGAACTTGTCTGCGTACAAGTCCATGAGGATTACCTCGTGACCGACGCGCGCAAGTGCTGCAACGGCCGTCCGACAAATCGCGGCGGTGAAGCTCCGCGGTGAGGGATGGGCGAACACGACGACAACCTTCATGACGTGATGGCCGCTCTCACATGTCGCGACCATCGCTGTACCTCTCGGAGAGCATGACCGTTGCGCCAGGCATCACACGCGAGATTGGACCGCGGATGCGCCCGCAAGAACGTGTGATCGTCGGCCATCATCTTCGTACCCCCCGCCTCGGGGCGAAGCCTTCATCGGCCCCACGACCTCGGCTCGGTAAGATCCTAACATTGATGTGAGCAATACGCGGACGTGCCCAGGAAACGAGTACCCCCCGCAGGGGCCGCAGGCCGCACGACGTTCCGTGTCGGCGCGAAAGTATGCGCACAGATCGAACATGAGCCCTACGGGATTGCGCAGAGTAGCGACCAACCCGAAGGGCCCCGCTCGGTGTCCCCGGCGGTGCCGCAGCAACCCACCACGGCCTCGGACCACGCTGCACGTCTCCGACGATGGGTTCGCCGAGGAACGTGATCCCGGTCGACGACAGACCAGCG
>JANMYF010000428.1:0-2652 GCA_031381685.1 Acidimicrobiia bacterium
GCCTATCCGATGCCGGGAACACCGAACCGCGCCGATTCTTTGCTTGTCGGCGACGCGAACATCGGTTTCAACCCGGGCATGACCAACATTGCCGGCTGGTACCGCAGCGGCAAGATCGCCGTGGTGCAGGGGATCGGCTACAGCAACGCGAACTTCAGCCACTTCGAGTCGCAGGAACACTGGTGGGGTGGCTCCGGCGCGGCCGGTTCTGCCGTCAGCTACAAGCCGCCGAGTGGGTGGCTCGGCCGTTTCGCCGACACCGCCGGGCTCACGTCGATCGGGGCGATCTCGGTCAACTCGGGCGGTTCGCTGAACCCGTCACTGCGCAGCCTCACGACCGACGCGCTGGCGATCTCGCCGTGGCAGGGGAACCGCCTCGGGGCTTCGACCTCGAGCCGTGACCAGCGTTGCGCGGTGGCTGTGCGGGCGATGACCCAGCAGACGACGCTCGGCGCTCTCGGAAACGATTGGTCCAAGCTCGGCGGAACTGCACTCGACCTCGCCCCGGTGGTCAACAACGCCTACACCGGCATCGTCTCGGGCTCGTCCGGGCTCAAGCGTCAGCTGACGATGGCGGCGAACCTCATCGGAGCGAACCTCGGGACACGGGTGATCCACACCGACACCGGTGGCTTCGACACCCACGAGAACCAGCGCAAGGCCAACAGCAGCGGGGTCGAGTGGCATACCGGCCTCTGGATGGACATCGATGATTCGTTGAACCAGTTCTTCTCCTTGCTGTCGCCGACGAACCGCCGTCGGGTCACGGTCGTGATCTACTCCGAGTTCGGCCGTCGGGCCGAGATGAACGGCACCTTCGGAACAGATCACGGCGCTGGCAGTGTCGCGCTCGTGATCGGTGACAACGTGAAGGGCGGGCGCTACGGCGAGTATCCGTCCCTGCTCGATCTCCGCGACCCGGAGTCCGACGGCGGAGGGAACCTGAAGTCGTCGGTCGATTTCCGCCAGCTCTATGCGACGATCCTCCAGGGCTGGCTCGGAGTGGATCCGGCGCCCATCATCGGCGCGCAGCACCAGACGCTGCCGATGTTCGCGGCCGCGCCGGGCGACGTGCCGGGGCAGACCACGACGACCTCGACCTCGACGAGCACGTCGACTTCGACGACGTCGACAACGTCGACAACCATTGCCGCAACAACCTCGACGATGGCTGCGACTACGACCACCGCGACCCCGACGACCGTGGCCAATCCGACGACGTCGATCGTCACGACCACCACAGTTCCGTCGACCACGCCGACCACTGCGGCGCCGACCTCGACCGTCGCCAGCACCTCCACGGTGGCGCCGACCACTGTCGCTCCGACGACCGTGCCGCCGACGGTGGCGACCACTGTCGCGCCCACGACGGTGGCGCCGACGACTGTCGCTCCGACGACCGTGCCGCCGACGGTGGCGACCACCACGACGATGCCGGCGACGACCTCCACGACCTCGTTGCCGGCGACGACGGTCGTGTCAACCACGACGACCCGACCGTCCACCACGACGACAACGCCCGATCGACGTCTCGTGCCGCCCGACCCGAGAACCACGCCGAGCCCCGGGACTCCCGACTCCGACAACACGGTGGTCGAGACGGTGGTGCCGCCGGCACCACCGCCCGCCGAGGCCGGGAGCGGGTCGGGCACATCAACGACGTCGGTGCCCCGATCGTCTACGACAGTCGAGCCGCCCGCCTCCACGACAACGATGGGTCCGACGACGACGACGTCTGCGCGCGATGATGACCCGACGCCGACCACACGGCCGAGACCGAACAACAGCACGAGGAAGCGGCCGACGACGCGCAAGCCTCCGTCTCGTCTCGCCCTGACGGAGCCCGCACCCAAGAAGGCCGAGACGAACCGCCCGGCGACGAAGAAGCGGGCGAAGACCACGACCTCGGTCGTCAGCCGGCTCCGCAACCGCTGACCCAGCACGAGGTCGCCCCGACCTTCGCCACCGTTCGGAGGACGGATCGCCTGTATCGTCCAGCATTCGATCGTTCAGCGCGCATGCGATCGACGGTGCTGGCCAAGGGTCCGGACCTCACCCGCCCGACCAGCGGGATGAGGGCCCCTACCCTGTATCGCCACGGTGTATCGCCACGGTGTGATCCGTTGGGTGCTCCGCATGGAGGTGACCGAGTCGGCGATGACCCGCGCGTCCATGATGTGATCGATCGGTGCAGAACCGACGGACCTGTGCACGAGCCGCCGAGTTCACGAGCGTCTACGAGGCGCGCTGAAGTTCGTGCGTGGAAGGCCCCGCCCATTGCTGACGGGGCGCTGCGTCAGCTGGACAACTCATGGTTGGTCGTGGCTGACCGCGGCCGTTGCGAGATACGCGAGTGCTTCCGCCTCCGAGTAGACCTCCGCATACTTCTGCTGAAGGTCGAAGAGGTTCGCCTCGTGCACTGTCGCCGCTCGATCACCGCAGGCATCACGCACGACGATCGGTACGAAACCGTGCTGGCAGGCGTCGAGGGCGGTGGCACGGACGCAGCCACTGGTTGACACGCCGGAGATGAGGAGGGTGTCGACACGCAGCGCCGTGAGCGTGGATGCCAGCGACGTCGCGAAGAATGATGACGCGTATTGCTTGGTCACGACGACGTCGGCCGGGGTCGGCACGATCGGTTCGACGAAC
>JANMYF010000429.1:0-3047 GCA_031381685.1 Acidimicrobiia bacterium
ACACGCGTTCGAAGAGCAGGCCGTAGGCCATGACCGCATTCGGATCGTCGATGAAGATGTCCACCTCTAGCTCCTGGTCACCTTCTCGTGCCGGCGTGCGGAGAAGCACAAACCCTCCGGTTCCACCGCGCACTGAGAACGCATGTCGCGTTACGGCGCGGCTCAGGGACGCATCGCTCGTCAACGCAAGTTCAAAATTTTCCCGATCACTCAGTTCAAGAAGCCAACGAAGGACTGTGAGTCGTTCCTCAACTGAGTAAACGCGCCACTCTTTGACTGACTTAGTTGTGGCGTACCGATAGCTCCCCTCTTCCGCAAACGCTGTCAGACACGATTCCGGAACGACGATGCGGCAGGGATGGGACCTGAGACTGGTCAAAATGTTCCGGTGCCGCTCTTCCTGCTGCACGACGAGGTGTTCGGCCACGTCGTCGAACCCGGCTCGAGCACCGCGCTGGCGCGCCTTGACAGCGAAGATGTCGGGCGGAATCAGGTTCGACGGAATCCAACCAAGGGAGTAGCCGCTCCAGGTACCCTGTCGAGACCGCTCAGTTAGCAGCCGAGCCTTCTTCGTTTCGGCCAGACTCCAGGAATCCTCGGTGGGCCCAGACCTCCGCAAGATCGGCTCAGCCAACGGCTTACCTGATCGATTTCGCTCGCTTTGATGCTCGAAAAGGGCGGTAACGAGCTTCGGATCGCTATGGACGAACGCAGTCGCGCTTGCGGCGCCGTCAAGCAATTGCATCGCCATGAGGATGGGCCCGGTCACGACGAGAAGACCTCCGGACGGCTCTTCGACGATTCTGGCGCGGTACCGCGAGCACGCAATTAGAGATCCGGCCATGCGCAACCATTCGCTTCCCGACGAGCCGAGGTCAGCACATGACGGAAAAGTCTGTTCGACGCGCCATCCTCCTTTCATCGCCCCGATCAAGAGCGACCGCCACGTCTCTGGTTCCTCGCCGAGCCACTCGCTCACGGCGCCAGAAATTTGGATTGTGCCATTCACGGTTGTCTGAAGGTTTGCTTGCTTGAGCAGCGATATCGCGGCGGCGAAGATTTCCGCACGACCCTTTAGAGCCGAGGCACCTTCGATCACTCGTGAACCAACCGATGGGGGTCGCATCAGGAAAACGCTTCGCTCGGTTGGGAGGGACTCCTGGGGCGAAAGATCTCTCGCAAAACTATCCCACTGCTGGAGGATCCCCGCGGCCGCAACGTCCGATTCGGAATACGTTGCGACGCCGCAATCAGGAGGCATCTCATCAGAGGGGTTGAATGAGACCCCTTCAAGACCGAGCAGGGAGTCGAGAGCAGCCAGCACGTGACCTGTGGGTCGGAATCTGGCCCTTTCGATGTTTGCGAGATGGCTTCGGGAGAGTGGGACATGGAGCCCGCGCAAAGCATCAACGACGTCTTGCTGAGTCAACCCGTTCTCTCGCCGCCGTCGCCGAATTGCAGCACCAAGCGACAATACGGGTGTTCGCGTAACAAGCGAAGCTCTTTCGGTCATGGCCTTCCAGGTCCAAACAAGATTTGTGGTTTTAACCTATCCTTTCGTTTGTTTGCCGGCAAGCCCTCGGCAGCGTGGGGCAAAAACCATCCTGGCCCACCCTTGCGGGGCGCGAAAACACGAGTCGGGTCGAGCGCCAAGCAGCGAAGTGTCGGTCGACGAGGGCCGGACCGCACCCGGAGCCTTCGAACGACCCCTCCGAGGGACGGGTTTGAATCCTTCATGCGCCTTGGAACCGCCTCGATCGGGGATATTGCGATCGAACAGGCAAAGCCCCCAAGCACCGTGGCTTCACGAGATCAACCCCGACCGCGCCGCGATCCGGTCGGCGACTGCTCGAATCGAGTCGGGCAGCGCATGCGCGTACGTCTTCATGAGCATGTCGGGCGAGTGGCCCAACACATCCGCGACCGCACGCAGCTCCCCGGCATCAGCCGCCTGGCGGACCATGTGCGTCGCCGCGGTGTGCCGCAGCCCGTGCGAGGTGAGTCGAGGGACACCCGCCCGGAGCACCAACCGATCGAGCGTTTGGTCGAAGTTCCCCGGCGACACGGGCGTCCCTGTCCTCGACGACACCACAAGGTCGAGATCCTCCCAGTCCACGCCAGCCACGAGACGCTCCTGGAGCTGCATCGAACGATGAGCCCGCAGCACTCGCACCGTCTCGGCGTCGACCATGATCTTGCGCCGCGACCGGGCGTTCTTGCCCTCGGTAAACACCGGCGCCCCTCGCACCTCGACGAGGCCACCTGCGATCGTCACCGTTCCCGCCTCGGGTGGCGTTGCCGAAGGTCGTGGTTTCGGGAGGCGCCAGCGAAGGAGGTCGACGCGCTGCGTTGGGGCGGGATCGATCTGGAGCTGCCGGCGACCTGCGGAGCAGACCTTCCTCGACGGCGTCGGCGAGGGCCGCTCGGAGCACCATCCGGCAGATCTGGAGCGACCGCCTCGAGAGCTTCCCGGCTGCGGCCGTCGCCTCCATCCATCGGGCAACGTCGTCACGGTCGACCTTGTCGAGTGTGAGCTGACCGAGCCCGGCCTTGATGTGGCCGGCCGCCCATTCGTATTGGAGCTTCGCCTTCGGCGAGATGTCGGTCCGAGACGCCACCCATCGGTCGAGCAACCACGCAAGGGTGCCCCGAGCAAGTGGGAGGTCGCCCGATGCGGTGGCCTTGGAGGCGGCGGCCCGCGCGGCGCGCTGCGACGGAAACGTCCCGATCTGTCGTGGCCGCACGCGACCCGTCTCGGTGTCGATGCCTTCGACGCGCACCGTCCACTTGTCGCGCTGCTTGCGCACCGTGGGCTCGCCCGTCGGCTTCCACCCCATCAGACACCTCCGCTTACTACCGCTGGATTCCGCCGATACGCATTCGATACCGGTGCACGGGTTCCGATACATTCCCGATACATTGGCCTTGGAAACGGCAGAAGCCCCCGCTTGTGCGAGGGCCTCCGGATCGTATCACCGCTGCTCAGCGGGCATATTCGCTTGGCGCGTTCGGAGGGATTCGAACCCCCAACCTTCTGATCCGTAGTC
>JANMYF010000280.1:0-12335 GCA_031381685.1 Acidimicrobiia bacterium
TGCCTACATCCAGGCGGTCCTGACGGGGAACTTCGAAGTGATGACGTGGAACTATCCACTCGCCGGAGCTACTGACGCCGACCAGGGTCGGCCGTTCCTCCACTCCGAAGGCTGCGGTGGCCCCACGGTCTGTCCTCGGGCCATCGGGTTCTCCGTGCTCAACTGGTCGCGTTCAGTCGACGGCATCGTCGACACTGCGCTCGACCAGATCCGCTCCAACTCCGATCCCGCAGTTCGCAAGCGGGCAGCAGAGGCCGTGGAGGCGACGTTCAGCGAGAACGCGTATGTCCTCCCCCGGTGGCGCAGCCGATCGCATCTCGGGTTTTGCTCGAAGTGCGCGGTCGGGGCAGACACCGGTCCTGAGGGCGAAAAGTTGATGTTCATACCAGCGGGAACGCAACGCGCACAGGCGTATCTGACGGTCGGCTGAGTTCGCGAAACGAGCACGTGAAGGGCGATCGAGGCCGATGTCGTATTTTTCTCGCCGACTGCTGAGCGTTATCCCACTGCTGTTCGTGGTGACGCTGATGTGCTTTTCCATGCTGAAACTGCTTCCCGGGGATCCGGTCTTGACGATCCTCGGGAACAGTTCCACCGATCCGGTAAAAGTCGAAGCGTTGACGAAGAAGCTCGGTCTCGATCGCCCGTTTCCCGTGCAGTACGGGAAATGGGCGGGCAATTTCATCACCGGCGATTTCGGTAGAACCTACAACCAGGGGGGCGGCGAGCCAGTTCGGAATGCCGTCTTCCGAGATGCTCCGGTGACGTTCGAACTGGCTATCCTCGCCCTGCTGTTGGGGTCCGGTATCGCGGTCCTGCTCGGCACCATCGGGGGGTATCGATCAGGGACCAAACTCGACCGGGTGATCAGCTTCGTCAACTACGCATTGTTGTCCTCGCCGAGTTTCGTCATCGGTCCGGTCCTGATCTTCTTCGTCGCCCTGCAGTGGGAACTTCTCCCGGTCGGACAGTTCGTGCCGTGGTCGGACGGGATCATCGATCATGTGCGATCGATCATCCTGCCGGCCATCACGCTCGCCATCGCGCTGATTCCCAATCTTTCGAGAATCCTTCGTACCGATATGGAATCGACCTTGAAAGAAGACTTCATCACGATGGCCAAGAGCAAGGGCCTGTCGGACCGCCACATCCTTCTCCATCACGCCCTTCGGCCCTCGAGCCTCACGCTCATCACCGTCGCCGGCATCAACCTCGGTGGGCTCGTGAGTGGCGCGGTGATCGTCGAGCGACTCTTCAACCTCCCCGGGCTTGGTTCGCTCTTGATCTCGGGTATCGCGCAGCGCGAATACCTGCTCGTGCTCGGTGTCGTCACCATCATCACGGTCGTGATCCTGCTCGCCGCAACAGTCGTAGACCTCCTCTACGGAGTGATCGACCCTCGCGTTCGCGCTGCCCGGGCACTCGCATGAACGCCGCCGAAGGTGCAGTAACTGCCACGGTCGTGGTCGCCGCACCACCGAAACGCAAGACGTGGGGCGTGGCGTTCTGGCTGGCTACAGCGTGGCTGGTCGTGCTCACCCTGGCCACGATCTTTTCCCCGATCCTGCCGATACGCAAGACCGACAACCCCGATTTCCTCCTCGGTGCTGCCGTCGGGGCCGGTGATTGGACGAGTTCGTTCACCCGCGATCACTTGCTTGGCGTCGACGACAGCGGCAACGACCTCCTCGCCTATGCGCTGAAGGGTGCCCGTGTGTCGTTGATCGTCGGTTTCGGGACGGTCTTCCTGGCCTTCCTGGTCGGCGGCTGGGCCGGCATGGTGGCCGGATACTTCCGGGGTCGCCTGGACGCCGTCCTCGTCTTTGGAACCAACGCCATTCTTTCGATTCCGCCGCTGTTGTTCCTGCTGCTCCTCGTGTCCGTCCTCAGCGCCGGCAGCGGCGGCGTGAGCCTGTGGAAGTTCATCGCAACGTTGGGAAGTCTGTCGATCCCGATCACCTTTCGGGTGGTCCGCGCCGCGACGTTGCAACAAGCGTCGCGGGAATACGTCGTGGCGGCTCGGTCGATGGGGGCGAAGACCCGACGCGTGCTGGTGCGGGAGATCCTGCCGAACGTGATCAAGCCGGCACTCGCCTATTCGCTGGTGGCGGTCGGCTCGGTCATGGTGATCGAGGGCGGGCTGTCGTTCCTCGGGGCCGGCCTCAGCGGCAGCACCATCTCGTGGGGCAAGATGCTCCAGATCGGCGCCGGACTGAGCAAGCTCAAGGCTGCCCCCAACACCACGTTCGTTCCTGCGGCGTTTCTCTTCCTCACGGTGCTGTCGTTGAACTTCATCGGGGACAAGTTCCGCGAGCGACTCGAGGTCAAGCAGAGCGGGATCTGAGCCTCGCACCGGCATCGGCATCAGACACGAATCGTCTCGATCGGGCGAGCCGCAAAGATGTTTGCAACGTCGCCGTGGAAGTGGCGCTCGCCAACGCTCGGACCGTTATCCGCGTTTAGTCGTCGGAAGTAGAGTTCTGTGATTGACGTCACTCGCGAAGCGGCGCTACGGTGCTAGCCAGCGAGGTGTCGGGGGTCACATGGTGGCCACGCAGCGTCACCTATCCAAGCTGTCCCATACGTCCCGATTCCCGAGGGGGAAACGAATGATTCATCGCAAGCGGCTCGCCGCATTCCTTGCAGTCGGCCTTGCCGCTGCTGTCCTCGCGCCAGCCGCCGGCGCTGCCACAAAGACGACGAAGAAGAAGGCCAAAGCCAAGACCACGGCGAAGGCCACCACGAAGCCGACGACCGCTCCGGCGGCCACCCAGGCCCCTGCCGTCGCCGCACCCGCGGCGGGCGGCAAGTCGGGCGGCAAGATGATCTGGGGCATCGGTGCCGAGAGCAACGGCTGGCTTCCCGCCACCCAGAACTGGGCGTCGGAAGGCGGACAGGTTTCCCTGTCTGTCATTGAGCGTCTGATCGCCATCGACGAAAAAGGCGACTGGAAGCCGTGGCTGCTCGAGTCCATGGTCCCCAACAGCAGCTACACCTCGTGGAAGATGACCGTCCGCAAAGGCATCAAGTTCCACAACGGTGAACCGCTCAACGCTGATGCCGTCGCCCAGAACATCGCCTCCGTGCGGGCCGGCTTCATCACCGCCAACGTGTTCTTGAACCTCGGAGCGTGCGCCGTCGAGAGCGAGTTCGTGATCACCTGCGCGACCAAGAAGCCGTGGGTATCGCTTCCGGTGTACTTCGCCGGTTCAGCGGGCGCCATCGTCGCCCCGGCCCAGATCAAGGCGAACGATGCCAAGTCGCCCATTGGCACGGGCCCGTTCAAGTTCAAGGAGTGGGTGCCGAACGTGAAGTTTGTCGCTACGAAGAACCCGGACTACTGGCAGAAGGGCTTCCCCAAGGCCGACGAGGTTGAGTTCCGCGTGATCCTCTCCGACGACGCACGACTGGCCCAGCTCCTGAGCGGCCAGATCGACTACTACCAGACCCCCACCGCCGTGGCATACGAGCAACTTCTCAAGGAGGAGAAGGCCAAGAAGATCAAGCTGTACTTGAATGAAGGCCCCACGGCCGTCAACTACGACTTGTTGAACACCGCGCTCCCGCCGTTCAACAACCGTGACTGCCGTCTCGCCGCGGCCCAGGCGCTCGACATGGAAACCCTGATCAAGCTCCGCGCCCCGGGCTTCGACGTGGCCAACGGTCCGTTCGCCAAGGGCACCCTCGGCTATCTCGCCGACAACGGTTACCCGAAGTACAACCTCGACGCCGCGAAGGCGAGCTTCGAGAAGTGCAAGGCCGGTGGCCCACAGAACACCTCCTTCACGATGGCCACCACCACTCTTCCTGACGCCATCGAGACCCGCAACATCAAGAAGCAGATGATCGAGCGGGCCGGCTTCTCGATCAAGACGGTGGAGATTCCTCAGGACAGCTACATTCCGGCGGCCCTGGTCGGATCGTTCCAGTGGCAGACGTGGCGTAACCATGGTGCCACCGACCCCGATGGTGAGCGCATCTGGTGGTCGTCGGAGACGGCCATCGCCGCTCCTGGCATTGCCCTCAACTTCGGCCGGGTCAAGGACAACAACATCGACGCTGCCCTCGATCAAATTCGTGGCAGCTCCGATCCGGTCGTTCGCAAGCGTGCAGCGGAGATCATCAACACCACGTTCGCCGACCAGGTGTACGCGATCTGGAACTGGCCGTCGAAGTACATGGTCGCCACGTGCAACACGTGCACGGGATTCGGCGAGACCAGGCTGCCCGACGGTGAGAGGGCGATGCAGAACCTCGGTGGCGTCAACGGTCTCAACAATCTGACCGGCAAGTAGCCGACGCGTTGTGATCCGGGAAGGGCTGTCGAAAACGTGAACTATCTCACGCGTCGTCTCCTGTTGACGATCCCGCTTCTCCTGTTCGTCACCCTGGTGACCTTTTCCATGCTGTCGCTCATCAAGGGCGATCCGGCAAAGGTCATTCTGGGAACGTCGTACACGGAGGAAAACGGGGCAAAAGTCCGCAAGGAGCTCGGCCTCGACAAGCCCTTTCCGGTTCGCTACGTCACGTGGCTGGGGAACACCGTTCGTGGTGACCTCGGCAATTCGTACTACACCGGCGAGAAGGTGAACTCGGCCCTCAAGCGGGCCATGCCGGTCTCGATCCAGTTGGTCATCATGGGGATCGTCATGTCGCTGCTGATCTCGATTCCGCTCGGCATGATCTCGGCCTATCGGGCAGGTACCCGGCTCGACCGGCTCATCAGCATCTTCAGCTTCGCCACCCTCGCGTCACCCGGTTTTATCGTCGGGATTCTGCTCATCTTCATCATTGCGCTCCGGCTCAAGACGGGATCGGTCTACTGGTTCCCGGCCGGCGGGTTCGTCCCCTTCGGCGACAACCCGCTGCAGAGCGTCCGGTCGCTCTTCCTTCCGGCGCTGACCATTGCCATCGGGCAGATCGCCACCTACACCCGGATCCTGCGTACCGACATGGCCTCGACGCTGCAGGACGACTATGTGCTCATGGCCAAGGCGAAGGGACTCAGCGACAGGTACATCCTGTTCCGCCACGCCTTCCGACCCTCGAGCTTCACCCTGCTTACCGTGGCCGGTGTAAGCCTCGGCACCCTGCTCGGCAACGCGCTGATCGTCGAGTCGCTGTTCGGCCTCAACGGCGTGGGAAGCACCATTGCCCGGTCCGTTTTCACCAAGGACTATCCGATGATTCTGGGCGGCGTCGCGATGATCACCTTCATCTTCGTTCTCCTCGCCACCGTGGTCGATCTCCTCTACGCGGTGATCGACCCCCGGGTCCGTTTCGCAAGGTCAATGGCATGAGCGCGGTCGCCACCACTGCCACGCCAGCTCCGCCCGTCGCCGCGGCCCTCGATCGGGTCGCCCCGAAGAAGGTCAAGCGCCCGATGGGTGTTCCTTTCTGGTGTGCTGTCACCTGGGTGGGCGGGGTCATCCTCAGCACCACGTTCGTCACGCTCAATCACTGGAAGAAGGAAGTCGACTTCCTTGCCGGCGCCGAAGTCGCGTCCGGAAACTGGACGAAGACGTTCTCCTGGACCCATCCGCTCGGTGTCGACGGTGCGGGCAACGACACCCTGTGGGAACTGACGACCGGGGCCAAGAACTCGCTGATCATCGCCTTCACCACCGTGCTGCTCGGCTTCGTCATCGGCGGGGCACTCGGCATGGCCGCCGGCTATTTCCGGGGCAGGGTCGACGCTGTCTTGTCGTTCTTCACCACCGCACTGCTCAGCCTTCCCCCGCTGCTCTTCATCATTTTGCTCATCTCGGTGCTCAGCGCCAGCGCCGGCAGCGCCGAGTTCGGGATCGAACAGGGCCTGCAGTCGAGTGTGATGAAGGTGTCGCTCGCCCTCGCCGTGCTCGCCACTCCGTCGCTGTTTCGCGTCGTGCGCGCCAGCACGATCCAATATGCCCAACGCGAGTTCGTCACCGCGGCACGAACGATGGGGGCCAAACCCGCTCGGGTGCTCGTCCGGGAGATCCTCCCCAATGTGGCCAAGCCGCTCCTCGCCTTCGGCCTCGTCTCGGCCGGTGGCGTGATGGTGATCGAAGGTTCACTGTCATTCCTCGGCATCGGTGTCGGCGCCGGCACCGGCACGTCGGCTTGGGGGAAGATGATCCAGGAAGGCGCGAGCTCCCAAGACCTTCGGGTCGCGCCGAACATCGCGCTGATCCCTGCGCTCGCGTTGTTCCTCACCGTCGTGTCACTCAACTTCATCGGCGACAAGTTCCGTGAGCGTCTCGAAGTGAAGCAGGGCAACATCTGATGGAGTCGATGCCTCCATCACCTCTGTTTCTTCGTAATCTTCCTCCTGCCTCCACCACACGTCCGATCACCACGACAGGGCCCCGTTCATGACGTCTCCAAGTAACGCCGACGGAAGCAAGCCGCTTCTCGAGGTCCGTGACCTCGTCACCCATTTCCGCACCGACCGGGGCATCGTCCAGGCGGTCAACGGCGTGTCGTTCACGCTCGGCGAGGGTCGGACTCTTGGCGTGGTTGGTGAGTCGGGTTCGGGGAAGTCGGTGCTTTCGCGCTCGATCATGAACCTGTTGCCCAAGCGTGGGGTGATCCGCAAGGGCGAGGTGATCTTCGACGGTCAGGAGACCTCCAAGCTCGATGCGAAAGACTCCCGCAAGCTCTACGGCGTCGGCATGGCGATGATCTTCCAGGACCCGATGACCTCGCTCAATCCGGTCGTGAAGATCGGCCGCCAACTCACCGAAGGCCTCCAGCTGCATTTCGGGGTCGATCGGAAGTTCGCCATGGAGACCGCCGAGGAACTCCTTCGCTCGGTCGGCATCCCCGAGCCGGCGAAGCGCCTGAACCAGTACCCCTTCGAGATGTCGGGCGGTATGCGCCAGCGCATCGTGATCGCCATCGCGCTCGCCTGCGGTCCGAAGCTGCTCTTCGCCGATGAGCCGACGACGGCGCTCGACGTGACGGTGCAGAAGACCATTCTGAACCTGCTGGCCCAACAGCAGCGAGAACGACAAATGGCGATGGTATTGGTCACCCACGACCTCGGTGTCGTCGCCGGCCGGACCGACGAGATCATGGTGATGTATGCCGGACAGGCGGTCGAGATGGCGCCCACGGACAAGCTCTTCACCGATATGAAGCACCCCTATACCGAGGCGCTCTTCCGGAGCATCCCAAAGCTGTCCGACCCGAGCCATACGCGGCTCGAATCGATCCCCGGCCGTCCACCGAACCTGATCAACCCTCCTGTCGGCTGCCGTTTCGCGCCTCGTTGCGTCTATGCCGATGCGAAGTGCCACGCCGAGCTGCCGCCGCTCACTCCCGTGCCCGGTGTGCCGGACCACCTGTTCCGGTGCTGGAAGCCGGTCTCGATCAACACTCACAAGCTCGTGTCCGCCGCGGCACCGGAAGGGAACTGACATGGCCGGCACCGGCAAGGCGCACCTGCGTCCGAAAGGCACGGCGCTGCTCACGATCGAGGATCTCGTCGTCGAGTTCCCGGTGGGACGCAAAGGACTGAAAGTCAACGCCGTGTCGGGGATCTCCCTCGACGTGATGGAGGGCGAGACCGTCGGACTCGTCGGCGAGTCGGGCTGCGGGAAGTCGACCACCGGCAAGGCCATCATGCAGATCCCGCGTCCCACGTCGGGCACCGTGGTGCTCGAAGGGACGGAGCTGACCAAGCTGCACGGCGAGGAACTTCGCAAGCTCCGCCCGCGGATGCAGATGATCTTCCAGGATCCCATCAGCTCGCTGAACCCTCGCCGCAAGGTGCTCGACATCGTCGCCGAGCCGCTCGGTATCTGGAAGATCGGCACGAAGGAAGAGCGTGAAGTGCGCGTCCGTAAGGTGCTCGACACCGTCGGCATCGACGCCGATCAGGCCGGCACGCGCAAGCCCCACGAGTTCTCCGGCGGCCAGTGCCAGCGCATCTGCATCGCCCGTTCTGTCGTGATGGACCCGAAGGTCATCATCTGCGACGAGCCCGTCTCCGCGCTCGACGTCTCCGTGCAGGCCCAGATCCTCAACCTGCTCGAGGAGATGAAGAAGGAATACGGGCTCACGCTCATCTTCATCGCCCACGACCTCGCCGTCGTGAAGAACGTGAGCGATCGCGTGGTCGTCATGTATCTCGGCAAGATCTGTGAGGTCGCCGCTCCCGATGATCTCTACGCCGAACCGCGCCATCACTACACCAAGGCACTGATCGACTCCATCCCCGAGCCCGACCCGTCGATCCGCCCGGACTCAACCGACGCGCTCGAAGGCGACCTCCCGTCACCGGTGTTCCCCCCGAGCGGCTGCCGGTTCCGCACCCGCTGCCCCGCGGCCCAGGACAAATGCGCCGCCGAAGAACCGCAGCTCGCCGAGGTCGGCCCCAACCACTACGTCGCCTGCCACTTCCCGAGAGAACTCGCCGCCGCCCATTGACGCGTGGGAGAGAGGTTGCCCCCTTATATGGGGGCAGAACACCTCCGAACGTCACTCGGAGGTGTTCTGCCGCAGTCCGCCGCGTTTGCTGGCCTGTGCGCGACTCCGTATCGGTAGTGTGAGCGGCCATGCCGACCCACCTGCCCCCCACCCAAAGCTGGATCGGCGGCGAATGGATCGATGGGGCCGACCGGCTGCCCGTCGACGATCCCGGGAACGGCGAGCTGATCGCCGAGATCGCCAACGCCGACGTCGCGACGTGCCTGCGTGCCGTCGACGCCGCGGCTGCCGCGTTCCCGACGTGGCGGGAAACGGCGCCCCGGGCGCGCGCCGAGATCCTCCGCCGGGCCTTCGACCTGATGATCGCCGAGGCCGAGACGATCGCCACGCTGATCGTCAGCGAGAATGGCAAGACGCTGACGGATGCCCGCAACGAGGTGACCTACGCCGCCGAGTTCTTCCGCTGGTTCTCGGAGGAGGCGGTTCGCCTCGACGGTGATCTCCGACGGGCGCCGGGCGGTGCCAACTGGATCGCCGTCGCCCGCCAACCGGTGGGTGTCGCCCTGCTGCTCTCGCCGTGGAACTTCCCGGCCGCCATGCTCACCCGCAAGATCGGTCCGGCCCTCGCCGCCGGATGCGCGGTTGTTCTGAAACCCGCCGCGGAGACCCCGCTCACGGCCCTCTACCTCGTCGAGTTGCTCCATCGCGCCGGTGTCCCCGCCGGTGTGGTGAACCTCGTGGTGCCTCACCCTCCCGGCCCCGCGGTCGAAGCGATGCTCACCCACCCGGCCGTGCGCAAGCTGTCGTTCACCGGTTCGACCCCGGTAGGCAAGCTCCTGCTGACCCAGGCCGCACGCCGGGTCGTCAACTGCTCGATGGAGCTCGGCGGCAACGCGCCGTTCGTGGTCCTTGCCGACGCCGACGTCGACGCCGCCATCGAGGGAGCGATGATCGCAAAGATGCGCAACGGCGGGGCGGCATGCACGGCGGCCAACCGCTTCATCGTCGACCAGGCGGTGGCGGACGAATTCGCCGAGAAGCTCAGCGCGCGTATGACCTCGCTCATCGTCGGTTACGGGCTCGATCCGGCCTCACAGGTCGGTGCCCTCGTGACCAAGGCACAGCAGTCACGAGTGGACGGACTGGTGGAGCGGGCCGTCGATGCGGGTGCCGTTGTCGTCGGCCGGGGATCCGCACCGAGCACCGGGTTCTTCGTGGCGCCGGTCGTGCTCGACCACGTCGATCCCGCGAGTGAGCTCTTCACCAGTGAGGTCTTCGGCCCGGTCGCACCCATCTACCGCGTGGCCGGTGACGCCGAGGCGCTTCGACTCGCCAACGCCGTCGACCACGGCCTGGTCGCCTACCTCTACACCCGCGACATCGGCAAGGGCGTGCGGTTCAGTCAGGCCATCGAGGCAGGCATGGTCGGACTCAACCGCGGCCTCGTCTCCGATCCGGCGGCACCGTTCGGTGGGATGAAGGAGTCGGGGATCGGCCGCGAGGGCGGACACGACGGGCTCCTGGCGTTCGCCGAGACCCAGTACGTTTCGGTGTCGTGGTGACGCCGGTGGAGCCCTCGTCGAACACCCCCGCCGTTTCCATCCGCGGCGTTCGCAAGACCTTCGGCGGTGGCGAGACGGCCGTGCACGCCGTTGACGGGGTCGACCTCGACATCGTCGACGGCGAGTTCTTCTGCCTACTCGGTCCGTCGGGTTCGGGGAAGACGACGCTGCTGCGGATGATCGCCGGCTTCGAGCTGCCGACGGCGGGATCGATCCTGCTGCAAGGCGAAGACGTCACCAGCCTGCCGCCGTTCGACCGCGACGTGAACACGGTGTTCCAGGACTACGCGCTGTTCCCCCACATGACGGTCCAGAAGAACATCGAGTACGGGCTCAAGGTGAAGGGCGTCGGATCCGGCGAGCGCCGCCAACGGGCCACCGAAGCGCTGGCGTCGGTTGCCTTGGAAGGCTACGGCGACCGCAAGCCGTCACAGCTCTCGGGTGGCCAGCGCCAACGGGTGGCGTTGGCACGCGCGCTTGTCAATCGTCCGAAGGTCCTTCTGCTCGACGAACCGCTCGGCGCCTTGGACCTGAAGTTGCGACAGCAGATGCAGATCGAGCTGAAGAGCATCCAGCTCCGCGCCGGAATCACCTTCGTATTCGTCACCCACGATCAGGAAGAGGCCCTGACCATGAGCGACCGGATCGCGGTGTTCAACAAGGGTCGGATCGAGCAGATCGGAACGCCTGAGGACCTCTACGAGCGGCCGGTGTCTCCGTTCGTCGCCGGTTTCGTCGGTACCTCGAATGCGATCACCGGCGCGGCGGCAATAGCGCTGCTCGGTCGTGACGGGTCGTTCGCCCTGCGACCCGAGAAGATCCGCATCCTCGCCGACGGCGTCTCAGCGGTCGATGGCGAGATTGTCGCCACCGGGGCGGTCGTCCACACGGAGTACCTCGGCCCGGTGAGCCGCCACGCGGTCTCCTTGGATGTCGGGGCCTCGGTGTTCGTGCTCGAGCAGAACAGCGGGCTGCGCCCGTGGGCGCGGGCGGACCAGCGCGTCACCGTGGCCTTCGCCCCCGAAGCGGCCGTTCCTGTCGGCTGAGCGGCGCGTCGTCGGGCTCAGCGCCGCAGCGAGCACGCCATCAGGGGCTGACGCGGAGCGCCTCGAAGTCGGCCGGCAGGCGCCGCCGGACGCTCGGCCCGTAGACCGTGCCCGACCCGGCTTTCCTGCGTACACTCATCCGACCGACGGCCATGCGCCGTGCCCGGGGCCTCCGACCCGGCCCTCCCATCCCACCAACTTCCGAGGTGTAACCCATGCGTATCCGATCAACTGGGCGATTCGTCGCACTGGCGGCAGCATCCGCCCTTCTGCTCGCTTCGTGCGGGAGCGATTCCGAGACCACCGATGCTCCGGCCACCGAAGCTGCGGTGACGGAGGCTGCGGCCCCGGAGACGGAGGCCGCGGTCGAGACCGAAGCCGCCGCCACCGAGGCGATGGCGGCCGAGACGGAGGCCGCCGCGGAAACCGTGGCGGGCAACGAGGCTGCGCCCGGCATCTCCGCACCGGACCTTCCGATGGCGACGGAGATCGGCGCCCCGGAGGGCCAGGTCAACCTGATCGCTTGGCCGGGCTACACGGAGAAGGCATGGGTCGAACCGTTCGAACAGTCTTCCGGTTGCAAGGTCAACGTGAAGGCCGGCAACACCTCCGACGAGATGGTGCAGTTGATCAAGACCGGCGAGTACGACGCCGTGTCGGCGTCCGGTGACGCGTCGCTCCGCCTTATCGCCGCCGGCGACGTCGCACCGGTCAACACCGACCTTCTGAAGGACTACGCCGATGTGTTCGACGGCCTGAAGAACAAGCCGTGGAACTCGGTCGGCGGCAAGGCCTATGGCGTGCCCCACGGTCGGGGCGCCAACCTGCTGATGTACAACACCGACGCCGCCACCCCGGCCCCCGACTCGTGGAGCGTCGTGTGGGATGCCGCCTCGCCGTACAAGGGCAAGGTCACCGCCTACGACACGCCTATCTACATCGCCGACGCCGCGCTGTACCTGATGAAGACCCAGCCCGATCTCGGCATCACCAACCCGTATGCGCTCGACGAGAAGCAACTCGCCGCGTCGATGGACCTCCTGAAGGTGCAGAAGGGACTGATCGGCGAGTACTGGTCGGACTACACCAAGCAGATCGCCGGCTTCAAGGCCGGTACGATGGTGGTCGGCACAGCTTGGCAGGTCACGGCCAACACCGCGATCGCCGATGGCCAGAAGGTCGCCGTGGTCAAGCCGAAGGAGGGCTCCACCGGGTGGTCCGACACCTGGATGATCGCCGCCAAGGCCAAGAACCCGAACTGCGCGTACCTGTGGATGGACTACATCATCAGCCCGAAGGCCAACGCGATGGCCAC
>JANMYF010000475.1:0-4905 GCA_031381685.1 Acidimicrobiia bacterium
ATCCTGGTGTACCAGCGCCGGTTTAATGAGCGTCCGGATAACCTGACAACAGCAACAAAAGTAAGACTGTACAATACCGAAAAACTAAGAACACAAGAATTCATTGAATATGAGAATAAGTATTTATCCTCGTCCCCTTGAAGGTGGCGCGATTTCTTCACCTTGTTCTGACGTTCTGCCTCTTTCCTGTGCTCATCTCCCAGCTGTCACGACTAGCGGGACTCAAGATGAGCCGAGGACTCCTTCTTTCCCTGTCCGCCGTGACCGTTCTGAGCCTTCCCGGGCGATTCATCGTGGGCACTGGACAGACCACCCTGCTTTTGGCAATTGGTCTGGCGCTCGTCGTGTCTACGAAATCCTCGGCGATTCTCGCCGCTTTCGGGATGTGCCTCCTCCTGACGAAGCTCGTCATCGGGCTCCCGGTACTCGTCCTCGTCCTCTTCTCAGGACGGGCAAGGGCCGTTTGGTGGGGCGCAGTCATGTCGGTCGTGCTCACCATTCCAGTGCTCTCGAGGCTGATCGTCGTCTCCGGAGGGCTCGACGGACTGATTGAGGCGTTTCGCGCCAACCTCGCCTACCGGAGCACGCTCCGACTCTCACGCACCGATCTTTTCGTTGACCCGATGTCGCTGCTTGCGAGAATTTCGGCCGCTGACGTCCCGGTCGCTCTCCAATTGACTTGGGTGGCCATCGTCGTCGGAACGGCGGCGGCGTTGCTCTGCGCCGTGCCGAGGTGTTTGGAGAGGGAAAGGCTTCCCGGGTTCCGGAGCGTGTTGATTTCGTCGACCGTGCTCGTGAGCGTCTACCAGCCGACGTACCACCTCGTTCTTCTGACCGTTGCCGTTGCCAGCGTGCTCGGAATGCTCCACAAGGAACGAGTGAACCGTTCGCATCATCCGGATGGGACGCTGCGGTGGTGTCTCTGGGGGCTACTCGTTCTCGCCGGCGGAGTGTGTTTCAATCCGCTGTTGAGCGAAACGATGACCGAGCGGTTCGGCGCCCCGAGCAATCTTGTTCTGCGATCGTCGAACGGAATTGGGGTGCTCCTCTTCTACCTCCTGACGGTCCTTCTCCCCGTCGCGGGTCAGCAGGGGCTTCGTCACCAATGGTCTTTCGCGAACCGCAAGAAATCGAATTGCTCGTCTTGCGAGCGAGCGCTGATCAACCCCACGTCTCGTCTGATCCGCCTAGCCAATCGACGCCTCGAGGAGAACTCCTTCGCGAGTATGTCGCTCGTTGAAACTTCATCGACACGAAGGGCCCCAGCGTTCGGCCTGGAGAGACCGTGAAGATATTGGTATCGGCGTTCGCTTGCTCTCCAGGGCGGGGGTCTGAACCGGGTGTGGGCTGGCACTGGCCCGTCGCCCTATCGGAAGAGCACGAAGTCTGGGTCCTCACACGATCTCGTTACCGAGAACCGATCGAGGCCGAACTTGCAGTTCATCCCAATCCAAGGCTGCACTTCGTGTACTTCGACATTCCCCCGATCACGAAACTGGTGGGTGGAAGTCAGGAGGCCTTGCACCTTTATTACTATCTTTGGCAACTGGGGTCCGTGAAGGTGGCGCGAAGTGCGCACGCCCGCGTCGACTTCGACCTGAGTATCCATGTCACGTGGGCGACTGGCGTCGTCCCGTCGAATCTTACAGCGCTGCCGATTCCCTTCGTCTGGGGTCCGCTCGGCGGTGGGGTGACGTTTCCGTGGCGTCTCTACCGATCTATTCCGCCTTCTGACCTACGTCACGAAGTCTTTCGGGCGGCCCGTCGAGCCGCTTCACGCTACTTCGACCCTTTTCTCCGCCTGACCTGGCGGAGGGCCGACGTTATTCTGCTGCAAAACGAAGAAAGCAGACGTTTGATCCCGCGCCGGTATCAGCCGAAGACGCGTTTGATCGGCAACGGCGGTTACGACGTCGGAAACGTCCAAGCTCGCCGTCCCTCGGGTCAGTTCGAAGTGATCGCCGTCGGACGACTGATCGCCTTCAAGGCGTACCATTTGGCCCTTCGCGCAATCGCCCTTTCGGGTATCGACGATCTTCACCTGACGATTGTCGGGGATGGCCCGGAGCGCGAGAGCCTTCTCGCCGAGGCGATGCGCCTCGGAATCGCCGGCAGAGTGACCATGACCGGGCTGATCCCGCAGGAGAGAGTGTACGAACTGCTTGCGTCGGCCGATGTTTTCGTGCACCCATGTCTTCACGAGGAGTTCTCGCTCGCATTGGTCGAAGCGATGGCTGCCGGCGTAGTCCCGATCGTGATCGATCTCGGTGGGCCTGCGCAGATCGCCGGAGACATCGGTCTACGGTGCAAATACCGTTCAGAGAGCGAACTGGTCGAGGACATGGCCGCTCACCTCATCCGTCTGCGCGGCGATCGCGCAGAACTTGAACGAAGAAGTCGGCAGGCGATGCTGAGTGCTTCATCGAGGAGCTGGGACCGACTTCACGAACGAATCGCGCACATCGGTTTGGAGGAGATCGTCTCCTCCGCGTCCCGCGTCCGTTCCTCATGACTGCTCGAAGTCGCCCGCGTTCTGGTCCGAGTCTCCGATTTGCGTGGCGGCTCAGTTCCAAAGAAATACCCAGTCAAGGATCCACGTCATGAATCCGATCAGGATCGGCTTGATCGGTGATCTCGCAACCGTCATCGATTGCGGCCGGCGTGCGGTGCAGGCCGGGCATGTCGTCGCCGTCGTTGTGAGCGCCGACGAAAGCGTTCTTTCGTCAGCGGAGGAGTGGGGCGCGACACGAGTTCGTTCGGAAACTGACCGATTGGACCCCGCCGCGGCGGATGCTGTGCTTGTTGCCAACCTCGACGTTCTTGTGTCCGTGACAAGTTGGCGCACGGTCCCTGCATCCCTCCTGATCAGCGTGCCTACGTGCCTCTTCGCTCACGACGGAATCATGCCGGGGAGTTCTGGGGATTTCGCGCTGAACCGGGCAATCCGGGAAGGCCGCGTTACTTCCGGTGTTTCGTGGCTTCTTGGCGGCGCCGGGCCAGGGGAGGGCGAGGTCATTGCCGTCGAGTCCTTTCCGATCGGGCCGGCCGACAATGCTCGCGATGCGAACATCGCTGCGTACGACGCCACGGTGCGTTCCTTCCTTCCCGCTGTCGATGCGGCGCGCCGTCGAGATCGGACACCGCTCTCGGTCCGCAACGACGCTCAGCTTCGGCCGTGGAGCGACACGGATGCGATTCTCGATGTTCGAGGTCCGGCTGACGTCATCGAAAGGACCGTTCGTGCGCTCGATTACGGAGGGTCGCGCGCCGAACTCGGAGAGCCGTTGATCGTTGTCGGCGACCTGGTTGTTGCCGTCATTGGGCCTCTCGAGATCGAAACGATCTCGTCCGCTTCACCGCCCCCCGGTACCGTTCTGGCCGTAGGCGACGAACGCCTTTCACTGGTCGTCTCCGACGCCCAGGTCACCTTCAACTCGCCGCGTCTGGTTGGGCGTCGATCGGAACCCCTTCCATCCGTGCTCTTGCCCGGAATGACAATCCCACCAGTACGGGCCGAGCTGATCGCGGCTTCTCGGACGGCCGTGCGAGAGGTCCTCACTCCCAACAGCGCGGTGCTGGACGTCCCGGGGCCGCAACTACCTTGGGCAATCCCGGATCGGGCCTTAGAGCAGTTCGCCCGACTGGCTCTTCTCGACTCCCCCGAGCTGTCTCCGTGGCTTGTCGAGGCCGGATTTGTCGCTCTGATCAGCCGTACCTCGGGGGCATCGAGGTTTCGTTTGCTCGTGGTCGACGATAACGCTCGCGCGAAGGTGACCAACGGGGCTCCGGAGTTGTTCGCCGACGCCTGGGCGACGGCGGTTCAGGTGGAGACCGGGTCGCTACAGAGCCTTGCCCGCGATCTTGCAGAGCAACGAGCGCATCTTCTGTTGCAGCCTCCTCCATCCCTTCGTGAGGTAACAGGCGACCCAGTGTTCCGGGCTCCACTGGGGCCCCACGCTGAACGAACGGTGGCCGTCATCCGGGCCGGCATGAACGGCAGCGACGGGTCGGGGCGAGGCGTGTCACTCGCACTGGTGTTGGACGACTCAGGGTCCTGGTTGTGCGGCGACCTCCGACACTTCTTCGAGGCCGACCTGGTTGCGTTCGCCGAGCAGTTGAAAGCGTTGCTCGATGCACTTACGCCCGAGGTCGACACCGCCCTCGGCGAACTCCGGATACGCGGGGAAAGCGATCAACTCCTTCTCGAGCGTCTCAACGGAACCGCGATCGAATTCGACCTCTTCGACGGACCGGCTCAGCAGGTTTCCCGCGCCCTTGCTTGCTACGGGGACCGCACCGCGCTGGTCTTCGGTGAGTTGCGGGTCACGTTCGATGAACTTCGTGCATGGGTCGGAAAGCAGGTCGAGGATCTGCGCTCGAACGGGATTCAGCCGGGACACTTCATCGGAGTCCATCTTGCTCGTTCGGCAGAGATGGTCGTAAGTGTACTTGCTATTGGTCATCTGGGGGCCGCTTACCTACCGCTCGATCCGGAGTACCCGAAGGACAGATTGGAGTTCATGGTCCGTGATTCCGGGGTCACGATGGTCCTCACCGACAACATGAGCGCAGCCACGGCTCTCTTCTCAGAGGCGGTGTGCCTGCAACCATGCCGTCAACCGGCGCCCACCGAGTACAGCGACTCATTGCAGGATGCTGTTACCGTGCCGTCCGATCCGGCCTACATGATTTACACGTCCGGTTCCACGGGTGTCCCGAAGGGCGTGGTCGTGGAACAGGGAAACCTCGCCAACTTCTTCGTCGGCATGGACGCGATCGTCGAGCACGACCCTCCCGGGGTGTGGCTCGCTGTAACGAGCCTGTCGTTCGACATCTCGATCCTCGAGCTGATCTGGACGATCGCCAGGGGTTTCACAGTCGTCGTTGCCGGCGGTCCGATCGACG
>JANMYF010000488.1:0-2142 GCA_031381685.1 Acidimicrobiia bacterium
TCGGACGTTGATGGCAGCGCGCCCGGCCTTAGGGTCTCGAGAAATTCTGTCCGCAGCCGGGCACTCGTGAGCGGATACGTAAGCATGCAGATAATCCACCGCAGCTCCCGCCGTCCGACTCACACGACCCCGAAGGTCCTCACCGTGACCGAAGCAGCGAACCTGCTCCGCATCGGTCGCTCGACTGCGTACGAGGCCGCCAACCGATACCTGCTGGTGACCCCGACGGCTTGCCGGTCATCCGGATCGGCCGGTGCCTCCGCGTGCCTGTGAAGCTCATCGCCCAGCTGATCGAAGACGCCGACGCATTCGTGGAGACAGACCGGACGGTGCTGCAACCTATCGACGACCCGGCTGCAACCTATTCGGAGTTCTTCGATGACGAACCGCTGCGCCTCCCGGGGTTCGACTGAGGGCTGCAGCTCTTGAACTCGCTTTGCCAACCACTGTTGGACGCGGGAACCTGTCAGCGTCTCGGTCAGCATCGGAGGAAGTTGACCCGATTGCCAGCCCGTTGGTTGGGGAGCGGGGTTCTGCGCATTTGGGCTTCGACCCAAGAATTCGCCACCCGCCGGCCTCGTTCTCCAGCCAACTGGGGATGCTCGTTGCAGGAGGAGCGAGAACTGCACCCGGCGAGCCCTCCGGACGGGCGGGTAGCCGGGTGTTATGCGTCTGGGCAGCGGCGGGGATTGAGAGCGTCAGCTTGCTGAGGCGTAGCCCGGCCGCAAACGGAACCGATTTTCTTCGACGGTTCCCGGAAACACCTTCAAAAGCACGACGCCCCGATCACCAAGCTCGACGACCTCGCCGACACTGGGCTCCGCGTCCTCGTTGCCCACAACGATCACGTCGCCGACCGTGACGGTTAGTCCGGCCCGAAGATTGCGAGTGTTCGCGCGGGTAAGGCCTTCGTCGTCCCCACTCTGGAAGTCGATCCACAGATCCCATGCCATGTGCAACATTCTACGACCTCTCCCGGGATCCTGGTCGAGGAATCGCCAGGTCGAACGCCAACTCCAGCCTGTCGAGGGTCGCGTCCTCCAGGTCTGGCAGCACCACGTCGTAGTGCGGACGATCCAACGTCGGAAGCAACGCGAAGCCGAGTTCGCGAAGACGGCCCACTGTCGACAGCCGAACCTTCCCGTACCGCGCGATGCGACGATCCGAGGCACAAAGTTGCTCAACCGGAAGGTCGAGCGACAACGCAACCGAAACCGCGAACACACCGACGTCGAAAAAGGCGTCCCGGGCACTGGATCGAACGTACTCAGACTTCATTTCACCGCCTCGAACTACGACCACCGTGTCATCCGGAGGATGCTCGTCGCGAAGCACAAGCGGTCTCATTCGTCACCCTCCAAAAAGGCGCCGACCGAATCGGCGACGGCTCGATCCGACTTGGCGAACGCGTGGGCGTAGACCCGCAAGGTCATCGCCGCATTCGCGTGCCCGAGCCGGTCCGCAACCGTCTTCACATCGTGCCCGGCGGCGATCGCCACCGAGGCCGACCAGTGGCGCAGATCGTGAAGCCGCCACTTCGCGTCGAGCCCGGCCTTGTCACGGGCGATCCGCCACCAGTAGCCGATCCGATCGGGGTTGGGCGGATCCTCGCCGAGCGCGAACATCCACGGCCCGAACTCCTCCCGCTCCGTCCTCTCGCGTTCCACAACAGCAAGCGTTGCCACGTCGAGCGTGAGGCGTCGCTGATTTGCGGTCTTCGTCGGGGCATCGGCCAGCACCGCCGCGCCAGAACGCCGATCGGTCTCGATCGCCGAATCGATCGTGACGACACCGTCGGCCACATCCTCCCAACGCAGCGCCGCGAGCTCCGCCCGCCGAGCACCCGTGACCGCAGCGAGCCGCAGCATCAATCCCACGTCCGCACCGATCGAGTCACCGGCCAACACCACCGCACGAACATCAGCCGCCGACATGACGCCACGGGGCTGCACCTTCCGCGACCGCAACTCAGCCAAAGACGCAGGGTTGCGTGTGATCCAACCCATCGGACAGCCTGGGTGAGCGCAGCACGCAACACACCGTGCAGGTTTCGGATGGACACGTCGGACAGATCATCTGCGCGCAGACGACCATGCCACTTCTCCACATCGGCTACACCCAGCCGACCAAGCGGCACGCGAG
>JANMYF010000001.1:0-9336 GCA_031381685.1 Acidimicrobiia bacterium
CCAGCGGCATCGAGCGACGGCCGTTCCTGGTGTCGGCGAGGAGACGGGAATTCGTCCGGGTGGAACAGACCGGTGAGGATCGCACGATCGCGATAGTGCGTCCCGACGGCACGGCGACGCGCGATTCGTCGGGCGAGTGGAGCTTCGACGCGGCTGTTGACCGTTTCCGGATTCCACAGGGGCGTATGCCGATACGTTTCGGCGGTCCGGTCGGAGGGCCGCAATCGTTCGGCATGGTCACGATGCTCGATCCCGCCGGTTTGCTCGGGACGTGTCGATTCGAGTCCGCGGAAGCAGTCGAGATCGACGGGCGACCGGCGCTCCAGTCGAGCGGCCGACCGCAGCCTTCGTTGCTCCCTCTCGGCCCAGGGAACAACGATGTCCAAATGGGTGCGACGCGAGTCGAGCTTGTCGTCGATCGTGAAACGGGGATTCTGCTTCTCTTCACCCAACACGCCGGAGCCACCCTCCTGACGTCACGGACCCTCCGGATCGAACAGATCAACGCAACGATCGATGATGCGCTCTTCGCCATGCCGGCCGACATTGAAAGCACGAAGGCATCCCGGGGCAAAGAACGATTCGACGACCCGCCCGCTTTGGCGGCAAGTGTGAACTTCGGTGTTTACGCGCTCAACCCGCCACCCTCCGGGACAACGCCGCTCTGCATGCGTGAATCGGCGTCGTCGGCCCGCATCACCTATCTCACGGGCTTCCCAACGATGGCAACCGGACGCCTCGTCCAGCCCTTCACGGTCACGTCAGTTAGACGGAAGAGTACCGAGCCCGAAGGCCCGGGCGAATCCTGGGAGCGTGCAGAAGAACTCGGCGAATCGGCCTGGATCTGGACATCCGAGAAAGACGACCAAGTCAGATCGCACGTACGCATATCGTTCGACGACACAGACGTGGAACTGAGCGGCGAGTTCTCCCGAGACGAAGCGCTTCGCCTTGCGCAGACCCTCCGCCGCGCCTAGCCGAAGAGGGTCGACCGCCAGGTGTGTGGTCCGATGTACGCAAGGGTGGCCCCGTCGACCGTGGCAGGTCGGCCGAAGGTAGGCGTCAGCCGAGGACGACGCGCACGCGATGCGTCCGGCCGTCGTCGGTCAGCGGGATCGCGGAGGTCCCCGCGGTTAGGGCCACCTCGTCAAGTTCGACGGACTGCACACCGGAGCAGACACCGCGTGGGTTTTCGACGACGATCTCGTAGCGGGCCGAGTGGTAGCGGAAGTCGATTTCGAAACCGGGCCACGAACGGGGGATGCACGGCTCGATGGCGAGGGACGTGCCACGGAGGCGAAAACCGAGAATCGCTTCGAGGCCCGCCTGGTACATCCATCCGGCAGAGCCCGTGTACCACGTCCAGCCGCCGCGGCCGACGTGTGGCGGCTCGCTGTAGACGTCGGCGGACATGACGTAGGGCTCCACTTTGTATCGGAGCGCTCCGGCCCGGGTGCTGGTGTGGTTGATCGGATTCAACAGAGAGAACAGCTCACCCGCCCGGTCCCCGTCGCCGAGCGCGGCGAACGCGATTGCCGACCAGATAGCGCCGTGGGTGTACTGGCCGCCGTTCTCCCGAATTCCCGGTACGTAGCCTTTCACGTAGCCCGGATCGAGGTCGGAATGATCGAAGGGCGGAGTGAACAGGGGAACGAGACCGTCGCCGCGGCGAATGAGGTGATGATCGACAGCGGCCATCGCCTGCCGGGCGCGGGCCGGATCGGCCGCCCCCGAGAGCACGCTCCACGACTGCGCGATCGAGTCGATCCGGCACTCGGTGTTCGACGCCGAACCGAGTGGTGTGCCGTCGTCGAAGAACGCCCGGCGATACCAGTCGCCATCCCAACCGTCGTGTTCGAGTGCTTGTTGCAGCGCCGCCATGTGGGTGCGCCAGCATTCGGCTCGTGCCTTCTGGCCACGACGCTCGGCGATCGGAGCGAATGACGCCAGCGTGGCGTAGAGGAACCAGCCCAGCCAAACGCTTTCCCCGCGGCCCGCCTCGCCGACGCGATTCATGCCGTCGTTCCAGTCGCCGGAGCCCATGAGCGGCAATCCGTGCGAGCCGACGGCGAGGCTGCAATCGATGGCCGCCGCGCAATGGTCGAAGAGCGTTGCCGAGAGAGCAGCATCATGCGGCTCGAAGTACGCGTCGCTCTGGTGCTCCATGAGATGGACGCCGTCGAGATACGGGACGACCTCGTCGAGGACACTCCAGTCTTCGGTCACGCTCAGGTAGCGATCGACGACGTAGGGCAGCCAGAGCCGATCGTCGGAGATCCGGGTCCGTACGCCGCGGCCGGTGGGGGTATGCCACCAGTGCTGCACGTCTCCTTCGACGAACTGGTGCGACGCCGCCCGAAGCAGATGCTCACGGGCGATCTCGCGTTTGGATGTGAGCAACGCGATGACGTCCTGCAACTGATCGCGGAATCCATACGCGCCGCCCGCCTGGTAGAAGGCCGACCTGGCCCAGATGCGGCAGACCAGCGTCTGATAGACGAGCCAGCCGTTCAGCATGATGTCCATCGATCGGTCGGGCGTGCTGACCTGGACGGCGCACTGGACATCGCTCCAGAAGTCCTTCACGTTCCGGAGGGTCTCGTCGTGCGGGGCGAGGCGTGATCGGCGCACGAGCTCGATCGCGGTCTCGGCGTTGTCGGCTTCGCCGAGCAGCACGACGACTTGGGTACGGGCTCCGTTGGCGAGTTCGAAGCTCGTCTGGAGCGCGGCGCACGGATCGTGTCCGGCGCCCACGGCGCCACTCAGCGTCCGCCCGCGTTTGAGCGCCGCCGGCCGATCCAGTGAGCCGTTACGACCGATGAACTCGGTCCGATCGGTGGTCCATGATGTCTGTCGGCCGGCCAGGTCGAAGAAGGCGACGCGTCCGCCGAAGTCGGCGTTCCACGGGTTTCTCGCGAGCAGTGCGTGGGTGTCGGGGTCGAGCGAGGTGATGATCCGGGGTGAGGTCGTCGCTCGCGACGTGCCGAGGACCCATTCGAGGTATGCGGTGACGGACAATCGCCGCGTTCGCCCGGAGCGGTTTTCGATGGTGAGCACGGAGATCTTCACGGAATCGTCGAGCGGCACGAATTGGAGGAGGTCGAGCTGTATGCCGTCGTGGACGTGATCGAACCGGCTGTACCCCGCACCGTGTCGCGCCACGTAGGTCGATTGCTCGCATCGAACCGGCTGTGCGGTCGGGCCCCACAGCTCGCCGCTCTCGTCGTCGCGGACGTAGATCGCTTCGCTGGTCGGATCGCTGACGGGATCGTTGGACCACGCGGTGAGTTGGTTCTCGCGGCTGTTACGCGACCAGGTGTATCCGGAACCGGACTCCGACACCTGGAACCCGAATGAGTCGTTGGCGATGACGTTGAGCCATGGCGCAGGAGCGGATTGGCGCGGCCCGAGAACGGTCACGTACTCGCGGCCGTCATCGGCGAAGCCGCCGAGCCCGTTGTAGAACTCCAGATCGTGTCGGACGACCAGCGGCTCGGGCAATGCCTGCTTCGGCCTGGTGGACGTGCTCGGTTTCGTCGGACGTTCCGTACGATCGGCGCGGGCGACCTGATCGGCGAGGCTGCCCAGGCGGCTGAGCAACACCGCTCGTGCGGCACTCTGGAACAGCGTGCGGTCCGCGGCCGAAAGCAGATCGCCGCGGACGATGAACACGGCACCGTGCCCCGGTTGTTTCTCGCGGGGGACGATCGACCGGCTCGAGCGTACCGCAGCCTCCAGGGAACCCTGGAGGTCCTGGGCGTAGGTGGCGCCATGTTCGTTGAGGATCACCAGGTCGACGTCGATGAGCTTCCAACGCCAGTACTCGTGGGCGCGGAGGAGCTGGCGGACGATGTCGAGCTCTCCGGCCTCCTCGATGCGCACGAGGACGATCGGAAGGTCGCCGGAGATGCCGTGCGCCCACAGTGCCGGGGCCCCCAGCTCGTTGCGCTCGAGCAGGGTGCTGGCCGGTCGGAGCGACTTGTCCGCGAAGAGCACGCGATTGGCGAGTCGCTGGAAGAGGTGGGCTTCGTCGGATTCGACGCCGAGGTGGTGCAGCTGGACCTGGGCTTGGGTCCACGAGAGGATGGCCGCTCGCTCGAAGGTGGCCGGCTCGCGGTACCTGTCGGCCAGGTCGAGGACCTCCTCACGCGATCCGGCGATGAGCGTGGAGAACACAGCATGAGCGGTGGCTCCTGGCGCGAGCGTGATCCGGCACCTGATGCTGAAGATGGGGTCGAGAACCGAGCCGACGGTGTTGGAGAGGGGTTGCCCATCCATGACGGCGATCGGGGAGCGGACTGTTCGCCCTCGCCCGAGAAATCGCGCCCGATCGGTTTCGTATTGGAGCGCACCGGGAGCCTGGTGCTCCACGGCGGCGACGTGCGCCGCCCAGACGGGCACTTCCTCACGGGATCGTGGACGGCGGGTGGCCAGGAGGGCTCCGGCCTCGGGAACGAACTCGGTCTGGACGAAGAGGTTCTGAAATGCCGGGTGCGCAATGTCGTCGGCTTGGGAGGCGAGGGCGATCTCGGCGTAGGACGTCACGTCGATCTGACGCTCGCGGCTGCCGTGGTTGGTGATGGTCAGATGGCGGATCTCGGCATCGTGCTCGGCGGAGACGACGATGCTCAGCTTCGTCGCGATGCTGCCGTCACGACGCGAGAACTCGGCCCGATCCTCCGAATACACGACCTCGTACGCGTCAGGTTCTGCCGCGGTCGGCTGGTAACCGGCCGACCACACCTCGCCGCTCGCAGTGTCTCGGAGGTACAGGTAACTGCCCCAGGCATCGCACGTGGGATCTTCGCGCCACCGCGTCACCGCCATTGCGCCGAGACGGCTGTACCCCGATCCGGCCGTCGTGACCATCACCGCGTAGCGGCCGTTCGAGAGGACGTGCGTTCGCGGGACCGGGTCGTGAGGCGAGGTGAAGCGGCGAACGATCAGTGGGACGACTTCGCGGACGTCGGCGGCGCTCTTGACCTCCTCGGCTCGCGGCCGACCGACGAGGACGTCGCGCGGCATTCGTTCCTGGAGCAGGAGCTCGGCCGCTTCGATCATCGGATCGGCATGGAAGCGCTGCACCATTGCGAACGCGTTGAGGACGTTGCCTATCGCCACCAGAGTCATGCCCTGGTGGTGGGCCATGTAGCTCTTGACCACGGCGACGGTGGCCCCCTCGGGGAGCCGCCGATCGGTGTAGTCGAGGGCCTCCCGGAACCCGTAACGCCCGGCTGCTCCCTCGGCCCGGAGGCGGGTGAAGTTCCGAATGGCCGCCTTGGGCTGGATCATCGCAGCGAGGGCCGTCGCGTACGGAGCGACGACGACATCCTCGCTGAGTCCTCGCTTGAGGCCGAGGCCGGGGACACCGAAGCCCGAGTACTGGTAGTTCTGGGAGAGATCGCGGGCATTGAACCCTGACTCAGATACCCCCCAGGGTACGCCTCTATCGGAACCGTAGCGGATCTGACGTTGGACGACGAGGCGGTTGGTCTGATCCAGCAGGCTCTGTGACGGTGAGCGCATGACCAGCGCGGGCATCAGGTACTCGAAGATGGAGCCCGACCACGAGATGAGGGCCGATCCGCGTCCGACCGGCGTCGTGGCCCGACCGAGCCGGAACCAGTGATCCGGATCGATGTCCCCCTTGGCAATGGCCAGGAAGCTGGTCAGTCGGGCCTCCGATGCGAGGAGGTCGTAGTAGCTCGGGTCGAGTGAGCCTTCCTGCACCCTGAAGCCGATCGAGAACAGCTTGCGTGTCCGGTCGAACAGGAAGCTGAAGTCCATCTCCTGGAAGAGCTGCTGAGCCTTCTCCGCGATCGCCGCGAGCCGTCGGACGAGTTCGCCGGAGGCTGCCGGCTCATCCGACAACTCGGCAAGGTCGGCGATCGTCGTCGCCGACGTCGCGTCCGCGGGTGCTCGCAGGAGAGCGAGATCTCGTGCGTGGCTCGACGCAGTCCGGGTGGCAGCGTCGGCCCAGAGCTGTAGTTCGGAGTCGTGATCGCCTTGATCGGGCGTGAGCGCCGCGGCGAGGCCTGCCAGTTCGTGTGTTTCCAGGGTCAGCTCGGCGATGCGCGCCGCCCACGCACCTTGCGTTGGCGGGAATGAGACGACGCCGGTCGTCGGTCGCGCAAGGGCCTCGTCGAGCTGGTGCTTCGCGAGCGTCCCGGTCCCCGCGAGGTCTTCGCAAGCAGCGCGCGCCAACGCAACGGCGTCACCGGTGCCGCGGATCGCCGCTTCGAGCGGGAGGGGTTGGTCGATCATTTGGCGGCACGCGCCCGCGAGCGCCAGAAGATGGCCGGCAAGGTTGCCGCTGTCGACCGAGGACACGTAGTCCGGCTCCAATCGCCGAAGATCGCGGGTGTCGTACCAGTTGTACAGGTGTCCGCGGAAACGATCGAGGCGGCCGATCGTGGCCAACGTCTCTTCGAGCTTCTCCACCATCTCGAGGGTGCCGATCCACCCGAAATCGCGTGCGGTCACCGTCGCCAGCAGGTACATCCCGATGTTCGTCGGAGACGTGCGGTGGGCAATCTTAGGTGCGGGGTCGTCCTGGAAGTTGTCCGGCGGAAGCCCGTGGTCTTCGGGCCCCACGAACCTCTCGAAGAAAAGCCAGGTCCGTCGGGCCGTGAGGCGCAGCGATTCGACGTCGGCGACGGTGAGCTCCTCCATCGGCTGCTCGGCCGGCGGGAGGCTGCTGATGCGGGCGACGAGTGGCGCAACAAGCCACAGGGACACGAACGGGGCGGCAAGCCACACGTCGCCCGGCTTCGTCACGACGACGAGGACCGTGACCGTTCCCGCGAGAAGCAAGCTCACCGCCATCCTCCGGAAGTAGTCGCCCCGCGTCCGAGGTCGTCCGGCCCGGGCATCTGCTGCGGTCGTCCACTCGAGGAGCTTGCGCCGTGTGATCACCAAGCGGCCGAGCGTTCGCGCCGCTGCGTCGATCATCGTCCACGCCCGGTGGGCGAGGAAGGTGATCCCGAAGAACAGATGAGCGGCCGCCGCCACGGCGTCACTGGCCGTCGCCCGGACATGGCTCCGTTTCGCGATGCCGGGTCGCCGCGTCGGCAGACCGGCGATGACGGGCAGGACGGCGGGGATCGCCATCGCCGCGAGGACGAAGGCGGTCCAGTTGACCGCCGAGACCGACGAGAGCGTCCACGCCGCGACAAGGGTGGCGAGCGTCAGTGGCTCTGACATCGTTCGGCGGAGGTTGTCGATCATCTTCCAGCGTGCGATGCGGGGGATGGCGCTGTGTTCGCGCCGACCTGTCGCGTCGCGGGCCAGGCCGAGAATCCACGGAAGCAGCTGCCAGTCGCCCCTCGCCCAGCGCTGCTGGCGACTTGTGGAGACCAGATAGTCCGAGGGGAACTCTTCGAAGAACTCGATATCGGTCACGAGTCCGGCACGGGCGAAGATGCCCTCGAACAGGTCGTGGCTCAGGAGCGCGTTCTCCGGGACACGGTCCTGCAGGGCCGCCGAGAACGCGGCGAGGTCGTAGATGCCCTTACCGGTGTAGCTCCCTTCGTGGAAGAGGTCCTGGTACACATCGGAAACGGCTGAGGCATAGGGGTCGATCCCGGCCGGGCCTGAGTAGCTCCGCTGATGGATCGACCCGGCGCCGACCGCCGGGAGTGTCGCGGTGATGCGAGGCTGCAGGACCCCATAGCCCTCGACGACGCGTCCCGACCCGGGGTCGAAGCTCGCACGGTTGAGGGGATGGGCAAGCGTTCCCACGAGGCGACCGACGGCGCCGACCGGCATTCGCGTGTCGGCGTCGAGCGTGACGACGTAGCGCACGTCCGCAGGCGGGGTCGACATCGGTTGTCCGGTCATCAGGATGCTGGTCGTTCTCGATCCGAGCAGCAGTTCGTTGAGCTCGTGCAGTTTGCCCCGCTTGCGCTCCCAGCCCATCCAGCATCGCTCGGCCTCGTTCCACCGTCGCATCCGATGCAAGAGCAGGAACCTCGCCCCGCCACCGGGGGCTTCGTCGTAGCGTTCGTTGAGCTCGTCGATGCCGGAGGCTGCGCAGGCCAAGAGTTCGTCGTCACCGGGCGCGGTCTCGGTCGGTGCATCCCGCCAATCGGACAGCAGGGCGAAGCGAACGTCACCGGCGCGGTTCGCCAGGAAATGCACTTCAAGCCCACTGACCTGAGCCTTGATATCCGCCTCGTTCGTCAGGAGCATGGGCACCACGACAAGCGTCCTCATCGACGCCGGCACACCGTCGTCGAATTCCAAGCGGGGGAGCGGTCGCGGCTTCACCACCCGCGTCACCAGACGGTTGACCAACGCGATCGAGACCTCCGACGCCGGCACGAGGGCAAGGACCGTGAGGACGATGGTGCCGGACGCGGTTGCGTCGCCGAGCCATGACAACAGCAGCGGCACGGCGAGGAAGAGCGCGGAGAACAAGGTGATGGTCGAGAGGTACCCGATCCCTGCCGCGTTGATGAAGGCGCGGCGAAGGCGCTCAGGTACTCCGACACGGACCCCGATCGATCGCTCAAAGGCGGGGCGACCCTCGGCGATCAGGTAAAAGCCGGGGTCTCGGCGGCGCGCCGCACGTGACGGCGAGATCTCGTCGACGGGAGGCGTGGCCGCGGCCAACTCCACCGCCTTACGGGCGACCGCGATCTCCGTCAGGCCTGAGTGGCGGGACATGGTCTCAATCGCATCCCGATACTGATTGCGTGTCGCGAAGTCCATGTCGCTGAACGCGCTCCGCGAGCTGAGCACGTCGTCGACCATGCTGACGCTCTCGACGAAACCGGACCAGTCGAACCACGAGATGAGCCGCATGCTCGTGATCACGTTGCGGACCGTCACGTTCATCATCGCCTGACGCTGATGCTCGACCCGAACCATCTCCTCGGGGGTCGTGCCCTGCGCGGACACGAGGTCGTCGAGCCAACGCAGCGCGGGCGTCGTCGCCGGGTCCAGGTCGCGCAGTCGTTGGAACAGCTGGACGCGCGCCCCAGTCGGGAGGGAGGCCCGCGACAAGTGCCGTAGGGCGAGCGCCTCGCCGTCGTCGGTGAGCCCGAGAATGCCGTCGGCGAGTTCGTCGGCCAACTCCCGTGCCTCACGGCTGCGAACGATCTGTTCGGTCAGCCGGCGAAGGTTCTCGACGAGGAGAATGCGCAGGCTGATGGCGATCGCCCAGAGCTCGCCGATGGTCAGCGGATCGATGTCCTGGTAGGCCCGCACCATGCGGCGCAGGCTCTCCGGGTCGAAGCGGCTGTCGGTGTGCGCAATGTATGCCCAGGCCAATCCGAGCACCCGTGGGTAACCGGCGAGGGGCCCGCTGGCGAGCTTCGGAAGTTCGCGGTAGTA
>JANMYF010000025.1:0-4008 GCA_031381685.1 Acidimicrobiia bacterium
CGGGACGGTTGCCGACCTGGCCATCGAAGCCGATCGTGTCGTGGCGATCGGTGAGATCGCGCCACGCGCCACCGACGAGGTCCTCGATGCGACGGGTTGCATCGTTTCGCCAGGCTTTATCGACATCCACACGCACTACGACGCGCAGGTGTTCTGGGATCCGGAGCTCACACCGTCCTGCTTCCATGGGGTCACGAGCGTGGTGGCCGGGAACTGCGGGTTCTCGATCGCCCCTGTCCGCCCGGAACACCGGGCGCTGATGGCGGCGACGATGGAGAAGGTCGAGGACATGGACCCGGCCACGTTGCTCGAAGGCGTCCCGTGGGACTTCGAGACGTTCCCCGACTACCTCGACGCGGTCGCCCGGCATGGCTGTGTGCTGAACTACGGCGCCTACATCGGACACACCGCACTCCGCCTGCATGCGCTCGGCGACGAGGCGGTCGGGCGCATCGCAACCGACGCCGAGATCACGACCATGGCCGCGGCGGTCACCGAGGCGATGGACGCAGGAGCGCTCGGATTCGCGACCTCGTTCGCCGTGACCCACCGGGGCGCGGACGGGAACCCCATCCCGTCCCGCTACGCCGACCGACGAGAAGTGGACGCGCTCGCCGCGGCAGTGGTTGCGTCGGGACGAGGCGTGGTCGGGATCAACGGCGGCGAGGGTCTGTCGTTCGCCGACAGCTACGACCTGTCGATCGAACTCGGTGCGCCAGTCACCTACACGGCAGTGCTCACGACACCGACCGGGGCCCATCTGAAGGCGATGGAGATCCACCGGGCAGGCATCGCACGGGGTGCGAACGTGTGGCCGCAGATCAGCTGTCGTCCGCTCGCGTTCTCCATGCACCTCGTGGAACCGTTCACCCTGAACACCAATCCGGTCTTCGCCGAGCTGATGCCGTTGAGCGAGGCCGATCGTCGGAGTGCCTTCGAGTCCTCGGAGTGGCGGGAGCGGGCCAAACAGGCGTGGACCTCCGATCGCCGGCTGACCCCGCGCTGGGACACGTTCACGGTGATGGAATCGACCCAACCCGAGCTCGTCGGTGTGGGCGTCCTCGCCCTCGCCGAACAGCTCGGCGTGCATCCGCTCGACGCACTGCTCGATGCCGCACTCGCCGAGCCGGACCTGAAGTCTCTTCGGGTCAAGGCGACGCTCGCCAACGATGACCCCGAGGGCATCGCCGGCTTGCTGCGGGAAGAACACGTCACGCTCGGCCTCTCCGATGCCGGAGCCCACGTCGGTCAGATCTGCGACGCTCCGCTGCCCACCGACCTCCTCGGCAACTGGGTCCGCGGCCGTGAAGCGCTGACGGTCGAAGATGCCGTCCACCGTCTCACCGGTGTCCAGGCCGACCTGTTCGGCTTGGTCGACCGCGGGGTCCTGCGGGCCGGCGCGTTCGCCGATGTCTGCGTGTTCGATCCGGAGACCGTTGCCCCCGGCCCGCTCCGCCGTGTGCGTGACTTCCCGGCGAACGGCGAGCGGCTCACCGCCGACGCGCCGATCGGTGTCCGTCATGTCCTCGTGAATGGGACGGTGATACGCCGCGACGAACGGTCACTCCCGATGGACGAGGTCGGCCGGCCGGGACAGATGCTCGTCGCCGGCCCGCGCAGGAGTCACTGAGTCGAGCAGTTCCTGCAGCGAAGTAGCTTCGGGCAGATGAGCGACGACCGCAGATATCACATCGGATTCGGCCCCAGCGACCTGGCGGGCCGAGTGCCCGATCTCGTGCTGCTCTCGGGCGACCCGGAGCGCACCAAGCACATCGCCACGGAGCGTCTCGCCAACGCCCGACTGCTCAGTGAGCACCGAGGCCTTACGAGCTACGTCGGCACGCTCGCCAACGGTGTCGACATCCTGTGCTGCACGAGCGGCATGGGAGGCCCTTCGACATCCATCGTGATCAACGAACTGGCGCAGATAGGAGTTCGCACGGTGATCCGGGTCGGAACAACCGGTTCGCTCCAACCGCATGTGCCGGTCGGATCGGTGATCATCACGAGTGCTGCGCTCCGCCGTCAGGGCGCAACCCTCGACATCGCTCCGATCGAATTCCCGGCGGCAGGCGACCCGTTCGTCACTGTTGCGTTGGCGAACGCCGCGGCGTCGCTCGGCATCCCGCACCACGTCGGCATCACCGCGTCGGTCGACACCTTCTTCGAAGGCCAGGAGCGCTCCGCGATCTCGGCCAACCCCCGCCTGCTCCGCTCGCTGCAGGGGATCACCGACGAGTACCGCAATCTGGGAATCCTGAACTACGAGATGGAGTCGGCCACGGTGTTCACGTGCGCCTCGGTGTACGGCATGCGCGCCGGATGCGTCTGTGCCGTCATCGCCCAGCGCACCGAGGGCGAGAACGTGGTTATGGAGGCGAAGGACGAGGCCGTGGAGCGCACGATCCTCGTGGCGCTCGCCGGCGCTGAGGCGCTCACGTCGAAGTAGCCGTTGCGACCGGCCGGAGTGCCAGTTGCGGCACCGAGCCGCTACCGTTCGCCCATGCCTGTGCACTACGAAAAGGGTCTTGTCGACATCGGCAACGGATGCTTCGCCTACCTGCAGCCCGACGGCGGCTGGGGTTGGAGCAACGCCGGACTGATCGAGAGCGATGGGGTCTCCCTGCTGGTCGACACCCTCTTCGATCTCAAGCTCACCCAGGAGATGCTCGACGCGATGGCGGACATCCGCACGCGATCGCCGATCGCCACGCTGGTGAACACGCACGCCAACGGTGACCACTGCTACGGCAACCAGCTCGTGACGAATGCGGCGATCGTCGCGAGTGCGGCGACGGCCCACGAGATGACCGAGGTTCCGGCCTCGATGATGCTGTCGCTCAACGATGCACCGGGCGAGATCGGCGAGCTCTTCCGCGGGTTCTTCGGTGCGTTCGACTTCAGCGGCATCGAGCCGACTCCGCCGACGGAGACGTTCTCCGGCCGACACGACATCAGCGTGGGCGGTCGCGTCGTCGAACTCCACGAGGTCGGCCCCGCCCATACGGCCGGTGACACCATCGTCCACGTGCCCGATGCCGCGACGATCTTCACCGGCGACATCCTGTTCTCGCACGGCACACCGATCGTGTGGGCCGGACCGCTGTCCAACTGGATCGCGGCGTGCGATCTGATCGAGAAGATGGCGCCGTCGGTCGTGGTCCCTGGCCACGGACCGGTGTCGACCCTCGCCGACGTGCGGGACTGCCGCGAGTACCTGTCGATGATCGAGCGTGAGGCATCGGCCCGTCATGCCGCTGGGATGTCGGCGAGCGATGCCGCGCACGACATTGCCCTCGACGAGTTTCGTGAGTGGGGGGAGTGGGGTCGTATCGCCGTCAACGTCGACACCGTCTACCGGTCGATCGACTCCGGCTACAAAGGCATGGACATCTTCGAGATGTTCCGGCAGATGGCGAAGCTGGAGGCGGCCGGCTGACGAGTGAGACCTCGGCGACGTTCCACCGGCACGCTCAAACCACACTGCTTCATACCCGAGCTGGCCATCGCCTCGAACTGACGGAAGGACCCGTCTGAGAGTCCCAGCGACGTACGAGAGCGGGCACGCCATCCGTCAACACCGCCTGCGAACCACGGCGATCGCGGCGTCGGGCCACACCGGCATATGGGCCGGAGTCGGGCGGCGGTTGGCTATGGCTGATCGGGACTGTCGGGCGTGGTTATGCGTGGCGGGAAGGGTGTCGTGAGTGGGCGTGTGGAACAATTCGCTATGGAATCGGGGAATGACAGTGTGAGGCCGTCGGGGACGGTCACGTTTCTGTTCACCGATGTTGAGGGTTCAACCCGGCTGTGGGCGTCGGATAGGATCGCAATGTCGGCTTCGTTGGCGTTGCATGATCTTGTGCTTCGCGAACGTGTTGAGTTGAATGGCGGGTACGTGTTTTCGAGGGCGGGGGATTCGTTCGCGGCGGCGTTTGGTCGGGCATCGGATGCGGTCGGCGCGGCACGTTCCATCCAGGCGCAGCTCGGTGGGCTCGAGTGGCCCGG
>JANMYF010000034.1:0-4719 GCA_031381685.1 Acidimicrobiia bacterium
CTGGTAGATGAACTCGACCGTGCCGGCGCTGAAATACCCGACGGCCTTCGCCAACTGGACCGATGCGGCTCCCATGGCCTGGCGGAGCTCCTCGGAGAAATCCGGGGCCGGGGTCTCCTCGATGAGCTTCTGATGCCGACGCTGGGCCGAGCAGTCACGCTCGCCGATCCACAGCACATTGCCGTGCTGATCGCCGACGATCTGCATCTCGACGTGGCGCGGCCAGGTCAGATACCGCTCGATGTAGGCCTCGTCCCGGCCGAACGCCGCTTTGGCTTCGCGCTGCGACGCCGAGAGCTGTGCCTCGACCTCGGCCTCGGCCCGCACCACCTTCATGCCGCGACCACCTCCGCCGTAGGCCGCCTTGATCACGATCGGGTAGCCGAATTCCTTGCCGAAGGCCTTGATCTCGTCGGGTCCGGTGAGGAACTCCATGGTGCCCGGCACCATCGCCACGCCGGCCTTCTCGGCCGCCTTGCGGGAGGAAACCTTGTCGCCCATGACCTCGATGGCGTGTGGTGGCGGACCGATGAACGCCACACCCCGGTCGGTGATGGCCTGGGCGAATGCGGCATTCTCACTGAAGAAGCCGTAGCCCGGGTGGACGCCATCAGCGCCCGACTTCTCGATGGCGTCGAGAATGGCCGCGGTGTTCAGATAGGACTCGGCGCTCGTGTTGCCGCCGAGGGCATACGCCTCGTCGGCCAGCCGCACGTGAAGGGCGTTTCGATCGGCGTCGGAGTACACCGCCACCGTTCTGATGCCCATCTCACGAGCGGTACGAATGACGCGGACGGCAATTTCGCCGCGGTTGGCGATCAGGATCTTCTTCAGCATGAGGCGGACATTCTCGTCGACGCCCGAGCGCACTGCCACACCGCTAACGCTTCTTCTTCTCCGTGGTCGTCGGAGCTGCTGTCGAGGAGGCATTGTCGAGCGCAATCGAGGTTTTCGGCAGAACCACGGAACGGGGACAGGTCCTGACTGCGTGACGGGTGACGGCCGTGAGCGCATCGCCGATTTTGGGGATCAACGCCTCCAGGGCGGCCGACTGCTTGGCGTTGTTCAGCGGCTTGTCCGCCATCGCGAGGGTCGTCGTGAAGTAGTCCGCCATCACCTTGACCTGGGGTCGAAGGTCCTTCGGGGCCAGGTCCACGAGCGCCCGGTACCGCTCCGCCTGCAATCGGAGCACGGCGATGCCGGTCAGCCCGGTGCTGCGGACCGCGCGGACCTGGGACCACCCCTCGCAGAACGTCTTCGCCGCCGGTTCGGTCGTCGCAGTGGCCTTGGTGGTCTTGGTCGCACCAGCGGCGCTGAGCGGCGCACCGAGTCCGAGCAGGCTGCACGCCCCGGCAAACAGCACCATCCGAACGCCGAAGAACCCGGGCCGCACGCACGTGCCCGAGATCGGGCATGCGTGCGACTCGAGCTCTGCGGACACCCTGCTCAGGCGTCGAGGTTGATGCCGCAGTTCTTCTTGGCCCATGCCGTGACCCTGTCGCCGGAGACCGAGAACGACTTGTCGTTGGTGATCTTGTCCATGTCCTTTTGCAGCGCCGGCAGCTTCTTCGCCACATCCGACGCCTTGAGCTTCACCATCTTGTTGGTCAGATCGGCAACACCGCCGATCCCCTTCGTCATCTTCGACCAGTCGGCCTGGACCGCCGACGGCGCCTTGCCCTCGATCGACTTCATCGAATCCGCCACGTCTTTCAGGATCTTGACCGTTGCCGCCGGGTCCGATGCCGAAGTGTTCATCTTGCTGATCTTGGCGGCAACGCCCTTCAGCGATGTGCACCACTTGTCCTTCGCCGAAGCCGGAGACGCCGTGAGCACGGGCGCCGCAAGGGCGACCAGCAGGGTGGTGGTGACGAGGACGGAACGAGTACGCACAGGTTGGCCTTCCGGGAGGGATGTGTCCGGACGTCTGAACCGACCACGATCCGTGAGCCGGCCGCCTCGCCCGAGTGGAGGTGAACGGATCACGCTAGCCACCATCGTTCCCGCGACCGGGTGAACGGTGTATCTGTTCCCGCCTTCCCGGGCCGTCCCGCAACAGAAGCTGGGAGCTAACCTCGCTCGGCCATGAAGGGAATCATCCTGGCCGGCGGTAGTGGCACCCGGCTGCACCCGATCACTCGGGTCGTCTCCAAGCAGCTGCTGCCCATCTACGACAAGCCGATGATCTACTACCCCCTGTCGGTGCTCATGCTCGCCGGCGTCCGGGATGTCCTCATCATTTCCACCCCTCATGACCTGCCCAGTTTCGAGCGGCTCCTCGGTGACGGGTCGGCGATCGGCATGTCGTTCGTCTACGCCGAACAGGCGCAGCCGAACGGTCTCGCCGAGGCCTTTCGCATCGGGGCCGAGTTCATCGACGGCGGGCCGTCGTGTCTGGTGCTGGGCGACAACATCTTTTACGGCGATCGGCTGCCCGAGCTCCTCGTCGCCGCACGAACCCAGGTGGAGACGTCGGGGGGCTGCGCACTCTTCGGCTACCGGGTGACCGATCCGGAACGCTACGGGGTTGCCGAGATCGGGCCCGACGCTCGCATTCTGACCATCGAGGAGAAGCCGGACGTGCCGAAAAGCGACCTCGCCGTCACCGGGCTCTACTTCTACGATGCCGATGTCGTCGCCATCGCCGCCGAGTTGCAGCCGTCCTTGCGAGGTGAACTCGAGATCACCGATGTGAACCGCCATTACGTGAACGCCGGCACCGCCCATCTGCAGAAGCTCGGGCGCGGCATGGCCTGGCTGGACACCGGAACCAACGATTCGTTGTTGGAGGCAGCCAAGTTCGTTTCCGTTCTCGAACGCCGCCAAGGCGTCCAGATCGCCTGCATCGAAGAAATCGCCTTCGAGCAGGGATGGATCGATCTCGAACAGCTCAACGTGATCGCGTCCGAGCACGGGAAGTCGAACTACGGGGCATACCTCCGCAGGATCGCCTCCGAAGCCCAGCGATAGGTCGACAAGAACGATGAAGATCCTGGTGACGGGCGGCAACGGTCAGCTCGGCACGGAGCTCGGACTTGTGCTGGGCGCTGCGGGCGACGACGCGCTGATCGCTTCAAGCGCCGAACTTGACGTGACCGATCGAGACCTCGTCCATCAGGTGCTGGGGGCGGTTCGCCCCGACATCGTGATCCACGGCGGGGCATGGACCAACGTCGACGGCTGTGAGCTCGACCCGCAACGCGCGTTCGCCGTGAACGCCCTGGGAAGCCGCCATGTCGCCGAAGCGTCGGCACATGTCGGCGCGCACGTGGTCTACGTCTCCTCGGACTATGTCTTCGACGGCCGCGGGACCGGACCGCGGGGCGGAGGCGCCTACACCGAATGGGATCAGCCGGATCCGGTCAGCCACTACGGACGGTCCAAGCTGGGCGGCGAGCGCGAGGTGCAGGGCATTCTCGGCGCGCACGCCACCATCGTCCGCTCCAGCTGGGTCGTCGGCCGCTTCGGCAACAACTTCGTCAAGACCATGCTCCGACTTGGCGCTGACCCCGCCAACGAGCGCGTCACCGTCGTCGACGACCAACGTGGATGTCCGACCTTCACCGCGGACCTCGCCCCCATGCTCCGCCGCCTCGCTGCAGGCCGATTGCCGGGGATCTTCCACGTCAGCAACGCCGGGCCGGTCAGCTGGTTCGAGTTCGCGCAAGCGATCTTCTCGACGGCCGGACACGATCCCGGCCGGGTCGTGGCCATCCCCACGTCCGGACTCCTCCCGGTCCGTCCCGCTCCCCGTCCTGCGGTTTCGGTGCTCGAAAACGCTGCACTTCGCGGCTACGGGCTGGCTGGCATGCCGGACTGGCGGCTATCGCTCCGGGGCACCATCGACGCGCTGCGGTGAGCGTCGCCGCCCATTCGACGACCTCGACAGACGTCGTCATCGTCACCTACGAATCGGAACGCTGGATCGACGGATGTCTCGCATCGTTGGTCGACCAGCCCGGCGTGGGCCGGATCGTCGTCGTCGACAACGCCTCAACCGATCGGACCGCCGCCGCGGTCCGTCGATTCGCCGACCGAGGCGTCCAGTGGCTCGCGCTGGGCGTCAATCGCGGTTTCGGATCCGCGGCCAACCGGGGTGTCGCCGCGACGCAGTCTGCTGCCGTGCTCATCCTCAATCCCGATCTGATCGTCGAGCCCGACGCGGTCACGAGGCTCCGCCGTCGGCTCGATTCGTCGCCCCGTCTCGCCATCGTCGGGCCCACGGTGACGAACCTCGACGCGACGCCGTACCCGTCGGCCCGTTCCTTCCCCAACCTCGTCGACGCCGCCGGGCACGGCTTCGTCGGCCTGTTCTGGCCATCGAACCCATGGTCGCGTCGCTACCTGCACCCCGACCGGATCGATTGGATCTCCGGAACGGCGATGCTCGCCCGTCGAGATGCCTTCGAGTCCGTCGGGGGCTTCGACGAGGCGTACTTCATGTACGTGGAGGACGTCGATCTCTGCTGGAGGCTGGCCCGGGCGGGATGGTCGGTTGCGGTCGAGCCGACGGCCGTCGTGCGTCACGGTGTGGGAGGGTCGAGCCTTCGGGCGCCGTACCGCATGATCGTTGCCCACCATCGGTCGCTGTGGCGGTTCGCCCGGCGGACGGCGTCACCGATGCAGCGCCCCGTCCTGCCGATCGTGGCGGTCGCGCTCGCCGCCCGGGCGGGCCTGGTGGCCGTGCAGCATCGTCGCACGGGGCAGGCCCCGGCCGCC
>JANMYF010000051.1:0-2529 GCA_031381685.1 Acidimicrobiia bacterium
CTTCGTATCATCGATGGCAGACATTCTGTAAACGCAAGGCGCTCGCCAAGCCCTAGGGATCGCTGCAGGTCGCATTCGGGGTTTCGGCGGCGAATGAGCAGAGGTGCCCATTGTTTCCGTCACCCCGCTCGGCTCCGCTCCTGACGGCGTTGGGTCCGGCATCGGTCAGATCATCGACTACCTCGAACGCGGAAGCCGACGACCTCAGCCGAACTCATCAATCGTCGGCTATTACGCCGACACACCGACCGCGCCAGGGGTTTGGCGCGGACGAGGCGTCGACGGATACCAGCTCACCGGACCCGTCCGCACCGAAACATTCAGGACCGTGTTGGAGGGAAACCATCCACTGACCACCGAGACGTTGGTCAGCGCAGTCGGTTCATCGGGTCGGGTCGATCCGACGCGACCGAAGGTCGCCGTGTCACCAACCGGGGAACCGGGCGAGATCTTGTCGACCGAACAGGTTGCCGCTCTACTCGGCGTGTCCGAACGGTACGTGAGGAAGGTTGCCGCCGAACCTGGCGAACCGGCAGATACGACCAAGGCACGTCTCATCGGAGTTCGAGCCGATGGAAGGAACTGGGTCTTCCGGCGCGATGACATCGAAGCCTTCGCCGCTGGTCGCTCGGCGAAGAAGGTGGTCGTCGCGTACGACGTGACGGTGTCGTTCGAGAAGTCGATCTCCCTCGCGTGGGCCAGGGCCACGACGGAGGAGCGTCGCACGATCGAAGCTGCGCTCGACGCCGGCACGAACGCCGCTGTCGCGTACCTCGAGGACCACGCGGTCGCAGTCCGTCGTGGTCGTGGTGCGGAGAAGGCCGACGGGGTGTGGGCCGCCTCGTACCGGCATTTGACGAACCGCAACCTCGAACCGCAGCTGCACGACCACGTCGTGATCGCCAACATCGGTGCCGCCGACGGCCGCACGCAAGCGCTCGATTCCCGTCTCTTGCATCATCACGCGAAGACCGCCGGATATGTTGCCGGGGCCGTCACTCGACGCCACCTGTCCGAGACTCTCGGTGTCGCATGGCAGCCCGTCGAACGCGGTCTCGCGGACATTGACGGTGTCACCCGGAACCAGATCGCCACGTTCTCCACCCGCCGGACCGAGATCACCACGCTGACCGACGAACTCGGCCTCGACTCCGCCGCCGCCCGAGCGATCGCAGCCCGAGCAACCCGGGCCGAGAAACAAGAACCCGCCGACTGGGCCACCCTCAGCGGAGTGGCAATCCCAGCTCGACACCGTCGGCCTCAACACAAACCGATGGGAACTACTCCACGACCGCCACCAACCCGCAGACCTCACCACCAAAGACACGGACGCCGTAGTCGTGTGGCTGGACTCGCCGGTCGGTGTCACGAAGTCGAACGGAGTGTTCTCCCGCAAGGACGTCGTCCAAGCGGTCGTCGAGTGGGACGGCATCCACGGGCACGGAACCCGCCTCGCGTTCGATGACATCGACCGGATCACCGACACCTACCTCGCCTCCGAGCGAGTCGTCGGTGTGGACATGACCGCGTCGCAGATCACCCGGACCGGTGAACCCAACTGGTACACAACCACGACCGTCCTCGACATCGAACGAGCCGTGATCACGGCGTATACCAATCGGCTCCACCCCGCGCCACCAGCCGACGTGCGATTGGTTGCCGCCGCCATCACCGAATGGGAAACCCGCACCGGGCACACCCTCGGTACCGACCAGACGCGAATGGTTGCCGCCGTCACGACCGGCGGCAACCAATTCCAAGCCGTCGTCGGACCAGCCGGCTCCGGCAAAACCGCCGCCCTCGACGTCGCCGCCCGAATCTGGGAACAAACCGGCCACCGGCCCCTCGGCGCGTCCGTGACCGGCACCGCCACCGAAGTCCTCGAAGAAGCCACCGGCGTCCCAACGAGGACTGTTGCGTCGCTCCTCGCCGAACTCGGCGTCGGCGGACAACCCTTCACCCCCGCAACGGTGCTGATCGTCGACGAAGCCTCGACCCTTTCCAACCGGGATCATCACGCGCTCGTCCAAGCCATCGGTTCGGCCGGGGCCCGGATGGTCACGATCGGCGACCCCGCCCAACACCGCGCCGTCGAAGCCGGCGGACTGTGGGCGCACCTCGTCGACACGCTCGGCGACCGGGTCCCCGAACTGACTGACAACCGACGACAAACTGCCGTCCACATGACCGACGTGCGACTGGCCAACGCGGACTACCGCGACCGGCGCATCACGGCAGCGATCGACCGGCTCGAATCGAACCAGCGGATCGTGACCGCACCCACCGCCACCGAGCTCCTCGACCTGCTCACGGCCGACTGGTATCTCGACCATCGTTCCACGCTCGACGATGGTGCGAGGCCGTCACGGATGATGGCCGAGTCCCACACGATTCGACGCCAACTCAACCAGCGCGCCCAGACTCTCCTCAGCGCCGACGGGACCATCACCGGGCCGGGCGTGACGATCGGCGGCGAACGATTCCATCTCGGCGACCACGTCATCACCCGCACCCAAGACCGAACCCTCC
>JANMYF010000288.1:0-2936 GCA_031381685.1 Acidimicrobiia bacterium
GGCACGACGACTTACAAGGGAGAAAGAGAAGAAGATTTACGCGCACAAGTCAAGCATTCACCTTGAAAAACCGGGGTTGTGGGCTGCGCGTCGCCCACAACCCTTGCCAGCACTGGGATCTGAGGTACTGGCATTCCTGACCTCGGCGTGCTATTTGCCAAGCACGCTTACCAATCATCTACTACGCATGCTTACTTACTTCGGTTTTGAGTGCGGCGCAACGGCCACCATTGTCGAGTTGAGCGCGGCGTTTCCGCTGTGCGGATCGATCAACGAAGTGTCGACAAGGTCGTTGAAACTCGCTCCCGCGTTCGCGCTTGCGACACCGAGTCGCGCACCGTTGCGATGATGGCCCCAACCGTGGGGAAGTGACACGACACCGCGTCGAACGATGTCGGTCACAGCCGCAGTCACATCGATCGCACCGACAGACGACGCGACGCAAACCGACTCGCCATCGCTGATGTTGCGAGCGGCCGCGTCGTCGGGATGGATCTGGAGCGTGCAACGCGGCTTGCCCTTCACCAACACGTTCAGATTGTGCATCCACGAGTTGTTCGACCGGAGATCTCTGCGACCGATCAACTGCAGTTCCGACGATGACCGTTCGCTCGTGGCGATGGGCACGTTCGTCATCGTCGACGACCGGAACCGGGCAAGATCGTCGAGCAACACCGCAGGGGCAAGCTCGACGCGACCGCTTGGCGTGGACAACGCGTGGTCCAGACGGGGGATCAGGGGCCCGAAGTCGATCCCGTGGGGGTTCTCACGGAGCAAAGCGAGCGTGAGACCGTCGGGCCGCGCCCCGAAGGCGTCGCCGAACCTGCCCAACCGGAGCGTGATGTCGATCAGCCGCGCGGGGCCGACTTCGCCCCCGCACAGCGCGAGCAACTCGTCGACGTCCCGGCCGAAGACCGAGCTGCGGCGCGAACGGACCGCGCTCTCCAGCCTCGCCCGCGCCACGGCCTCGTCCAGTTCCTCCACGTCGACCTCGGTCCCGTTCCCCGAAAGGACTGCGCCGAGCCGAAGAAGTGTGTCCCACTCATGGCGTTCATCGACATCGAGCGCGAACACCGGATCGGACCAGTTGGCAACGGATCGGACGGCGAATTGGTAGAGCAGATGGTCGTAGTGAGGACGGGTGAGCGAGCGCGGAGGCGGTAGCAGTACGTGTGCGTGGCGCGTCGTCTCGTTCACGTACATGTCGACGGCCACGAACAACTCGAGGGTCGCGAGGGCGGCGTCGAGCCGACGGCCGTCAGGAGTTGACAGGACGGGGTTGCCGGCCACACTGAAGAGCGCGCGGATCTGTCCGTCACCTGGTGTCTCGATCTCTTCGGCCAGAACCGCGACCGGAAGCTCGGATCCCGCCTCGGCGGCACCTCGGACCCGGCTCTGCCACCGGCCGAGGTCGAAGGTCTTCCCCTCACGCGCGGGTCCGACGCTCGGTCCGGCCTGCGTCGCAGCAAGCCCGAACATCGCGCCGCCCGCTCGATCGAGATTGCCGGACAACACGTTGACGACGTCGACGAGCCAACTCGACAGCGTGCCGAACTCGTTGATGCAGGTGCCGATCCGTCCGTAGACGGCGGCAGACGGTGCCGCGGCCAGCTCGTGTGCCAACGTGCGGATGTCGGCCGCGTTCAGACCGGTGATCGGTGCCGCCCACTCGGGCGTTGTTTCGGCGGTGACGTCGCGCACGGTCTCGACACCGTTGACCCGGCCCTCGAGGTCGCCCAGCGTGGCGAGTCCATCGGCGAAGAGAACGTGCACGATGGCTGCGAGCAGTGCAGCGTCCGCGCCGGGACGAATCGCCAGATGCCAATCCGCATGCTCGGCCGTCTTCGTTCGACGCGGGTCGACCACGACGACCTTGCCACCCCGCGCCCGGATCGCCTCGACCCGACCGGGGAAATCCGGCGCCGTGCAGAGGGAACCGTTCGATTCCCACGGATTGGCGCCGAGCATGACGAGGTAGTCGGTTCGGTCGAGGTCCGGCACCGGAATCGTGGCCATGGCACCGAACATCAAGGCTGCGGAGATCTGCTTCGGCATCTGATCAACGGTCGAAGCCGAGAACACGTTCGTTGTCCTCAACGCGTTCATCACCGACCGGAGGTAGAGACTCGCCGAGATGTTGTGCGCAGTTGGGTTGCCGAAGTAGATCGCCGACGACCGCGGATCGGGATGTCGTGCCCTGACCACACGGAAACGCCGGTCGATCTCAACGAATGCTTCGTCCCACGAAACCTCGCGCCACGACTCGCCGTCACGGACCATCGGGCGGCGAACACGGTCGGGATCACTGTCGAGATCTTTGATCGTCGACCCCTTCGGGCAGATGAAGCCATGAGAGAACACGTCGTTCTGATCGCCGCGGATACGCACCACCGCGTCGCCCTTGGTGGTGATCTCGAGGCCACAGGTTGCCTCACAGAGATGGCATGTTCGGAAATGGGTCTTCGTTTCGCCCGGAATCGTCATGACTGTCATCTTCGCCCGCCCGAAACCCTCCTGGCGAACGGCTCGGAGAGCACGGGACTCGAGATGCGTCGGGGTGCGAGCCGGTACCGTGTCCATCGTGCGCACCGATCCCGACATCTCCTGGTATCCGGTTCCCGACAGGGACGATCTCCCCGACGACATCGCCAAGCTCTTCGCGAAGGCCGAAGCGGTCATCGGATTCGTACCCAACGTGTTCCAGGCGTTCGCCTACCGGGTCGATCATTTCCGGGCCTGGTTCAGCCACTTCAAGCAGCTGCACATTCCGTCCGAGCACCTGTCGGCTGCTGATCGCGAGATGATCGCGGTCGTGGTGTCGATGGCGAACGGCTGCCTCTACTGCCTCGTCGCCCACGGCGCGGCGCTCCGCGAAGCGCTCGGCGATCCCGTCCAGGCCGACCGGATCACGCTGGACTGGCGCCGAGCGGGGCTCG
>JANMYF010000086.1:0-5388 GCA_031381685.1 Acidimicrobiia bacterium
ACCGCACGGTTACCGCAACTACATGCTCGGCAAGTGGCACGCCACTCCCACCACGGAGTCGGGCCCGACCGGCCCGTTCGATGGCTGGCCGCTTGGTCGCGGCTTCGATCGGTTCTACGGATTTCTCGACGCCGAGACCGATCAGTACTCGCCGGAACTCGTGCAGGACAACACCCACATCGCGGCACCCGGTACCTTCGAGTCGGGTTATCACCTCACCGAGGATCTCTTCGATAGCGCGATTCGCATGATTGCCGACCACGAGGCCGGTGCCCCTAACCAGCCCTGGCTGTGCTGGGTTGCCCTTGGCGCCTGCCATGCGCCACATCAGGTGCCCCGGTCGTTCATCGACAAGTACGAGCCGGTGTTCGCCAAGGGATGGGACGCTACGCGCGCTGATCGTCTTGCCCGGCAGAAAGCAGCCGGCATCGTGCCGTCCGACACCGAGCTCCCGCCTCGGAACGATTGGGTCAAACCCTGGGACGAGTGCACGGAAGACGAGCTCCGGGTGTTCGTCCGACTCCAGGCCGCCTACGCCGGAATGCTCGACCATTCCGACGTGCACCTGGCCCGGCTGATCGCTCATCTCGAGGTCTCCGGCCAACTCGACGACACGCTGATCCTGGTGATGTCCGACAACGGCGCCAGCCAGGAAGGTGGGCCGCAGGGCTTCGTCAACGCACTGGGTCCGTACAGCGGGATCCCCGAGCCGATGGAGGAGAAGCTCGCCCGGCTCGACGACATCGGCGGCCCTGACACGCACACAAACTTCCCGTGGGGCTGGGCCATGACCGCCAACACCCCGTTGAAGCGATACAAGCAGAACACGCACGGGGGCGGTATCCGTGACCCACTCGTGATCTCGTGGCCCTCCGGGCTGGCGGCTCGCGGCGAGGTGCGCGATCTGTTCTGCCACGCCAGCGATCTCACCCCGACCCTGCTCGACATCGTCGGCATCACCTCACCCGAGGTCATCAACGGCAAGGTGCAGCAGCCGATCGAGGGGACGAGCTTCGCTGCGTCTCTGCACGACGCGAGCACAAAGGGCGCGAAGCAGGTCCAGTACTTCGAGATGTTCGGTCACCGGGGACTCTGGCAGGACGGGTGGAAGGCCGTGGCGTACCACGCGCCGGGCACGCCGTTCGACGACGACCGTTGGGAGCTCTACCACCTTGCCTCGGACTTCTCCGAGAACCACGACCTCGCAGAAAGCCAACCGGAACGGCTCGACGCGATGAAAGCGGAGTGGTGGCGCCAGGCCGAAGCGCACCAGGTGTTACCGCTCGACGACCGGTTCGCGCCGCGCTTCGCAGAGAACGCCGAGCGCCACACCGGTGACCGCACGCTTTTCACCTTCTGGCGCGGCATGGGCCATGTACCGTCCGACGTTGCCCCCGACGTCCGGAGCCGGAGCTACACCATCACGGCCCATGTGGACATCCCGATGGAGGGCGCCGAGGGCGTGTTGCTCTCCCACGGCGACAAGACCAGCGGCTACAGCCTCTACGTGAAGGATGGACACCTCGTCCACGACCTCAACATCGGGGGCAGCCATCAGGTCGTCGCCTCGGATCGTCCGGTACCCCGCGATTGGTCGGGCACGCTCGGATTCCGGATGACCCGCGAAGGTTTCGTCGGGACCGGTACGTTGCTGATCGACGGCGAGGCGGTCGGACAGATGACGAGTCGCGGGATGTTCAACGTCGTCATCTCCTGGTCGGGCCTCGACATCGGTCTCGATCGCGGGACCACGGTCGGCGACTACCCGAGTCCGTTCGTCTTCACCGGTGGACTCTCGAAGGTCACGGTCTCGCTGGGCGATGATCAGGCGCTGGATCACGCGGCGGTCGGCCGCATCACGATGGCGCGTGAGTAGGTCCTCGTCCCTACGAAGAAGAGCGGGAGGCGTCAGGCGTTCGTGGAACTTGTTGCCGCGTGCGTGTATGACCGCGTTGCCTTCGTTGCGTAGAGCGCGGTGTCGGCTCGCTGCATCAGGCTCGACGGAGTGTCGTCGGGTTCGCTGACGGCGACACCGACACTCGCCTGCGCCAGACCATCGGGTAGCCCCTGCACGTACTGCCCAAGGATTGCGTGATGGATGCGATCGGCGATCGCCTCGGCTTCGGCTTGGTCGGCGACCGGGTCGAGGAGAACGACGAACTCGTCACCGCCGACCCGGGCGGCGTGGTCTCCCGACCGGGCGGTGTGTCGAATCGCCTGCCCCGCGGCGACGAGCAAACGATCACCCACGGCGTGACCGAAGGTGTCGTTGACTTCTTTGAACCGATCGAGGTCGACGAAGCAGAGCGCGACGTGGCGATGCTCGCTCGCCGCTCGCTCCAGAGCCGATGCGATGTGGGCCGACAGCTTCCGGCGATTCGGCAGGTCCGTGAGTTCGTCGTGCGACGCCGAGTACGCAAGCGCTTCGGCGATCTGATGCCGTTCGGTGACGTCGCGCGCAGTGAGGACGATCCCACTTACAGCCGGCTCGGCGAGTAGATTCACGGCAACGCACTCGAGATGACGCCATCCGCCTGAGGCGTCGCGCACTCGTGTGGTGAACGGATCACTCGGCTCCGATGTGGTCGTCACCCGGTGGAGGACCTGACGTGTCGGCTCATGATCGTCGCGGTGGATCGCGTCCCAGATCATCCCCCCGGCGGCGACGCTCGGGTCGACGCCGAGCAGCCGCTCAGCGGAGGGGCTCGTGAACTTCGTCCGTCCGGTCGTGTCGATGACGGTGATGATGTCGGTGGCGTTGCGGAAGAGGTAGCTGAAACGACGTTGTTCGATCATGAGCTCGTGTTCGAGCGTGATGTCGGCGAAGGCGGTCAGAACGGACGTCGCCCGACCCTGGGCGTCGAGCACCGGATTCGCATTGACGCGTAGCCAGACAAGGCTCCCGTGCGGCTGGTGGACGCCCATGATCTGACCGTTGACGGGCTGACCCGTGTGGAGAGATTCCATCGCCGGATGCGTCTCGCCCGGCCACGGTGTCCCGTCTTCGTGAATGGCGCGCCAGCGCGGGTCGATCGAAGTCCGACCGCTGAGTTCCTCGGCGGAGAGCCCCAGCACCCGCTCAGCCGCAGGGTTCCAGTTCAGGATCCGACCGTCCCTGTCTTGAAACACCAACCCTTCGGTCATGGTGTCCAGGATGAGCGCCTTGCGGGATTCCGACTCGTCCAGTTGGAGCAGGATGGACCGCTGAGCGTCATGGGCGAGTTCCTGCTCGACCATGTGTGCGAGGTCGACGAGGGCTTGTTGCTCATCTGCGTTGAGCTGTCGGGGTTTGCGATCGATGGCGCAGAGCGTGCCCATCGGGAGTCCGGACGGATCACGCAGCACCTGGCCGGCGTAGAACCGGACTCCGGGGTCCCCCACCACGAGGGGATTGTCGAAGAACCGCTCATCGAGTTGGGCGTCGGTGATGACGAAAGGGAGATCGCCCACTTCGACGATGGCATGGCTGCAGAACGCGACGTCCCGTGATGTCTGGGTCGCCTCGAGTCCGACGCACGACTTGAACCACTGGCGATCGGAGTCGATGAGGCTGACCAGGGAGATCGGCACGTCGAGGACGGTCGAGAGCAGCCGGGTGATCCGGTCGAAGCGCTCTTCGGGTCCGGTGTCGAGAACACCCAGCCGGTGGAGCGCGCGAAGCCGCAGTTCTTCGTCGACATGGTTCGGCGCAGACCTCACGGAGTGTTCGATCGGTGGCGATGGCCCGAACCTGAGGAAGAATTGCCGATTGGCCCGTTTCCGGGCCCCTCGGAGCTGTGGCAAGACCCTCCTACCCGCGGCGCCTCGCCCGTCGATCGCCCTTGAACGAATACATCTCGGCGTCGGCTCTCGCGATCAGCATTTCGGTCTCGGTCGCCGGGCCGGCGGCGACGCCGACACTGGCGACCACCTCGAGGCGGATCTCGCCAACGGTAAGGGGGCCGTTGACCGTGCGTTCCAGCTCCGTGGAACCGATTGCACACGATTCCGGCGAATCACCGTGTCGAACAAGAACGAATTCGTCGCCCCCGATCCGGGCGATCACGTCGCGCCCGCTGGTCATGGAGCGCAGCCGCCGGGCGACCTCGATCAGTCGTCGGGATGGAGCGCATCGAGGAGCGGGTCGGGAGCCTTCGGGTCGAAATCGACCAGCGTGAAGACGGAATCGCTCGCCCAGATCGGGGTTCCGTTGCGGTTGAGCATGACGAATCCCTGCGTGGGGTCCGAACCGAGAGCGGTCAGCACTCGTTTCGCTATCGCGTCCATTCTCCGACGCTACCGGCGTCGGGACCTCATTGGAATCGGGCGCAACGGCCTGAGGCTGGGTGACCTAGGACCCTGCATTCGCCCTCCGTGACCGAGCACAGTCAAACCATCCACATTCGACCCAAGGGGCATCATGCATCGCACCATCGGATCCCTGCTAGCCGTAGCTGCACTCACCGTCGGCGCTGTCGGGTGCAGTAGCGGTAGTGACGGCAAGATCGTGAAAGTGGAACTCGGAGATTTCTCGATCAAGCCGGAGAAATCGACTATTGCCGCCGGCGAAACGACGTTCAAACTCCATAATGGTGGTGGGCTCGATCACGAGGTCGTGATGTTCAAGGTGGACTCGGTCACCGACCTCAAGACGAAGGAGAGTGGTGAGGTCGACGAAGAGGCCACGCCGGAGAAACTTCACATGGGCGAAGTGGAGGGCGTGAAGCCGGGAACGACGAAAGAGTGGACCCTTGACCTTGCCGAAGGGAAGTACGTGATCTTCTGCAACCTTGACGAAAACGGCTTCGTCCACTTCAAGAAGGGCATGTACGCCGAACTCAACGTCAGCAAGTAAGAAGCTCCGCTGCGGGCACATGGAAGTTGGTCGGCGCACCGCTCACGGAGTCTGTGCCATCGTTCTGGGGCCGATCGACGAGGCCGAGACCGGGAGTCCCCATGAGCATCCACCAGCCTGAGCGTCACCGGTTGGACCGGGTGGGCTGGCTTCGCGCCGCGGTGCTTGGCGCGAACGACGGGTTGATCTCCACGGCGAGCCTTCTCACCGGGATCATCGCCAGCGCCGCCACCCGCTCGACGGTGGTTCTCACCGGATTCGCTGGACTTTGTGCCGGATCGCTCTCCATGGCCGCGGGCGAATATGTGTCCGTGTCCGCACAAGCCGATGCCGAAGCGGCCGACACCGAACGTGAACGGCGTGAGTTGGCCACCGATCCGGACGCCGAGCTGGCCGAGCTCACCGCGATCTACGTCGGGCGCGGCGTACGTCCTTCCACCGCCGCGCAGGTTGCCGAGGATCTGCATCGGTCCGGTGCGCTCGAAGCTCATCTCCGCGACGAGCTCGGTTTCAGCGAGCACGGGGCCGCTCGACCGCTCCAGGCGGCGCTCGCG
>JANMYF010000153.1:0-27683 GCA_031381685.1 Acidimicrobiia bacterium
AGCCGGCGTGCGCCAGCGGCAGCCTCACTCGACGTCTCGCCTCGCGTGGGGCTCGGGTCGTCGGCTGGGACGGCTCGCCGAATGCGATAGCACACGCGCGGCATCTGCTCGCTTCGGAACTCCACGTCGAACTCGACGAGAGATCCGTTCCCGACCATTGGCCCGAGGCGCCCTTCGACCTCGTCGTGCTGTCCGACTTCCTGTATTACCTCCCGAGGGAGCGCATCATCGACGTTGCCGCTCTCTCGGCCCAGACAGCCGGCCTGGACGGAACGATCGTCGGTTGCCATTGGCGCGGTTCGGCTCACGACTTTCTCGTTGACGGTGGCGACGCGGTACACGCCGTACTCGCCGATGTCTTGGGCGTTCCCCAAGTGTCCTATCTCGATGGACAACACGTGATTGACATATGGATTCGCTGACAGCCGCGTCGAACACCGTTCGCTCAGTTCCACTTCTCGCGTCAAGGCGCCGCTTCGACATCATCGTCGTCGTGCCGGCACGCAACGAGGAGAAGTTGATCGGAGCCTGCCTCGCATCAGTCCTAGACGCCTTGAGTCGCGCTGCGCAAGTGATCGACCGCGTCGCTATCGTTGCAGTGGCAGATGGCTGCACCGACCGGACGTGCGAGATCGCCAACGCTGTTCTGGGGTCCCAGCCGTTGTCTTTGGTGACAGAGTGCGATCTCGGCAACGTTGCTCTCGTCCGCTCGCTCGGGGTCCACGTGGGTCGCAGACTCTTGGGCTCAACAAGATCCGATCGCACCTGGATGGCCAGCACCGACGCGGACACGACGGTCCCCGACGACTGGTTGCTCCATCACCTCGCGGCAGCGTCACGTGGCATTCGCGCTGTCGCCGGGGTGGTCGAGATCGAGAGCTTCGATGGACTACCGGCGATCGCGCCGAGGGTGTTCGCCGAGAACTACACCGACCTTCTTTTACCGGAGGGTGATCATCCCCATGTGCATGCCGCCAATCTCGGTGTTCGACTTGATGCCTACGATGACTCCGGCGGATGGGGATGCCTCCCGCGATCGGAGGATCGAGACCTGTGGACCCGCCTTCAGCGGGTCGGAGCCCGCGTGGAGTCACCGCGCGATCTGCGAGTTGTCACGAGTGGTCGCGCCATCGGTCGCGTGCCCGGAGGCTTCGCCGAATGCCTGCGGGAGCAGGTTCTCGTCCGCGAGCGCCGGAACGCGGGTCATGAGGGACGGAGGTCCGCGTGAGTTTTCGAGCGGAGTATCGGGAGCGCACGAACGAATGTGACCTGTCGCCCGCTGTGCAGTCGTTCTTGCACGAGGCCCGCGGGGGCCTGTCGTTGCCCATTCCTGGGCACGGAAAAACGCCGGAACGCCTGCGAGCGCTCCGCACCCAGGCGGGCACGGACGCCAGCGTCGGAAGGCTTCTCGAAGCTCACAGCGACGCGATCGCCATCCTCTTCGAAGCGTCCGTCCGACCACCTCCGCTTGCCGCGCTGGCAGTCTGGGCCTCGGGGCCGACCACCTCCGCCCGTGTGGAGATGAAGGGCGACGGCTTCGTCCTGAACGGCAAGCGTTCATTCTGCGGGGGAGCCACAATCGTCGACGCGGCACTGGTGACGGTTGACTCGCCGGATGGGGAACGATTGGTCCTTGTCCATCTGGACGAGCCGGGGATCTCCGTGGACTCGTCTACGTGGAAGGTCCCGGCCTTCCACGACGCAGGCGTTGCGACAGTGTTTTTCGACGACGTTCGCCTCGATACCAGATCGCTCATCGGACCGCCGGGGTGGTATGGAAGTCGTCCCGGCTTCTGGTTCGGCGCCGTCGGTGTCGCCGCCGTGTGGGCGGGAATAGCCGATTTGCTCCTTGCCTCGCTCCCGGCTCTCCGGCGACATGGCGACGACATTTCGCACGTGGCAACAGGATCCGTCGAGGCCGCGATGTGGGCGGTCTCGGCTCTGCTCGATCAGGCAGCATCGCAGATCGATGCTCCGTCGGCGACCGATGCGGTACGCCGGGCAAGATCGATTGCACTCTCCTGTCGACACAGTGTGCGATCACAGCTCGAGTCCGCAATCCTGGCCTTTGACCAGGAGGTGGGGCCGGCCGCGGTGGCATTCGACGCTGTTCTTGCACGTACGCGGACTGAGCTCCAGATGTCGCTGGCGCAAACCCACGGGGCACGAGACCTCATCCTCCTCGGTCGGAGCTGACGCTGCCGACGTGACGGTCGACAACGTGTGACAACGAGCCAAACCCGTTTACGACGCGTGGCACCGGGATATTGAGAAGGGATGAGAACGATCGACATCGGGACTTCCTTCACCCTGAGTGGCATAGCCCCCACCGCTACGTTCCTCCGAGTTCGTCCGAGCGATGCCGAAGTCACCGAGAGCCGTCTGACCATCACCGATCAATTCGGAGTCCAGCACCTGACCCACACCGACCCGGACTGGCCGAGCGAGGGGGCGGCACCGACGCCGCGCGTCGACCGCGTCGTACTGCCGAGCGGTACCAACAGCGTCACCTACTCGGCAACGGTCGAAGTGCCGGACCTTCTCGACCGGATGCCGAACGATCTCCAGGCGCCGAGAGCAGCGGAACTTCGACCCGAGCACTGGTGGTGGCTCCAGCCGTCGAGGTATTGCCGGCCCGACGAACTCGGGCAGGAGGCGTGGGATCGTTTCGGGCGAAACATCACTCCGGACCAACCCGCTTCCGGCGCGACAGTTCGCGACATCTGTTCGTTCGTCAATCAGGAAATGACCTTCGCCTACGGTTCTTCAACTCCGCTGACCAGCGCAACGGACGCTTGGGCACAACGGCGCGGGGTGTGTCGCGACTTCAACCACATCGCGGCGAGCTTCTGCCGTGCACTCAACATACCCACGCGTTACGTGTTCGGCTATCTCCCGGACGTGGATGTTGCGGCGAGCGACGTGCCTATGGACTTCTGTGCGTGGATCGAAGTGTGTCTCGACGATGAGTGGTGGACGTTCGACGCCCGGGTCAACGAGCCGCGGATCGGCCGAATTGTCGTCGGCCGGGGACGAGATGCTGCCGACGTTCCGTTGATCAGCACGCTGGGAGCGACGTCACTCAGCGACTTCGTCGTCAAGGCATCTGAACGGACCCGCCAAACTGATCGAGTCGCTGAACCGGCGCGGTGACGTGATGCCCAGCGTTCCCAGCGCTGAGCGCTGCGAGGGCCCCGCGCGGCGGCTCCTGTTCGTCAACGACTCGGCCGGCCACCGCACGAAGGTGCCCGAATGCCTCGATGACTTCGAACGCTTCGACATTGCCGAGGCGAAAGACGTCCTCGCTCCATTGTGCACGGACACGTCCGACAGTTCTGCACTCGTTGCGGTGTGGGGCGGAGATGGCTCCATTCGCAGCGTCGCATCATTGCTGGTCGGCACATCGGCGGTTCTCCTCGCCTGTCCGGGAGGAACGCACAATCACTTCTGCCGGACGATCGGCTTGGCCAATGTGTCGGACGTCGTGTCGGCGCTCGAGTCCGGCGCGGTGAAACTGATCGATGTCGGGACGGCAGATGACGAGGTCTTTCTCAACAACCTGAGCATCGGTTGGTACACCGACCTCGTCGCGCGCCGTGAGCGCTACGAACGTTACGTTCCGAGACGTCTGGCGAAGATGCTTTCGGTACCGGTCCAGTTGCTCCGGACGCCTCGACTCCGACTCCTTGTCGACGGCCGTCCCGAGCGGGTTTGGGCATTCTGGGCGGGAAACGGCGAGTACTCGATGTCACCTGAGAACTTGAGCGTTCGGGAAACGGTGGAAGGTGGCGTCCTCGACATTCGAATCCTACGAGCCGGCGCCCGATGGCCGAAGATTCGTGTGCTGGTCGCCATCATGAGACGCGAGGCCGAGTCCTCGGAGTACGTGTCTCGCAACGTCACATCGTCAGCGACAACGCTGCGATCCGGCAAGCCGACCCTTCACGCGGCGATCGATGGTGAACTGGTCAGGCTTCCCGGCCTCGTCACGATCGCTGTGGAGCGTCGCTCGCTCCAGGTGTTGGCTCCCGCCCGAAGCACGATCGACTGAGGCGGGGCCCGCTCTTGCTCACACCGGTGGTCCCCACGACCCGGCGGCATAGATGGCGGGAGCGTCATGCTGAAGAACGTCCTGGATCACGCGCCACGATTCGGCCACGACATCGATACGGCTGAACCATCGACGGTCTCCGTCCGTTGCATCCTCGAACACACACGCATATGCAGTGGTGTGGTCATTGGCGGAATCACCCAATGCTGATGAGAGTTCTCCTCTCGCCTCTTCGACGTGGCAGTCAGTGGGTAACGCCGGCAGTTCGAGCGTCGCCGAACGCTCGGGGGACAGTTCGATGACGAGCCGTTTTCGTTCGCCGCTCACACCCTCCGTCGACTCTGTGTTCGCGGGTCGAAAGGAGATGCTCACCGAAACCCTGCTTTCGGCGAGGGACTTTCCCGAGATCAACGTGAACACCACGTTTCGCCAACGGTCATTGTCGATTCGTACCGTCGCGCGCACGTACGTCTCGGTCGTCGACGACGCGTCCACTCCTTGCGTCTCGAGGTAACCGCTGTACTGCCCAAGCACCACGTCTTCGTGCCGGAGTGTCAGCACCGACCGAAGGAGGTTGTGGCGAGCATCGTTGAGCGCGTCTGCACTATCGGACTCGGGTGTCTCCATGGCAACGGCGGTGAGAAGTTGCAGCACGTGATTCTGAACCGTGTCTCGAAGGGTTCCCGCCGAGTCAAAGAACTCACCCCTCCCCTCGATGCCGAGCTCTTCGGCCATCAGAATCTCGACCGACTCGATGCACCGGCTCTCCCAAAGCGCTTCGAGTGCCACATGGTTCTGCCGTGCGAAGGCAAGCTGTTGCACCAAGGTCTTCTCGAGATAGTGGTCAACGAGAAAGATCTGGGGGGGCGAAAGTGTTGCCTCCAGTTCAGCGTGAAGATCGAGGGCGGTGCCTAGATCGAACCCGAACGGCTTCTCCACCAGTAGTCGAACGCGAGACGCAAGAACGCTCTTTTCGAGACCCTTGGCGATCTCGGCGAACGCCACCGGAGGAACCGCCAGGTAGCACAGCACCAGCTCACCGTCACCCAGCAGGTCGGCGATCGCTTCGAAGGTTGCCGCGTTGTCATAGTGGCCCTTCACGTAGGCCAGCGATTCCACAAAGGTAGCAAGTACGGTGTTTTCGGGAGCAACGCCTTCTGTTACCGCCTCGACCGCGACGCGGCGAAGTTCCGCCGTTGACCAGTCGGATCGGCCGACTCCTACGATCCGCCCGAACGGCCGCTCCGCACTGGCGAGTTCATACAGAGCCGAGAAGATCTTTCTTCGCGCAAGGTCGCCAGTGATGCCGAACACCACGAGCGATGGGCGAATCGATCCACCGGTCATGTTCGCAGGTACCCGACGAGCTCGCCGCGAAACACCAAACCCGCCGTCGCCGGTTGATGTTTCGTTTTGACGACGAACGGGTAGCAGAACCACGTCCTGGAGAGATCCTCCCGGCGTTAAAGAAAGGACATCCCATGGGACTTACCGTAAGCATTCTGTTGATCGCCACCGGCGCCATCTTGAAGTGGGCGGTCACCGCCTCGACATCAGGAATCAACCTTCAGACCGTTGGAATGATCCTGCTCATCGTGGGAATCATCGGCGCAGTTCTCAGTCTCGCCTTTTGGTCGAGCTGGGGTGGCTTTTCCCGCGACCCGCGCCTACGCAACGGCGAAGGTCCGTACTAAGACCGCGAAACATCGTGCGTCTGACCATCGTAGGGGCAGACGCACGATGTGACCCGGTTGTGCATAGCTGAGCGATGCGCAAGCCGGAGCGTGCGCATTGCTGAGCCATGCGCGTTTTTTTTGCTGAGTCACGCGCGTTTGCTGAGCAATGAAGTTTGATGCACGGATTTTGCTGAGCATTTTCGCCGGGGCTAAACGGCGAAGTCACACCGCCGTGCTGGCACGTTCTCGAATCCGAGCTATGACGACCTTCACCGCACCGACCACGGGAACAGCGATCATCGCTCCAGGAATCCCAAGCGCCGCTCCTCCGACCAGAGCAACGATCATCGTGGCCGCCGGCGACATCGATACGGCCTTGCCGATGACTGCCGGTTGGATGACGTGATTCTCGAACTGCTGGTACGTCAGGAAATAGACCAGGCACGCAAGACCGACCGTGGGGCTCGTGGCGAAGCCCAGCGCAACGAACACCACGCCGCCTAACAAGCCACCCACCTGAGGTATGAGGTTCGTCATGGCAATCCAGACTGCTGCCATCGGTGCGAGAACGACGCCGAGCGTGAGTCCAACCGTTGCTGACATCACTCCTGCCAGCGACGCCACGAGAAGCGATCCGGCGAAGTACCGCCCGACGACATCGACAACGAGCACGCTGGACTGGTCGAACATGCGGCGTCGGCGTGGCGCCATGACGCGCCGGACCGACCGGATCAGTCGGGGCCCGTCGACGACCATTGCCAAGGCCAAGAGAACGACGACGGTCGAAGTCACCAACATGTCCACGGCGCCAACGACGGCCGTGCTCATCCGGGCACCATCGCGACCGAGGTTTGCGGGTAGGTCACGCAGCCATCGCTGAACACTGTCCCCGACGTCGGCGCCGCGAAGCCGACTGCCCACGAGAGGAACCTCGCCGAGTCGTTCGGTCAGCTGCGGCAACTCGCGGCCGAATGACTTCGCCTTCTTGGCAAACGCTGGGGCAAGCACCAGCCCGGCTGCGGTGAGAACGAGCATCAGTGCCGCCCCCACTGAGGCCACGGCCACACCGCGATTTCCGCGTAACCGTCGGGCAATCGGCCCGACGATCCTCTCCATGGCGAGTGCCAGAACGAACGCGACGAGGACGAGAACCGCTGTTCCGTGCACGGACCGAGCCGCAGAAATGGTTACCCGAGCGCCAATTGTGACCGCTGCCGCTCCAAGAAAGCCGGCGGCCATCGTCGTGGCCGGGCGTTCGATAGTCACCGGGAGTTCGGTAGTCGACTGATCTCCGGTCGACTCTTGCTGCGCGGGTTGGTTGTCAGACCATCGGTCATTGAGCTTGACGAACTCAGCCCACAACGCCGAGACAAAGACGGCTATCGCGACGCTGCACATCGCAGTACCGAGTCCTCCGACCTCGAATCCGCCAACGGCCGCCACCGTTCCGACGACCGGTCCGATATCGAGCATCCCTCTATGTACCCACCGCCGATGGATGATCCGATCCGCCAACGAGACCGCCGTAACGACGATCAGACTGAACCAGAGTTCAGGGCCGTGGACAATCCCGAACAGGGCTCCGATCCCGACGAGTGCGGCAACCGGACCAACGCCCGGCAAGATGGAGGCAAACGCGAACACTGCGCCGAAGACGGTTGCTCCGGGAACCGAAAGAAGTGAAAAGGTCCCGCCCACGATCGTTCCAACGACCACCGCCTTGACCGCTGAGAAGAGCAGCACATCGCTGGCGCGACGATGAGCCCGCTCGATCAGTTGTCCAATGGCGTGCCGCGTGAGCATCCGTCCCCGTCGTTCGGGAATCCAGACCAGCAAGCCGGTGAACGAGCGCCGCCCGCCAGCGCACAGGAAGCAGGTGAGGACCAGTCCGGCAACGAAGGCTGCGCCGCGTGTTCCGGCTGTACGGGCAACTTCTGCGGGCGTTCCCCCGGCAAGCTGTCCCGGAAGCCCGGTCAAAATGCGTTCGACCTTCGTCCGGAGGCCGAACTCGCGCACGACTTGACCAAACCCGCCATCCGAACTCTCGATTCGCCGGATTGCGCGGGGAAGGATCACCTGCAGGGTGGTCGCTCCTCGACGGAGCTCGTCGAAGAGGCGCCACGCAACCAATGTGACTCCGCCGGCGAAACCGAGCGTGGTGACGACAATCGCCAGACGATGCCCGAGCACCTTCTCCACCCGGCCGATCACAGCGGCAGCGAGGGTGGCCGCCACCGTCGCCGCTACGGCCCAACCCAGCACTCGTGTTGCCCGTTCGGCAATGGACATGACGCCCAGCGCGGCGACCACCCCCCCGACAACAGCAACCAGGACTCGAGGCGCCATCGACAGCGAAGGCGTTGTGCTGCGACTCGGAATCGCGCGGTTGTCCATCGATCCCTCCAGTCTCCGACCTTCGTTCGTCTTTGCGCAGGTTACGCGGACGCCAGGACGTCGGGAACAACCGGAGATGTCGGCGCAGGGCTCGGGGGAAGGGGATCACCGGGCTTCGGGGGGATCGGCGGTGGCGATGGCTCGGGATTGGGCATCGACCCTCGGTCGACCACGGCGCGCGCACGGATTCCTCTGCTCATGGAAGCGCAGTGCCCAAGATCGGTCGTCGTGAAACCTCGGGCGTCGATGTTCGGTTCCGTCATGGTGTGGCACGCGGCGGTGTCGACACCGCAGTGACCTAGCGGTCACCATCGAACCTGACCGAAACGTGCTCTTCCGGTCGGCGTTCTTCTTGCTTGGCCTTCGCCTCCAGGAGTGAGACGTCAGATGGTGTCAACGGAGGTTGGACGATGGAGCGTGGCCATAACCTCTGCGTGCGTACGACCGTCACCTCGAGCGAGTACAGAAGGACCTGCGTGCCCAGCACCAGAAACCACACCAGTCCGAGGGCTGCCCCTATCGCGCCGTAAAGTTGAGAGCTGCGGCGAAGTTGGTGACTGACCAGCCGCAAACCGACAAGCTGGAGCGCCTGCCAGCCCAACGCCGACATCGCCGCTCCGGGCAACAGACTCCTCAACGGGAGCGACCTCGGGCTGAGCAGCCAGAAGACGACGACGAACAATCCCATGCTGACCGCTGTTGCCGCCAGAATGCCGAAGGCGCCGGCGAGGATCGAGTTGCGCACCAACGTGCCGACGAGACCGAGCGTGGCACTGGCCATGACACCGACGACCATCAATCCGAACACGCCGAACCCCCGCGTGATCCGGAGCACGAACGAGGGTCGATGTTTGTGCGGAACATGCCACACCTCGTGGAAGGCGTACTGCAGCGACTGCGTCACTCCGAAACCCCCCCACAACAGCCCGGCGAGACCGATTCCGAGTCCAAGTCCACTCCCCGGCAGCGCTCGCTCGGCGCTCGTCAGTTCGGCGCCGACAACGGGGAACTGGGCCACGGCCGATGTTCGGACCCGCTCAGCAATCGCCGGGTGGCGTTGGGCCAGAAAGGCCGTCGCCGTCACCACCACCAGCATGAGCGGGAAGAACGCAAGAAAGGCCGAGAACGAAATGAGTGCGGCCAACTGGCCACCCCGATCGTCACCGAACTTCTTGATGACTCCGAAGACGAAACCCGCCGGCACCGAATCCTGCTGCCAAGCGTCCAGTGCCCTTATCGCACGATCGGCCGGGTTGCGCCGACCCTGGGGCGCGACCGCCGCGTGGTCAAGTTGAGGTCCGTCTGATCCATCGGGCACGCAGCATGACTACCCTGATCCGCTTCGCCCGAACCCCCAGCGTCGGAGGTTGCATCGACGAGACGTCGACGAGACTGCGGCACTTTCGCGTGATCCGAAGGTTTCCACATCCCACCGAACGGGCATGACCGGCCCCAATGGATCTCCACGACGGAACACCCTTCTGGCCCAAACGAGACGGGCTACTGACGGTTCACGAACCGATCCGCGCCAACGAAGCGTGCGATGTGGTCATCGTCGGGGGTGGGATCACCGGAGCGCTGATCGCCCTCGAGCTGACCAGGCGAGGAGCCGACGTCATTGTGATCGACCGCCGCGACGCGGCTGGAGGAAGCACCTCGGCAAGCACGGCCATGCTCCAGTACGAGATCGATGAGCTCCTCGTCGACCTCACCGACGCGATCGGTCCGGAGCGGGCGACGACCGCCTACCGCGAGTGCGCTCGCGGGATCGACCTGGTCGAGCGGGCGACGCAGGACATCGGCGAGATCTGCGGTTTCCGCCGCTCGCCAAGTGTCTTCATCGCCGTCAAGCGAGCCGACCTGAAGACCATGGAGAAAGAGATGGAGGCACGCAGTGCGGCGGGCTTCGCCGTTCGATGGCTCGACGCCCACGAATTGCGAAGTCGTTGGGGGCTCGTGGGACTGGGCGCTATCGAGTCCGAGATCGGTGGGTCGGTCGATCCCTACCGTTTATGCCACCACGCCCTCCGAACAGTGGTGGAACGCGGTGGACGGGTGTTCGGACGAACGGAGGCGACCGACTTCGACTTCAGCGCGCGTCGTGTCACCGCCACGACCGGCCGCGGATGGACGATTCGAGCCAAGAACGCCGTGTTTGCGACCGGCTACGAGATCGAACATCTGCTTCCCGAGCTCCCTTTCGTCCTGCACTCCTCATTCGCACTGGTCACGCAGCCCGTGCCGGGCCTCAACCGGCGATATCCCGATGGTGTCCTGTTCTGGGATTACGACGATCCCTATCTGTACGGTCGGACGACGGACGACGAACGCATCCTCCTCGGCGGCAAGGACGAGCGATACGTCAACCCACTTCGACGTCGGCGGGCGCTGCCCACCAAAGCGCGCTCGTTGATGCGCGATCTTGCGCTGCGGCTTCCCGACCTCGACGACGTCGAGTTCGGGTACTCGTGGTGCGGCACGTTCGCGGAGACTCCGGATGGATTGGCCTATCTCGGCGGACACTCGCGCTACCCCCGGTGCCAGTTCGCTCTGGGTTTCGGGGGCAACGGCATCACCTACAGCGCGCTCGGAGCGCAGTACCTTGCCGACGCGCTCGTCGGCGCTGGCGCACCGCCGGAGCAGGAGATCTTCGGCCTCGAGCGTCCCATCGTCCGTCCGAGCTGACGGATCAGAACACGCCTGGCCTGGGCACACCCCCGTCCCGACGACCGGATCGAACAGGGCCATTCGTCCCCCTCAAGTTTCAGGAGCCGGACTTCGGGTACGGGAATGCCAAGGCGCCCCCACAACTTCTGAGGAGCGAACGTACCGATGGTCAAGAATCTCACGCAGTCTCTCAGGCGAGGGCCGGTTCGAAGTCGTGCGACCGTCGTCGCGATCGCGCGATACGGGTGGTTCGCAAAGGGAGTCGTGTTCATTATTTACGGCGCGCGTGCGTCCGCCGGTTGGGTTAGGTCCAATTGACACCGACCCGAAACCGGACCCAGCGGGGAAGCGAGCCCCACTGGCGCCATCAAAGAACTGGCGACGTTTCCGGGCGGTCGCGTGTTGCTCGTCGCTCTTGCCATCGGGCTGTCGTTCTACGCGGCGTGGCGCCTCTACACCGCACTCGCTCCCGGCCATACCGATGCCGAGAGCATGGCCAAACGAATCGGGTATCTCGTCAGCGCTGCCCTGTATCTCTCGTTCGGGATCACGGCGATAGCCCTGGTGAAGACACCCACGCAGCGGGTCGACGGCGACGTCAAGGCGCGGGACCTGTCGTCGGGATTCCTGGCGAATACGGGCGGCCGGTGGCTTCTGGGAGTGTTCGGTGTCATCGCTATCGGCGCCGGTGCCTACCGGTTGATGAAAGGAGCACAGGGCGATGTCCTGGAGGAGGTTCGCAGCTCCGGTTGGTCGAAGGCGCGCCTGCGTTTCATACGGTCTCTTGGAATCGTCGGAGAGATCGGACGAGGCGTGGCCATAGCTCTGATCGGATACTTCCTCGTCCGAGCGGCGATGACCGACCGCGCATCGGAAGGTGCCGGTCTTGACGATGCGCTGCGTCGCATTGCCGTTCACGGATGGGGACAGGTACTCGTCTCGATCGTCGCAGTCGGTTTCATGGTCTATGGCGTCTTCTGCTTGCTCACGTTCGATCGTCGAGAGTTGCGTGCCCCATGAATGCCCTACAAACGACGGAAGTTCGGCTTGTGGAACGCGAAGGAGGACCGTACGTGAACGAAACACGGCGACGTCGGGTAGTGAAGGAGATCGTGACCGGGTATGTAGCGGTCAGCGCTGCGTTGATCGCCGTGGGGATGTTCCTCACCCGGGTCATCGAGCATTCGGCGCTGATGGCCTGGGACACGCGGGTCGTTCGCGACCTGTCGATGCACCGCACCGCAGAGTCGATCGACTGGTCATCGAGGTGGTCGTTCTTGGCCGATGCTCCCCCAATCGTCGCGGTCGGCGCCGCAGCGGCTCTGATCTGTGCCCTTCGTCGTCGATGGCTTCTCGCGCTTTGGATAGCCGTGGTGCTCGCACTTGAACTCGCCGTGTTCCTCACGGTTTCCTACACCGTTGGTCGTACACGCCCCGAGGTCGCTCACCTCGGTTCGGTTCCGAGCACCGGGAGCTTCCCCTCGGGTCATATCGCCGCCACCATTGTTCTCTACGGAACGATCGCGTTGCTGGTCCACCTGATTACTCCCAACCGATTGGCGCGTGGCGTGGCGTGGATTTGGACCGTTCTCGCGGCCGCCATGGTCGGATGGGCGCGCATGTATCGCGGCATGCATCATCCGCTCGACGTCGTCGCCGGGGCGCTGCTGGGTGCCGCGATCTGCGTCGTCGGGTGGCGAGCGTTCGGTCGCCCAGGAACGGCCCAACAGCCCGCCGGCCGCAACGCAGATCGCCAGAGGAACGCAAACCGTTTCAACTCACACGAATCCAAGGAGCAGCGATGAAGTCGTCCGAGTCAGCGCGTGAAGCCGGAAGCACGAACACCGGAGCAAAGGTCGCGGTCATCGCCCACAGCGGCAAGACCATCGAGGGGGGCTTACCCGAGCTGCGTCGCGAACTGGCTGCCCACGGTGTTCGCGAACCGATGTGGTACGAGGTGGACAAGAGCAGGAGAGCGCCGAAGCGGGTACACGAGGCCCTCGCTGCCGGCGCCGAGCTTCTCCTGATCTGGGGCGGCGACGGCATGGTCCAACGCTGCATCGATGTGGTGGCCGGAAAGGGTGTCCCGATCGCCGTCGTACCGGCCGGGACAGCCAATCTGCTCGCCACGAACCTGCACATCCCCATGACCATCGTCGACGCCGTGAAGGTTGCGCTTCACGGTGACGAGCGGACGATCGATGTCGGCACGATCAACGGTGAGTGTTTCGCGGTGATGGGCGGTGCGGGGTTCGACGGCACCATCATGGAGAACGTGTCGTCGTCGGCCAAAGAACGCATCGGCCGTATTGCCTATGTCCGCAGCAGTGTCAAGGCGATGAAGGCAACGCGAGTGGCGACCGAGATCCGGGTCAACGGCGACCATTGGTTCGATGGACCGACCAGTTGCGTGCTCGTCGGAAACGTAGGGACGGTGATCGGTGGCCTGAAGGTGTTCGAAGATGCGACCCCGGAGGACGGCCTTCTCGATCTGGGTGTGGTCAGCGCCGACGGACCGGTGCAGTGGGCTCGTGTCCTCGGACGAGTCGTCGTCCACGCAGAAATGGCCCAGTCCCCGTTCGTTCGTTCCACCCAGGCGGGAAAGATCGATGTCCGCTTCGAGAAGAAGGTCCCCTACGAGATCGACGGTGGGGCACGCGGAAAGACCGATCGACTGAAGATACGCGTGCGACCGAACGCCGTTGCCGTTCGGGTACCCGTCGGGTCGCAGGCGCCGGCACCATCGAAGATCGAATGAGCCCCGTGTCGCCGCTGGGCGTCGTTTTGTCGTGCGCGGTTCCTCCTGCGATTGCCGCCTACGCGGTCACGAGACGATGGCCGAGAACGGATCCGCTCGCACCGAAAGTCGCTGCGCCGGCCATTGCGACTTCGGCGCGACGCCACCCTCGTCTGGCCCGGATGTTGTCGAGCCGTCTCGACCCGACAACAGAAACCGGGCTGCTGCTGACGGTCGCCGTCGGGGGCGTCGTCGCGGCGCTGTCGGGGTTCGGGGTGCTGGCGCGAATGATCAGCTCTGACCGAGGCTTGGCGTCCTATGACCTCTCGTTCGCGAAATGGGGAGCACGTCGCGCCACGAGTTCCTCCACGTCCGGTCTGGTCTTGCTCAGCCGGTTCGGTGGCTACGAAGTACTGGTGATCGTCGCGATCCTCGTGGCGATCGCCGAACATAGGCGTGGCCTCGGGCGCTCTGTCGTCCCATTTCTTGCGCTCGTCGTGGGTGGTCAGTACGCGATCGTTTCGGCGATCAAGGCGATCGTTGGTCGCGAGCGGCCGAACATCGTTCGGCTCACCGGATTCGCCGGTGCGTCGTTCCCGTCGGGTCACGCCGCTGCCGCTGCAGCGACCTACGCCGCCGTTTCTCTTCTCCTGGGTCGTCGGCGTTCGCCGTCGGTGAAGGCAGCAATTTCGGCAGGAGCGGCTGCGCTTACGGTGGCGATCGCCGGTTCCCGCGTCGTGCTCGGGGTCCATTGGTTCACCGATGTACTCGCGGGTGTCGCCATTGGTTGGATATGGTTCACCCTTGTGTCGATTGCCTTCGGTGGACGCATCCTCCGTTTCGGCGCTCCGGTCATCGCCGCCGAAGCGGCCGTTTCCGGTACCGCACCGCCACCGACGGATCGGACTGAAGGGCAGCGTTTGGAGGACGTGCAGCGTGGCTGACCTGGTCCTCGGTCCATTGCTGCGCTTCGTGGGCGAATCCGCGGCCACGGTATTCGTGGAAACGGACGCGCCGTGCCGGGTCTCGATCCTCGCACGCGAGACGAGGACGTTCACCGTGGCCGGCCATCACTATGCGCTCGTGATCATCGACGGGCTCATGCCGGGGTCAACCATTCCGTACGACGTCCGCCTCGACGGAACGCGTCGTTGGCCACTCCCGGGTAGCCGATTCCCGAATTGCGTGATCCGCACCCTTGGTGGGGAGGATCGTCCAACTCGCGTGCTGTTCGGATCGTGCCGATCGGCGGCGCCGCACGAACCGCCATGGTCACTGTCGGCGACGGAAGACCGTCGGGGTCTCGGTGTGGACTCCCTTCGGGCGCACGGATTGCGCATGCTCGGACAAGACTCCTCGTCCTGGCCCGACCTCCTGCTGCTGATCGGCGATCAGGTGTACGCCGACGAACCGTCGCCCCACGCAAAGGAGAAGGTGAAACGTCGGCGCCGTCTTGGCCGCTCGCGGCTGGATCGGACCTCTCCCGAAATCGTCGTCGGGTTCGACGAATACGCGTCGATGTACCACGAAGCATGGACGCCCGAGGTGGAACGATGGCTGTTCTCGGTCGTGCCGACGGCGATGATCTTCGACGACCACGACATGATCGACGACTGGAACATATCGATGGCGTGGGTCCGCCACATCCAAGACCAGCCGTGGTGGGACGAGCACGTCACGGGAGCCCTGTCGTCGTACTGGATCTATCAACATCTCGGCAACCTGTCACCTGGATCCATTGCACGCGATGGATTGCTCGAACGCCTCCTTGCCGAGGACGACGGAGCTTCGCTGCTCAACGACTGGGCCCGCCGGTCAGAGTGCTTCACGCCGATCGAGGGCCGGTATCGCTTCAGTTACGTCCGCGACCTTCAACGCACGCGCATCGTTGTGGTGGACTGCCGAAATGCGCGTGTGCTTGATGGTGAGCGGGCCATGGTCAACCCGAGCGACTGGACGTGGGTCGACGAACAGTGCCGAGCGGATGTCGATCATCTGTTCATCGTGACCTCGCTTCCCGTCCTGGTGACCGGTGGTTTGCACGGCTTGCAGCTCTGGAATGCCGCGTTGTGTGACGGGCGATGGGGGCGCGCGATCGCGTGGCTGTCCGAGCGCCTGCGTCGCGCCCTCGACCTCGAAGACTGGCCCGCGTTCGAGCCGTCGTTCCTCAAAATGGCCGAGCTGCTCCGCGACATCGCCATGGGCATCGGAGCGCCGCCGGGGAGAAAGCCCCCAGCAGTCGTCGCCGTGCTCTCCGGCGACATCCACTTCAGCTACGTCGCCGAAGTCGCCTTCACGCAACCGGGGGCGATCAGCCGCGTGTACCAACTCGTATGTTCACCGATCCGACAAGCCCTCCCCCGTCACGAGCGCAAGGTCATCCTCGCTGCCCTGAGTCGTCCGGGACGCGTGATCGGTGGCTTTCTACAGCGATCGGTTCGCGCGGCGACGAGCCCGATCTCCTGGGAGTTGACCCATGGTCCCGCGTTCGCCAACGACATGGCCGTGATCACGATCGACGGCCCATCAGTCAATTTGCTCATCGAGCAGGCCCTGCCCGATGACGAGGGACAGCCAGTCCTCTCGGACATCATTCGGACGCCTCTGTGAATACCGGAGGACGAGCGGTCTCGCCTCCGGTGTCGATGTCCGATGCGGCGGTCTCCGCTGATCGTGAACCGAGAGGTCCCTCCGTCGGTGGCAGGTCTGCCGTTATCGCGAATCCCGAGTTTGACCGATGCGCGTTCCGGGCATACGTGCGTTATCCACGGTGACGGCCTCGCGTTCACCTGTTGCAAGAGATCCGGAGGATCACTCATGTCACCTTTGTCATCCACAACTCTTCTGATCGGACGTTGATCGTGGGAACGCTGCTCTCCATCGCCGCAGTCATCCTGGTCATCGTCGGAGTCATCACGGCGCTTTCGGGTTCCGTCATCGCCGGCATCGTCTTGATCGTCATCGGCTTGATCGTCGGTCCCGGCGGATACTCCCTCTCGCGCCGCTGATCAGTCCTACAGCTCACCGAAAGAGAAAGACCCCGGAGAAATCCGGGGTCGTTCTTTTCACCAGCCGCTGTGCTTTCTCGCTGACGAGGAATCCCGGTCAGCTGACGATGCTCACGCCGCCCGGGCCGACGAGAAGCCCCAGTGCAATGAGGATGAGTCCGTTCACAAGCTGTCCTCGGACAACCATCACGATGCCGGCAATAACGAGAATCGCTGCGGCGATCCAGAGAAGAGTAAGCATGATTGCTCCTTGTGCATGGGCGGTAGTACATGCCTCCGTTACCCCTGGAGCCGGCGTTCAAACCTGCGCATCGACGCGACATCTCGCAACGCAGATCTTGCCTTGTGATGTCGAATGGAAGTGATGTCGAATGGAACCGAAAATCGGCCACCAAACGATCAGATCATGCGCTCACGTGGTAGTCGTCTCCGAAGGGGGCGATGAGCAGACCGAGTTGCAACAGGTCAATGTCGTTCAGCTCCTTGCGCAGCCTCGGGGAAATCGCTTCGCGGTACTCCGATGCGCGTTCGCCGGTGACGACCAGCAACGCGTCACCGATGTCAAAAAGTCTCGTTCGGCCGGTGGACAATCGCCCCTGCAGCTCTCTGAGCATGGTGGCCGAGTTCCCGAACATATCGACGCCAAACCCCCGACTTGACACGAAGGGCGCAAGGACCGCCCGCTCGATCAGGAGATTGCGATGAAGGAGGGCGCGCACACCTTTTTCGGCGAGAGGTGTCGGCGACGCCACGTAGTCGAGCACATACCGGAAGAGACGGGATTCGTTCTCGCAGATTTGTTCCAGAGGGTCCATGGCGCGCGCTCCTCGCAGCAGCTCCGGCCAGCCCGGCCAGCGGTCCGGCAGCAGATACCCGACTGCCGCCGGTCAAAACCAGGGATCAACGGTTCCTTGGGCGGGCCGGTGCGATCCTCTGCCTGATTCAGTGTCCGATCGACCGCCGAAACGAGACCGCCGAGACCAAGGGTCAGCGTCCGTCAGGCAGCGCCACTCAAGGAGCCGGCGGAGGTTCCGTAGCCCGCGGCAAGATATGCATTCATTGCGGCGATCGTTTCCGCCGGCGCGGAAAGATTCGGGCAATGCCCGGTGGCCTTCAAGATACGCAGCTCGCTGTTCACGAGATGCCGATGCACGTATTCGCCCGCTTCGATCGGGGCGATCACGTCGTCGGTCATTTGCAGTACCAGCGACGGCGTTGCACATCTCGGCAGATCGGCGCGATTGTCGGCGAGAAATGTCGCTGCGGCAAAGTGTTTGGCAATCTCAGGGTCATTTGCACAGAAGAGCTGCGTCAGCTCTTCACCGAGCTCAGGGCGATCGGCGTTTCCCATGACAATCGGAGCCATTGCCGCCGACCATCCCAGGTAGTTGCGTGACATCACTATGAGCAGTTCGTCGATGTCGGCTGCAGCAAAGCCGCCCCGGTAGTCCCGGTCATCGACATAGCGTGCCGACGGCCCGACGAGAACAAGGGATTCGAACAGCTCGGGCCGTTCGATGGCGGCGAGAACGCCGATCATCGCACTGACCGAGTGCCCGACGAAAATCACCCGTTCAAGCTGGAGCTCCAGCAGGAGTTCGAGGACGTCACGAGCATAGCCGTCGAGGTTCGTGTAGCGATGGGCCTCATAGCTCGACAGATCGGAACGCCCGGAGCCGACGTGATCGAACAGCACCACCGAGTATCGGTCCTCGAAAGCTGGCGCCACGAGACGCCACATCTGTTGGTCGCAGCCGAATCCGTGGGCGAACACCATCGCCTGACCGCCGGGGACACCCGAGACCTTCACGTTGTTTCGGACCCGGACGGACATCCCTGTCATGATGTCATGTTCCCGGCAACGCGGACCTGGCGAGGCCACCGTCCTCCGGGACCACCGCGGTCACCGCCAGCACACAGATGTCATCTCGGTACATATCGCTGACCTTCATCTTCGCCACCAGGGTGTGGAGGTCGATCGACGGTTCGCCTCGCAAGACGTCGATCAGTTCCGTGATTCCCGCATCGAGGGATCGCTCTCTCGCCTCCACGAGCCCGTCGGTGTACATGAGGAGGGTCGAACCGATCGTTACCCGCAACCGGCTCTCGGACCTCGGCAACGGTTGACTGATCCCGAGAAGAGGGGATCGGCCCTCCCACAAGACGACGGCGTCGCGTTGTTCAGTGATCAACAGCGGTGGTGGGTGGCCAGCGCACGCGTAGACCAGCTCGCTCGTCCGCAGGTCCAATTCGGCGTAGGCGACCGACGAGTATGCCGCTCCCGGAATCGAGGTGACGAAACCGTCGAGGCGGTTCAGTGTCTCTGCCGGTCCGTTCCCCTCCAGTGCGAACGCTCGGAGAGCGGTTCGGAGCTGACTCATGACGGTGGCGGCCGGAATACCTTTGCCGACGACGTCCCCTACAGCCAGCGCGATGCGATCGGGACCGACGAAGAATGCGTCGAAGTAGTCCCCTCCGATCTCGACCAGCTCCCCGCCGGCTTGATAGATCGCCCGAAGGTCCAGGCGATCGTCTCGTGGAAGCGGGCGTCCGAGCAGTTCACGTTGGAACGACCCGGCAACGAAACGTTCATGGTCATAGAGCCGGGCGTTCTCGAGCGAGACGGCGGCGCGGTTGGCGATATCGGTGAGGTGCGGAACGTCCGCGAGCGAAAAACGACGGTTCGACTCCGCCATGACAAGCATCAGCGTGCCGACAAGTTCTCCACGTGCGAACATCGGGAGTCCCACGTACGAACGTGGGGCAAGTTCACCCAAGAGGGCTCGTTCGCGTGATCCGAGGTCGTAGCGGTCGTACATCTCGGCCGGGATCTCGACGAGAACTTGCGGCTCACGGCTGGCAAGCGCTCGAGCAAGCGAGTGTGGCTGGCTCCCCGGGACCTGAACGCTGGTGCGGAGCTCGCGCAATGGTGCAACCAGGTCGGGATCGCGGTGCGCAACTGCGATGACGCGCAACTCATGGTTTGGGTTCTCGACCGTTGCGTAGTCCGCCAATTCGGGGACCACGAGGTCGACCAACCGCTGACAGCGTGCTTCGAATGACACCACATCGTCGAGGGCGTTGCTCAGTCGTGCGATGAAGCTGGCTTCTTGGGCATTCTTCACCACCTCGTCGTGAAGCTTGGCGCTCTGCAGACTCTGCGCAGCGAGTTCGGCGAACAGAAGCAGAAACGATCGCTCGTCGGCGTCGAACCCTGTGCGCGTCACCGACGCGACACACAACACCCCGTCGGCGCGGCCACCGGCCACGAGTGGGAGCGCCGCAAGACGGGTCGCGGCCACACCGTCGATGCGGCATCCGAGTCGGTCATCTGCTCCTTCGCCGCGAGACTCGACGAAAGCTGCAGTGCCGGAGTGGATGATTTCGGCAATCTCGGGAAAGTGAGTGAGCAGGAGCGCGGACGTGCCCGTTCCGACGGGTGGTGTGTCCTGCGCTTGGATCACGCGCAGACCGTCGTTCACGATGGTTGCGACAAAACCGTGATCGCCCTTCACGCCATCGAGAATCTCGGCCAATGTGGCCGATGCGACATCGCCGGCGGTCACCGACGTTGCCAGTGCCGACGCCAGCCGTTGGAGGCGCTCGAGACGCAACCGCGCACGAAGGGCTTCCGATTCGAAGTGTTGGCGCCCGCTTGCATTGACCAGAACAAACCAGACTTCTGCCGTGATACTCCCGAGGTCACCATGTCGCTTCGCCGCACCATGCGTAAAGATCTGATGGTCATCGCGAGGAGAAGTGAAGGTGAGAGAAACATCGTTCACCGCAACTTGCAGTGCCATCAGCGGAGCAACGTACGTCTCAAAGTAGATTCGACTGCCTGCGGTGAGGAGATCCTGGACTCGCCGAACCGACACGAGCTCTGATGCCTCATAACCGGTCCAGCTCAAGAACGCACGGTTTACGCGCTGAATGACGCCGTTCTGATCTGCGACGATATATCCAACTGCAGCGTCGTCGAACATCGGGTCAGCGTTCATGATGCCCACCGGCGGGTGCCAAAAATGCCGCAGTGATCCCACCGCCCCCGCGGGGAGGTGCCTCCGCCGCGGAGCCCAAGTCAGCGCCTTTCCGACACGTGCAACACATCGCGAAGACCACTGATATCGATCAGTCGCGTGACGATCCAGGACGGGTTGATGATCACGAGGCGACGATGTGACTGTTCCGCCCGCCGGTGCGCGTCGATCAGCACCCGCAACCCGCTCGAATCCATGAACGCTACGTCGCTCATGTCGACAACTACCTCACCGGACTCACCAGGCAGCGGGGCGAGGAAGCTCGACAGCGTCGCCACGGACGACGAGTCGACTTCACCGCACACGACGAGACCGTCAGACGATCGGGAGATCCTGAGGGGTAGTGCCGTATCACTCATCCGCGAACCCTACTCCTTCATTGCCGGCTCCGGTCCCGAACAGAATGATAGGCAGCTCTCCCGACAGGATGAACGACGGCTCTACATCCGGCTCCGCCAGGAGCAGACCCTGATCGGCGACGCCGTTGCCGGCGGGGTGGTCAAACGAGTAGCGGGGGTCACGTCGGCGACTCGGGCTCCTCCTCGTACGGCTCGCTCCGACCGTCCGAGTCCTCCCCCTCCTTGCCATGAGCGCCCGGGGGACGAGAAGCCTCCCGTTCCTGTTCGCGCCGTGCCGATTCCGACGGATCGGATGATGTCGGTTCTTTTTTCGCTGTGCTCATGACCGTGGATCCTTCGTTGGCAGTGACGTTGGCAGTGACCACGCGAGAAGCGCGCTCCATTATCAACTGATACCCCGGACACCCCGCCCCAAACTCCCGATGGGTGGAGCATTGCGACCCCACCTCGACGCGATCGCGGTGGTTTCACTTATGCGCGGGCCGGGCATAACCCCGTCGTCCCAACGAAAGGAACCAACCCCATGGACGCATTAGCACTCTTGAAGGCAGACCACCGCGCCGTCGAAGAGAAATTCACCAAGTACGAGGCGCTCGGACCGAGAGCACTCAAAGCAAAGTCAACCATCGTTCGAGAGGTCATCAAAGCCCTGTCGATCCACGCGTCAATCGAGGAGCGATACGTCTACCCTGCCGTCAGGGAGCGCCTGAAAGCTCAGGAGTCCGATGTGCTCGAAGCGCTCGAGGAGCACCACATTGTGAAGTGGACGCTTTCCGAACTCCTGGAGATGGAGCCCAGCGACGAACGCTTCGATGCCAAGTTCACCGTCCTCATGGAGAACGTCCGCCATCACGTGAAGGAGGAGGAAAGCACCCTGTTCCCCGCCATCCGGAAAGGGTTCACACGGAACGAACTCGTCGAACTTGGTGAGACGCTCAGCAAAGGGAAGGACGCTGCTCCAACTCGGCCCCACCCGCGATCGGGGGATGAGCCGCCGATGAACGTTGTGTCGTCATTGCTGGCGAAGCCGCTTGATTCAGCACGCGACGCCGGTGAGGCGGCCCTCCGCCAGATCCGGGCGAAGGTGGCCGGCTGACGTCTTGCGACGCAAGAGCGCTTCGCACGCTGAAAGCGTGACCCTCTCGCTGACAACGCGAGAGGGTCACGCCGGAGCGAAGGTGGGCTCGGTCGAAACCCACACCGCTCCAACAGTCCTGCACTACGAGTCGCTGTGAGCTCCGAGGAGACTGAGCAGGTCGTCTGCATGCTCTTCCTCAACGGCGAGAATCTGCTCGATGAGCGTACGAGTCGTAGGATCCGCGTCGCCCAGCCAGCGAGCAATCTCCGTGTAAACCTCGATGGCAATCCTCTCGGCAACAAGGTCCTCGCGAAGGAGGTCAACGAGCGATTCCCCATTCGCGTACTGGGAATGGGAACGCTGGGTGAGGGTGGCCGGATCGAAGTTCGGCTTGCCCTGCAGCTGGACGATTCGTGCGGCGATCCGATCGGCGTGCTGTTGTTCTTCTTCGGCGTGTTCGAGGAACTCCTCGGCAACCGACTTGGCGGCAAGGCCCGTCGCCAAGAAATGGTGTGACCGGTAGCGGAGCACGCACACGATCTCGGTTGCCAGAGCGTCGTTGAGCACCTCAACGACGCGCTCACGCTCTGCCCCGTAGGCATCGGTGAGCGGCCCCTGCTCGAGGTTCTTCCTCGCTCGCGCCTGGATATCGGAAATGTCAAGAACAAAAGTATTCATCGTGCCGACGTACCCAAGGTCGCGCCACTCTAAACCTGACTTCCGTCAGTGGACCCAAATCGAAGGGGGACGCTTCAGTGGACGGCGCGCCGCATCTCTTCTCCGACAACGGCGCAGCTCAAGCGGGAATGGCCAGCACCGATTCTTCGACCAACTGCTCCCGACACAGCGTGTCATGGAGGTGGGACAGCGCGGACCTGATTCGCGACTTGACGGTCCCTTCCGGCAGGCCGAGTAGTACGGCGACACGGCGATAGCTATGGCCATCGTAGAAGGCCAATTGGATCACATCGCGCTCCGCTCGAGGTAGTAGCGCGAGCGCACGATGGACTTGGGTCGCCGCAGTTCCCACCATCATCGCGTGGTCAATCGGCACAGGGGATGTCACCGTCAATCGCGAGAGCTTCGCCTCCCGTGCGGCGCGTGCATTCCTCGACCGAATGAGGTCGACGCACTTGCCATGACATTGTGCGAGCAGGAAGCTCCGCAACGATCCTCGTCGTGGATTGAATTTCGCCGGTGTCTGCCAGAGGCTGATAAACACCGATTGCATTATGTCTTCGGCCAAATGGGCATCGCCGAGCTTGTGCATCGCTCTGCGCAGAACGGCCGAGCCATAAAAGTCCATCACTGCGCGAAATGATGATTCATCCCGCTGGTGAATCCCCGCGATCAGCTCACAATCGACGTCGTCAAGCAGCGGAAAGTGATCTGAATTCTTCACCCAGCTCAACTATCCTGAAAAACGGCTGTCAAAACATCCAAGATTGGTGACGACCGGAGGCAAATAGTGGGCGATCAAGCTCTGCTCGAAAGACCGCAGATGCCAGCAGGCCCTTGTCAGGGATGTTGGTCGTCCTCTCGGACCACCAGGACCGGACAGGGCGCGTTCTTCATCACGTAATCCGACACGGAAGGATGGAAGAAACGCGAGAGAACCGACTTCGCTTCGCGACCGACGACCACCACATCGACTCCGAGGCGCGCGGCTTCCCGGCAGATCACCAAGCCGGCATCGCCCGTCGCCATGTCGTGAGCGGCTCCGTCCGGAAACGATTCTGCGGCTGCTGCGACAGTGCGCTCCGCCTCTCCTTCGATCGCCGAAGTGAGCGAGTCCGACGGGGCAGCAACGAGCCCACCGAGCGCGACGCCGAACGCGAACGGAGGAAGTTCAGCAGCGCTCAGAACGATGTGCTCCGCGTCGGGGAACAGGATCCGAGCGGCTTGTGTCGCCTGGTGAGCGGACTCGGTGTCGTCAACGGCAATCAGTATCTTCATGAACGAGATGATGCCCCGACGTGTCGGGGTTGAAACGGCTTCACCGACATTGTCATGGCCCTGTGGTTCGGCAGCCTGCGCTCTGGGGGTGAGCGCAGGCTGCCAGATGATGACGAGGGTGAGGAATGTCCAGATGATGACGAGGGTGAGGATGTCACCGTGGACCTGCACAGGACATGTATGCCGTCGCTCTACGGATATCCGTCGGTGTTTGCTTCAAACACCGATGTTCTGAGCAATCCCCGAAGCGCTGCGCTGGTGTTCGGATCGCGCATCGCCGCGGTGGGCCCGTCGACCGATCGAAAGAGCGCTGCGTGACGACACGGGGTCGCCACAGCGAGCAAGATCGACTGGTCCTCCGGGTCGGCCGCTCCCTCGAAACGGACCGTGTGCAGCACCGACGCCTCCTGAGCCGCCATGTTCTGACCGCAGCTGCAAATGAAGCCGGCGTCCGGTCCGGTCACCAGGTCATGACGAAAGCCAGCCGTGCGAAGCCGGTGAAGCGCATCGAGCATCGTTTCCATCAGCGACTCCGAACCTGTCTCATGAGTCATCTCCATCTTCTCCGGGGCGAGCGACGAGTTGGTCGTCCGCCGCCAACTACCCCGTTCATAGAGAAGCAAACCAGCCGACGCTCGTGGCGAGGAGTTTCACGCTTTCGACCGAGGGGTAGCAGAGCGCCGTGGCCGTCTACCCCCCAGTTCTGGACGAGACGCGCACGGACGAGAAGCGCCCCACTTCCGCCACCGGCCTGACGGCTTCCGAAGTCGCCGACCGCCGGGCCGCCGGTCAGGGCAATGCGCTCCCCGACAGGGAAGGGCGGACCATCGCCGAGATCCTTCGAGCCAACGTGCTGACGAGATTCAACGCCATTCTGGGTGCTCTGGCGTTGACCGTTCTGATCGTCGGCAGTCCGGTCGATGCGCTGTTCGGCATCATCGTGGTGCTCAATGCGGTCATCGGAATCGTCCAGGAACTGGCGGCCAAACGCGCCCTCGATCGACTTCGCGTGCAGATAGCTCCGACCATCACCGTCGTCCGGGATGGCGTTGATCTGGTCATCCCGCCAGCCGAGATCGTGCGTGACGACATCCTCCGACTCCGCTCCGGAGACCAGCTGCCCGCCGACGGGCGGGTGCTCGAGGCGGATGGTCTGGAGACCGACGAATCAGCACTGACGGGAGAGTCCGACCCGGTGGCCAAGGGGCCGAACGATGAAGTCCTCGCCGGAAGCGCAGTGGTCGCCGGATCGGCACTGGTTATCGTGATCCGCGTCGGCAACGACGCATGGATTCAGAAGCTCGTGATGCAAGCTCGGACCTACGCGCCCACGCACTCCGAGCTGCGCAACGGTGTCGACCGCATGCTGCAGGTCATCGGTTGGACCCTCGTGCCTCTCACGGCACTTCTTCTGTGGAGCCAGCTCCGCGCCGACCGAAGCACCGGAGACGGCCTGGTGTCGGCGATTGCCGGCGTTGTCGGGCTCGTTCCGCAAGGTCTCGTGCTCATGATCAGCCTCGCCATGGCCACCGCCGTTCGGCGGCTCGCCGCCAACCACGTCGTGGTGCAAGAGCTGCAGGCCGTCGAAGGTCTCGCTCGGATCGACGTGTTGTGTATCGACAAGACGGGGACGCTCACCACCGGTCGGACCACGCTCGACGCGCTCGAGCCCTTGGGCTCCACATTGGACGAGCTCCGCGCGGCCCTCGCGGCGTTGGCCAAGGCGGAGCCCAGCCCGACGCCAGCCATGCTGGCGATTACTCCCGAGGTCGGCGAAGCGCCGTCGTGGACGACGACATCGCAGGTTGCGTTCTCCTCAGCTCGCAAATGGAGTGCAACCTCCTTCGATGGGCAGGGTACCTGGCTGATCGGCGCGCCGGAGATGCTGCTGGCCGGTAGCTCCGGCCCGCCGATCGACGCCGCTACAGCACGGGTCGGGGAACTGGCTGCCGAGGCCAAACGGGTGCTGCTCGTCGCTCACGCCGACGGTCCCGTGATCGGCGAGGATTCGCTTCCCGCCGACGTCGAGCCGATGGGGTTGGTCGTTCTCGTCGAGGAAGTTCGGTCCGATGCCGCCGCGACGCTCGCCTACTTCGCCGAGCAAGGTGTCGAGGTGAAGGTGATCTCCGGCGACAATCCGACGACAGTGTCGGCGGTCGCCGTTCAGCTCGGGGTCCGGGGCGCGGAGAAGTTCGCTGATCTACGTTCGCCGTCGGCGTCGATCGACGAGCTCGCGGAGAACACGACCGTGTTCGGCCGCGTGTCGCCCGAACAGAAGCAGGAGATCGTCAAGTCGCTGCAACGCGCCGGGCACGTGGTGGCGATGACCGGCGACGGTGTCAACGACATTCCCGCCCTGAAAGCGGCCGACATCGGGATCGCCATGGACACCGCCACGGCAGCGACCAAGGCCGTGGCCCAACTGGTATTGCTCGACGGGCGCTTCGATCGCCTCCCGGGAGTCGTGGACGAGGGTCGACGGGTGGTGGCGAACATGGAGCGAGTGTCGTCGCTGTTCGTCTCGAAGTCCGTGTACGCCGCGGTGTTCGCCTTCGTCATCGGGATCTCCGGCGCCGTGTTTCCTTTCCTCCCCCGCCATCTCAGCCTCGTCTCCGAACTCACCGTGGGCATCCCGGCGTTCGCTCTGAGCTTTCGCCGGGCGGACGCCCGAACCCGGCCCGGGTACCTCGGTCGGGTGCTCCGTTTCGCCGTGCCTGCCGGCCTGGCGGCGGCCGTCATCACGTTGACCACGTATTGGCTCGTACGTTCGACGATCATCGGAGGCAGCCTCAACGAAGGACGGAGCGCCTCGACCTTGGCGCTCGGCTCGGTCGCGTTCTGGCTGCTCTACCGGTTGATGCGTCCCCTCGACCGCTTTGACACCATACTCCTCGGCGGCCTCGTCACACTCGCTGGCTGCATCGTCGCCATGCCGGCGACGCGCCGGTTCTACGCCCTCGATCTTCTCCCCATCACGGACGCAGCTGCCGCAGGAGTCGTGACGGCAACGAGCGTGGTGGTCCTGCAGGTGTTCCTACGGGGTCGGAGGCCTCACCCGTCAGCGGATTGAATCGGGCTGGCCGGAGACTCACCGGTCTCCACGAGTCTCTCTGCGACCGATCGCAGTTTCGTATTCAGTCGTTGCGACGCACGGCGCAGTATGTCGAAGGCCAGGTCGGCGGTGATGCGTTCGCGCTCCATCAAGATGCCCTGGGCCTGACCGATCAGTTCGCGAGTCCGCAACGCCTCGGTGAGATCCGCCATACGCTCACCGTCAGCAGCGCGTTCCTCGGCCAGTTCCAGCGAGAGGCGGGCGAGAGTGGCGAAGAGCTGCCCCTGTGCTCGGTCAGTAGCGCCGAATGCAGATGGTAGGTGTGCATACAAATTCAGAGCGCTCAGCCTCTCCAGCGAAAGTGAGTACGACAGCACACTGCGCACTCCAAGTGCGGCGGCCTCGGGTCCGAACGTCGGCCATCGCTCGTCCACGGCGAGATCATGGGCGTAGAACGTGGAACCTCGAGCCGAGGCATCTATGCACGGCCCCTCATGGGCCTCGATCTGCAGACGATCGAGGGCGTCCGACAGAGTTGAGCTCGCCGCTGCAGTGGCCACCGCTCCCTCTCGCGCCAGGAAGACCCCCGCGGCATCGCACCCGTCGATGGTCTCCGCGGCGAGGGCGACGATGTGCTGCAACGTCTCGACGACCGACCCCGGCCG
>JANMYF010000159.1:0-6248 GCA_031381685.1 Acidimicrobiia bacterium
GCGCCGTGGCGAATGCCAGGTCGAGCGCGCCGGGCTCCTCGGGGTTCGGGAACGACACCGTCGGGAAGTCCGGGTCCGGAGCGAACTGCTCCGCGACCGGCACGACCTGGGTGAACCCCGCTTCGCCGAGGATGCGGACGAGCAGCGCGCCGCCGACGCCGTGCATCGGGGTGATCACGATCTTCAGCGCCGCCCGCTCGGCGGCCGAGGCGGTGTGTGGATCGAGTCCGTGCACTCCTGACACGTACTCGTCGACCAACCTCGCCGGGCACCGCGTGGCGAGCAAGTTGCCAGGTTCGGCCATCCCGACCGGATCGGCCGCAACGGCGTTGATGGCCGCGGCGATGCGGGCGTCGATCGGCGCCACGATCTGGGCGCCGTCACCCCAGTAGACCTTCATGCCGTTGTCGGCGGGCGGATTGTGGCTGGCCGTGACCTGGATGCCGGCCGCAACGTTCAAGTGCTTCGTCGCGAACGCCACCACCGGTGTGGGCGTCGGCTCGGCGAACCGCATCGACGCAATGCCCGCCGCAGAGAGCACGGCCGCCACGTCCTCCACGAACTCCTTGGACCCGTGACGGGCATCGCCGCCGATCACGACACCTCGGGAGCCTGCGTCGGGCACGTTCGCCAGGAGATCCGCCGCCACACCGGCCGCCGTCTGCCGGACGACCAGGCGGTTCATCCGCTGCGGCCCGGCCCCCAGGGCCGCCCGAATGCCGGCCGTGCCGAATTGGAGGCGTCCCGTGAACCGGTTCGCGAGATCTTCCACCGCCTTCGCCTCGCCCGTCGCCGCGGCGTCGAGAAGCGCCTGAGTCTCCGCCCGGGTGACCGGGTCGGGATCCAAGGCGAGCCAGGCGCGCGCCGTGGTCTCAGGTGACGGCTTGGTGCTCATGGACCGAAATCCTTCCATGCCGACATGGCGCCGACGCACGGGCCGCATCCGACCACACGCAGCCGTGAGAACGTTGGGACATGGACCTGTCCCGTGCCGATGTCGCCCGCATGCTCGATCTCACGCTCCTTCGACCCGAGGCAACACCCGACGAGGTCGTGGCCCTTTGTGTCGAGGCGAACGAACTGGGCGTCGGGGCGGTCTGCGTCAGCCCGTGCAACGTCGAGCTCGCCGTGAATGCGGTCGAAGACGCCATCGTCGTGTGCACCGTCGTGGGGTTCCCCAGCGGAGCGGTCGACAGCCGCATCAAGGCCATGGAGGCATCGCTTGCCGTTGCCGCCGGGGCCTCGGAGATCGACATGGTCGCCAACCTGGGACTCATCAAGTCCGGCGACTGGGCCGGGTTGGAAACCGACATCGCCGACGTGGCCGCCGCCGTCCCCAACGCGCTGCTCAAGGTCATCTTGGAGACCGGTGTCCTCACCGACGCGGAAATCGTCGAAGCATGCCGTGTGGCGAGGTCGGCAGGGGCCGACTTCGTGAAGACGTCGACCGGCTTTCACCCCTCCGGCGGAGCCACCGTCGCTGCCGTGCGCCTCATGGCCGAGACCGTCGGCGAGGACACCGGCGTCAAGGCATCGGGCGGGATCCGTGACGCAGCAGCGGCCCGGGCGATGATCGAGGCCGGCGCCACGCGGATCGGCACTTCAGGAGGCCGGGCCATACTCGCCGGCTGGTAGCCGGGTCCCCGGTTCGACCCGGGTGTTGCGAACCGGGCCACGAATCAGCGCAAGGCGAGCAGCTCGGCGACCCGCTGTTCGTGATCTAACGCGCTCTGCGCACAGTTCGCCTCCATGATCTCCTCGACCCGTTCGAGCGAGCAGGGCAGGCCACCGGTGAACACCGGGTCGGCCACCCGGACATGCACGAGCGGACGGTTCCGGGCACGTAGCGCGATCCGGGGGAGCCAGCGGCCCTTCTTCCACACGTCGTCGGCGCCGGACACACCAACGGCGACGAACGGGCACTGACTCTGCTCCCAGATCTCGGCGACCCCGGGAAGCAGGGGTGCGAGGATGTGTCCCGGAAGCATCTCCTTGATCGCTCCCTCAGGCATGATCGCGCACGAGTATCCGTCGGCGATGGCCGCAATGGCGACAGCACTCGCTCCGCTCTTGCGTCCGCCTTCGATGCAGCCGATCGAGCGCAGCACGGTGCCGAACACGGGACGTTTGAAGAACACCCGCGAGACGATGAACCTCGTCGGCCGTTTGAGGCGGTAGCAGGCGATCAACGCCACGAACACGTCGGCCAGGCTTCGATGATTGGCCGCCATCAGCATCGGCTGGCTGGGAATGCTGTCCCGATGGTCGAGTTCAACCGTCATGAACGGTCGGCTCAGCCGGTCGACGATCGCGCCGAACCGCATGAACTGACGCTGCCACTTCTCTTGACCAGCCACGGAAACGCGCACCCTTCGCTAGGGCCCAAAACCCTAGCCAGATGTCCCGATTGCGAGCGCGGGCTCGCCCTGGCCGCGAATCAGGCCCGTTCGAGCACGCGGATCGGCAGGACGCGGGGACCACGCACCTGACCGGGAGCCCAGGTGACCGCCGACGGATCCTCGAGGATGAAGTCGGGGAACCGCTCCATCCACACCTGCACCGCGACGGAAAGCTCGAGGCGGGCGAGGTTCGACCCGAGGCAACGGTGGATGCCGAGCCCGAACGCGGCATGGCGGTTCTCGGCCCGGTCGATCACGAACTGGTCGGCGTCGACGAACGCCTCCGGGTCACGGTTCGCCGCGGGGAACGGCAGCAGGCACCACTCCCCCTCCTTGAGCACCGTCCCGCTGATCTCCACGTCTTCCTTGACGACGCGGGCCATGGTGACCGGCGCGTAGGCCCGGAGGAACTCCTCCACCGCCGTCGACAGGAGCTGGGGCTCGTTCCGGAGCCGGGCCCGGTCCGAGTCCGTCGAGGCAAGGTGGAACAGCGACGCCCCGATGGCCGACCACGTGGTGTCGATGCCGGCGATCATCAACAACGCGATCGTGCCACGCACGTGTTCGAACGAGAGCCTGTTGCCGAAGATCTCGGCGTTCTGAAGGAAGGTGATGAGGTCGTCGCGCGGATTCTCGAGGTGATCATGCAGATGTCCGTCGAGGTAGGAATCGAGCTGTCCGAACGAGGCCTGTCGCTCCTCCGGCGCCGCGTCGACGTTGCCCAGTGTGTTGTGGATGAACGTGCGGAAGATGTCACCGTCCTCCATGGGAAGCCCGAGCATGTGGGCGATCACCGCCGGCGGGATGTTCTGGGCGTAGTCGGCGGCACCGTCGACGACGTCGCGTCCTTCCATATCGTCGATCAGCTTGTGGCACAGCTCGACCACGCGGGGACGCAGGGCCTCGATCACCTTCGGGCCGAACGCCGGGAGCAGGATCTTGCGGGCGTGCTGATGGAACGGCGGATCGCTGGTGATGGGCGGGGCACCACCGATCGGCGCAACGGCTTCAGGCACGTTGGTCGACACCACGACGGCGCGCGACGTGAAGTGGTCCGTGTCGTAGGCGATGGCGTGGATGTCCTCGGCCCTCGTCGGCAAATACACGCCGTTGTAGCGGTCGCTGTGGGCTACGGGGCAGCGCTTGCGAAGGTCGTCCCAGATGGGGAACGGGTTGTCGACCCACACCGGATCGGTGTGGTCGAAGTCGGTCGCCCAGTCGATGACCGGGGGAGCCGTCCGTACGCGGGTGTCAGTCATCTGTGCTCGCTTGTTCTCTTCGGGTCGGGCAAGGTCAGGAGAGGTGAATCGGGCGGATCTACTCGACGACGGAGATCGCATACTCCGGACAGTTGGCGACCAAGAGGTTGGCCTTGTCCTCGGATCCGGCGGGCAGGAGACCGCCGTTGATGACCTGGGCCATGCCAAGATCATCGACATCGACGAGCTCGGGGGCGAGCGCGTAACAGCGGTTGTGTCCCTGACATTTCTCCGCGTCAATGACGATTCGCATGATGGACCTTTCGGGAGTCGGCAAAAGAACCTGAGTAAATACTCGCATTCTCCGGCCTCAATTGCTACCTCAGCGCCGACAGCTGCTCCTCGCCGTCTTCCCCGCGAGCCGATCCGAAGCGAACGCGATCACGTCGAAGAGCGACACCAGCGCCGCGCCGGTGTGGTCCTGGCCCCGGTAGACAACTCGGCGCGTCAGCGTCTTCGCGGCGCACATCCGCGACAGCAACTTTGCCGACGTCGCCACCGGGATCTGTTCATCGCGATCACCGTGGACGATGAGGACCGGGGCGGGGATGCGGACGTTCCCCGGTTCGTTGGCCTGCAAGGCGGCGGCCCAGGGGCCGGACCGGAAGCCGTCACGCTTGACGAGGGTATCGAGCGGATCGGCGGAAAACGCCTTGAACACCTCGGCGTTGCAACCCGTGTCGACGACGGGAAGGAGTTGTTGGCCCTTCTCGGTGAGCACGTCGTTGAGGTTCAGCGACGGATTTGCCGCCACGAGCCCCGCCGCCACCATGAACAGGTAGCCGCGGTATGGCGAGTTCGAGATCGAGTCGGCCACGCTCGTGAGCTGCGACGGCGGCGCGCCGGCGACGACGCCGAGCAACGTCAGGTCGGGCGCCCAGGTCGCCGCCAGTTGACCCGCGAACAGCGCGGCGTGGCCGCCCTGCGAGTGTCCCCAGATCAACGTACGTGCGCTGATCGACTCCGACGGAAGCTGGCGGGCGGCGCGGACGATGTCGAGCACGCCTCGCCCTTCGCTCTCGCCGACGATGTACGGATGGCGACCGGGGGTGCCGAGCCCCTCGTAGTCCGTCGCGACGACGGCCATGCCAAGTCCGACGAACGACAGGCCGATGAACTGTTCTGCTGTCCCTTGCTTGCGTGACGGAGCGCAGCGATCGGCGAGCCCGACCGTTCCGTGCGCATACGAAAGCACCGGCCAACCGCCTTTCGGGGCCGGCCCCGCCGGCACATAGGCAAAGCCGGTGACGGCGATCGGCGCGCCGGAGATGCTGCGCGACGAGTAGACGACGCGATAGGCCTTCGCCCCCAGGGGCCCGCCGCCGGCAATCGGCGCCGACCCGAGCAAGGTGCCGGGCGCGACGTCCGGAGCGGGGTCGGGAATGCTCAGTGACTGGGCCCGCGTCGCCGCCGTCGTCGTCGGGGCAGCCACGAGGATCATCGCCAGCGCGGCAAGGGCCGCCGTGCACGCGAACAGAACACGGGGCGAGACGCGAGCCATGTCGCGAGACTACGGCCGGGTCGGCGTCGGTCGATCTTGTCGACGTTCACCGACCGCGGCCCTCTCGTTTCCTCGCGGCGAAGTCGTTTTCGGTTTTGATCGTTGACGCTTCAATCAATGGTGAACGCGCGTTCACCATTACCCGCGGGACCACCCCGCAGTTGTGGAAAAACGGGGCGCCTCGGGACCGGACGCGGCGGAGATTGGCGCGGAGTGGATCACTTTCGGAGGTCTGAACGCGGACTTGTCCACCGAAAAGACCCTATGTCCACAGATATGTCCACAGACCACCCCATTGAACGGCGCTCACGAACGAGCGGCAGAACACCTCCCAGAGCCGTTCGGAGGTGTTTGGCCCCCATAAATGGGGGCAACCTCTCTCCCGGCACAAACCGGGCAGTGATTCGGGCGGGCGCCATTAGCGTTGACGGCGTGCTTCGCCTGTCGACCCTTTTCCTCCGAACGCTCCGCGACGATCCGGCCGACGCCGAGGTTCCGAGCCACAAGCTCCTGGTGCGGGCGGGCTACATCCGCCGGTGGGCGCCGGGCATCTACTCCTTGCTGCCCCTCGGCCAACTCGTGCAGGACAACGTCGAGCGCGTCATCAAGGAGGAGATGGACGCCATCGGCGCCCAGCAGGTCACCTTCCCGGCGCTGCTCCCCCGCGACCCGTACGAGACCACGGGTCGTTGGACGGAGTACGGCGACACGCTGTTCCGCCTCAAGGACCGCCGCGGCAACGACTACCTCCTCGGACCCACCCACGAGGAGCTCTTCACCCTCGCCGTGAAAGATCTGTACACGTCGTATCGCGATTTCCCGGTGATCCTGTACCAGATTCAGTCCAAATACCGAGATGAAGCACGGCCGCGCTCAGGCATCCTGCGTGGCCGCGAGTTCCTCATGAAGGACTCCTACTCGTTCGACCTGACCGACGAAGGCCTGGCCGCGTCGTATCAGCTCCACCGCGACGCCTACCAGAAGACCTTCGCCCGCCTCGGCATCGACTACCGCATCGTCGCGGCGATGTCGGGAGCCATGGGCGGCTCGGCCAGCGAGGAGTTCCTCGCCCCCAGCCCGACCGGCGAA
>JANMYF010000169.1:0-15459 GCA_031381685.1 Acidimicrobiia bacterium
TTCAAGGGCTGGGCCGTCGCCGGCTGCGAGCCCGACGAGATGGGCATCGGTCCGGTCTTCGCCGTGCCGAAGCTCCTCGCCCGCCACGGCCTCACCGTCGACGACATCGACATCTGGGAGCTCAACGAGGCCTTCGCCAGCCAGTGCCTGTACTCCCGCGACCGCCTCGGCATCGATCCCGAGAAGTACAACGTCAACGGTGGGTCCATCGCCATCGGCCATCCCTTCGGCATGACCGGAGCCCGCTGCGCCGGCCACATCCTCCAGGAAGGCCACCGCCGTGGCGCCAAGCTCGGCGTCGTCACCATGTGTATTGGTGGCGGCATGGGCGCAGCCGGACTCTTCGAGATCTACTAACCCCAACACCCGTTCGCCGACCGCACCCGTAGCTCGGCGAATCCACGCGCACCTCGCCGAAACCCACGCGCACCTCGGCCGAAACGCCCATTCGCCGCGTGCGGTTTCGGCCGAGGTGCGCGTCGAACAGCTTGAGGTGCGCGTGCGCTCCCAAGACGGGGCGCGCCCAGTTCGTTCCCATCGGAGGACGTCATGACCGACGAACACCAGCCCGTCTTCGACGACTGTCGGGCCTTGAGCTTCGACTGCTACGGAACACTGATCGACTGGGAGACGGGGATCGTCAACGCGCTCCAGCCCTGGTGCGCGTGGCGCGGTGTTGATATGTCCACGGAGCAACTCCTCACGCTCTTCAGCGCCACCGAGCATCTCGTGGAAGCTGAGACGCCGACACTGCCGTACCCACGCGTGCTCGCCGAGTGCCTGCGGCGGATGGCCGACCACCTCGGCCGCAGCGCGTCGGCGGACGAGTGCGAGGAGTTCGGCACGAGTGTCGGTTCCTGGCCGGCATTCGCCGACACCGCCCTCGCGCTCCGACGACTGAAGGAGCGCTATCGACTCATCATCGTGTCGAACGTCGACCGGGCTTCGTTCGCCCGCAGCAACCGACGACTCGGGGTTGATTTCGACATGATCGTCACGGCCGAAGACGTCGGCGCCTACAAGCCCCGACTGGAACACTTCCACACGATGTTCACCCGACTGCCCGACATCGGTGTGGCCCGCAACGAGACGGTCCACGTCGCCCAATCGCTGTTCCACGATCACGGCCCGGCCCGGGAGCTCGGCCTCCCGTCGGTGTGGATCGACCGACGTCACGGCCGAGCCGGAACGGGGGCCACGCCGCCGGTAACGGTCGACGTCGGGCTCCGCTTTCCGTCGCTCGCGGCGTTCGCCGACGCCGCGCTCTGACCCCGGACGCCCAGTGGACGCAACGCGCGTCCGACACTCCGAAGTACCCCTACCCTGGACGCCATGAGCGATTGGAATACCCAGGTCATCAACGAGTTCCGGGCGAATGGCGGCAAGGTCGCGCAGTTCGGCGACGCACCCCTGGTGATCCTGCACACCATTGGTGCCAAGAGCGGAGCCGTTCGGGAGATCCCGCTCGTCGCGCTGCTGCAGCCCGACCGCATGGTCGTCTTTGCATCCGCGGCCGGCGCCCCGAAGGATCCCGACTGGTACTTCAACCTCGTCGCCAATCCCGAGATCACCGTCGAATACCAGACCGAGACCTTCACCGCGACGGTCACCGAACTCCCGGCCGACGAAGCCGCCGCCACACTCAACGCCCAGGCCGAGTTCATGCCGCAGTTCGCCGGCTACGTCACCAAGGCCGCTCCCCGGGTGATCCCGGCATTCGCCATCACGCGGGTCTGACGAGCCGCACCACCCTGACGCGCTCACCCGACAACTCGACACGCTGACAAGAGCACGGCGAGCGAACGGACACCGATTGCCCGTACCCGTGAGAACGACGAACCCACGCTGGCGCAGGCATGGAATATGCTCGGCGAGCGGTTGGGATTGTCCGTGGAGGAGCGCGGTGAGCGTTCCGTGCGCGCTGTTGGAACGGTGCATGGCCGCGCGGTCACCGTCGAGATCGAAGGTGACCCGGGACGCAGCGAGTTCGCCAGGTTCTTCTTCGGCCTGAACACGCCCTCCAGCCGCAATCGCCGGGAGAAGTGGCACACTGCGCTCTCCGTCAGCTGCACGAACCCGGGTCGCATGACCGGCGCGATCGAATCGGCCGTGGACGTGCGCGACCCGGCTTGGAAACCCGGACAGTACGACTCGCGCAACGGCCGGAAGGTGCGAACCGACCCGACGGCGCTGGCCGATCGAGTGCTCACCGCCGACACCCACGAACGCCTGATGAGCATCATCGACGACCTGCGGATCGAGGTGGAGCCAACGACCATCCGCCTCGAACATCGCGACACCGCGCTGCCCGGATCCGGCGCCACCTAAGTTGCCGGAAGCGTCATCCACCACTACCAGGGCGCACCGCCTCCGTGGCCCGATCGAGCGCTGATCGGACCCGTCTGGTGGATCGACCTCCTCTGCGATCTGGCGGACACGCTCGACCGCTGACACGGCTGAGGTAGAGGTGATCAGTCGACTTCGTGCGAATCGAGCGTCCACACCACTGGTCGGCCGGGGTCCGGTTCGTAGCGACACGTGACGCCGGTGCGAATCACGTCGCGAAGAAGCCGGGCGAGGGCCGCGTCGTGGGCCTCGATGCGCGCCAGCGCCGTCGCAATCGACTTCCGCACCGCGACCCGCGAGCGCTCCGCGGTGGAGCCGACCGGTCGCGTCCGCCCGCCGAGTCCCGCCGCGGCGACCAGTTCGGCCACCAGCGCATCGCGCTCGGTTTCCAGGCGTTCGAGTCGGACCGGATCGGCCCACGCCCGCGCTTCCTCGATGTCCTCGTCGAGCTGCTGCACCCGCATTCGATACGCCTTCTTCGCAGTCGCATCGAGAACGCTGTCGAAGTCCCGCTGCATCACGCTGCTGCCGGCATGTCCGGACGCGGCGTCGGACAATTCGTGGGCGAACACCTCGCTACCCGGTCGGGACAGCAGTAGTCGGAGATAGTGCAGACCGCGGAGGTCGGGCACCGTCGAGGTCGAGCCATCCGCGCCGATCGTCCAAAAGCCGGCGGCGCGGCGATAGAAGCAGAATCGTCGAGGTGTGTCGGCCCGCTCGACGGAGGTCGGAGCGATATCGCCGGTGAGCTGCTGCGCCCACCACGTGGCCCCGATGCGGCGGTAGCTGCTCAGGGCGTTGTCGCGCCATTTGCCGAGACTGTGAGCTTGCGTGGCGCGGCCGGCTCGATAGAGGTAGTCGTCGACGACGCCGTGGAAGGTGACCGACCCGGCGTTGATCACCGCCCTGCCGGCATACGGCTCCAGTAGCGTTGCGCCCTGTCGGGCGAGGTCGGGAAGACCGCAAACGGAGGCGACCGCGGTGAGCGATGTGACGGTGAGAAGGAAGTCCACGTCGCGGGGAACTCCGCCGAGATCGTCCCCACCGGCTTGGCGGGCGAGCTCCCGGGCTCGGTCCGGCTCGCCGGCGCCGAGCCAGAACACCGCTCCCTCTGCCTGGACGGACTGGATGCCTTCGGCCTTGCCGAAACCCTCGAACGACTGGGCCTGCTCGCGCAGCGATGACACGTCCTGCGTCTGGCGGGCAAAGTCGGCGGCCAGGGCGCGCACCACACCTTCGAGATCAGGCTCGGCGATCCGTGCGCCGATTTCGTTGACGTCCGTCATCAGCCTCTGCGCAGCGTCGAGGTCGGAAACGGCGAGCAGGTACATGGCACGCCGAGACGTCGCGTAGAACGCCGCCCGGTCGGAGCCCGACTCCTCAGCCAACAGGTCGAGCGCACGCAACTGGCGCTGCACGGCCACGAGATCGAGGCACTCCCATGCCGTCGTCAGACGCCAGAGGTGCGCGTGCATCAGAAGCTCCGGGTCACTGAGGTGGGCGACCGCGTTGACGAGGCGACCCGAGAGACGGATGCGATCGTCGAGCTGGTCAGGTCCCCAGCTCGACGCCAGCAAGGCTTCCAGGACATCGGCAAGCACCACCGGGTCGTTGCTTCTTACCGCGAGACGCTCCGCCTCGACGGCGAACGGAACGGCGCGCTCTGCCTCGCCGCCGTACACCCACGCCCGGGCGAGTGCCGCGCCGAGTCGCGCGCGCACCAGCGGGTCGTCGGCGGCGAGGTACGCCTCGTGCATCAACGCGGGAACCTGACCCGGCTCGCGACCAAATCCCTGGCTGGTGGGCAGTGACAAGGCAACCTGGACCATCACGGCCGAGTCGCCCGATGCCCGGGCAAGGCGAAACGCCTCGACGAGATGAGCTCGCCGTGCGGCGACGTCCCCGGCTGCGCCGGCGACCTCGGCGGCCCGCAACAGTTCCACGGCGCCTCCGCCCATGCCATCGTGGGAGTCGGTCATGCTCAGAACGTACGCCAGTCGATGATCCGCTCGCTTAGCGACGCGTCAGCTGCACGGTCGCGGTATGACGCGCGACCTGTGCTTCATCCCAATCGCCGGTGCAGTAGACGCTGATCGCCGAGAGCGCGCCCGAATCGGCAACGTCGCAGCGGATCAGCTCCCGGCAGTACCACGAGTGTCCGCCGTGGTCCCACTCCTCTTCCAACTCAAGGAGGAAGCCGCTGCCGGTGATGTCGAAGCGCGACCGCGGGACTCGTCCACCGGCGGGATGATTGTCGGTGCGCAGGGCGACGACGGCCTCGCGCCCCTCGGCCTGGAGGCGCCACAGCGGCATCGTGAAGTCGCAGAACACGTCGGCGGTGAAGAGGTCGTCAGCGGCGACGCCGCTCTCGAGAAAGTCGATCAACTTGGCCGCCAGGGTTCGCAGTTCGATGACTCCGTCGGTCTCGACCGGGGTTGCGGTGATGGTCATGGGATTCTCCTTGATGTGTTCAGCCGACCGAGTGTCGACTGCCTATCCCATTGGCGTGACCCGACGCGTCACAGTGTGACCGCAACCGTCCAAGGGCACCGACCGCGCACCACCTCGCCCGACCCCGGTGAGATCCTCCGGCAACCGGAGGCGTCCACCGGCTGGCGCGTGTCGGGACGTTCGGCACTAGGTCAACGGCCCCGGTAACGCCAGAGTGCCAGGAATGGAGCACTTGCACCTGGCGACGGTCGAGACCCACATCTCGCGGCTCCTGTTCGTCGATGACCGGGTGATCAAGTGGTTCCGCCCGCTCGCGACGCCCTTTCTCGACCACCGCAGCCTCGACGACCGTCACAAAGGAATTGCGCGAGAACTGCAAGAGAACCGTCGCTTCGCGCCCGACGTCTACCTCGACGTGGTCTCCGTCCGGGGCTCCGATGGCGCGGAGTTGGAACCCGCGCTGCTGATGCGCCGCCTCCCGGACGAGCGACGTCTGTCGAGCCGACTCGACGCACCGTCAGCAGCCGCCGAGGTGGCGCAGGTCTGTCGCGTCGTGGCCGCGGTGCATGCCACGGCGCCGCGGTCCGCGGCGATCGACCGGTTCGGCTCGCCCGAATGGCTGCACGAACTGTGGGTCGGCAACCTCGGCGAGTTGCGCGACCTGGGCGCCTCCGTGATCCCGAGCGAGACGGTCGCCGAGATGGCTGACCGATTCGACCGGTGGATCACCGGTCGGCAGGAATGGCTCGGCCGGCGGGTCCGCGATGGTTGGATCGTCGACGGACACGGCGACCTGTTGACCGACGACATCTTCATGCTCGACGACGGACCTCGGATCCTGGACTGCCTCGCGTTCCGCGACGACTTCCGGTGCGGTGACGTGGCCGCGGACCTGGCCTTTCTGGTGATGGACCTCCACCACCGCGGCCATCCGGAACTGGCCGCTGTCACCAGGCACGCCTACGGCGAGTTCGCCGGCCACCCGGTGCCGGCCTCGCTCCTGGCCGCATGGGTGGCGCACCGGGCGTTCGTGCGGGCCAAGGTCGAGTGTCTCCGCCACCTCGACGGTGACGAGACGGCGGTAGAGCGGGCGAGACGGCTGTTCGCGCTGGGGGCCGAGCAGCTGCGGTTAGCCGAGCCGGTGGTGGTCCTCGTCGGGGGTGCACCGGGAACCGGCAAGTCGACCGTGGCGGAAGAGCTGGGGTCGCGGCTCGGTGCGGCGGTGCTGCAGGCCGACGCGATCCGCAAGGAGTTGGCCGGTCTCGATCCGCTCACCCGCCGTTCGGCCCCCGTCGGGGAGGGGCTGTACACGACGGCCCACACGGCGGCGGTGTACGCCGAGCTCATCCGACGGGCCCACGCCCTCGTCTCGGCGGGAGAGCGGGTGGTCCTCGACGCGTCCTGGTCGTCGGCCGAGCATCGAGCCGAGCTGCGCCGCAGCATCGGTGCGGACGCGGTGATCGTCGAACTGCGCTGCGACGCGCCGGCCGGGGTCGCCGACGAACGGATCCGACGCCGAGCCGAACAGGCGTCGGACCCCTCGGACGCGACGGTCGAGGTGGCCACCTGGATGCGGCAGGCCTTCACCCCGTGGCCGGAGGCAGCCGTGCTCGACACCACCCCGCCAGCGGCCGAGGTGGCCGACACCGCATGGTCGTCCGTGAGCGAACGCCTCACCCGCTGAGCCGGCACGATCCTCCCACCAGCGAGTTGATGTCGCCGTCGAACACCGCATTCCTTTCGACGCTCGGCGCCGTTCAGCTCCGATGGGTGAACCGCAGGGCCGATGAGGCCGGGCCTATGGGGCCGCGGTAGGCCACGTGCTGGTCGGGTCGCACGATCAGGCACCGGTCGTCATCGAGACCGAAGGTGCTGTCCCACACCCCGGCAGGGCACGACACGATGACGCACGGATGGTCGAAGTCGCCGGGCAGTGCTCCTTCACGCACGAGGAGCGTCGGCACCCTGACGTCGATCAGGTCGAGCGTCGAACGGCCGTCGGGCAGCCAGGCGTGAGGCAGGCGGCCCCCCGGCCGAGTGGAGGGCAAGTAGTCCCGGGCGGGCTCGGCGAGCACGATGGCATCGCTTCCGTTGTCGATCACCAGCGGGCCGGCGTACGAGTGGCCCAACTGCAGTCCGAGCAGGTCGAAGTGGATGGCCTGGTTCGCAATCGCTGCTTCGACGTTGGCGCGGCCGACAGGGTCAGCCAGGATCGAGAGCATCGCCGCCGTGGATTCGGCGACGTCGGCCGTGACGCCCAGGGCTATCGGGATCTCGATCAGCTTGAACGCGTTGTGCATCGACTGGTCGCAGTTGAACTGCGCGACCGGCCTGCGTTCCGATTCGTAGGTGTCAAGCAGCGAACGGTCGAGCCAACCGGCTTCGACGGCGGCCAGCTTCCAGATCAGGTTGTGCACATCGGCGACGCCGGTGTTGAGACCGAGCCCACCGGTGGGCGGAAACCGATGGGCCGCGTCGCCGACGAGGAAGGTGCGACCGTGGCGGTAGCGCTCGGCGATCTGCGCGCTCATGTGCCAGGTGCTGACCGTCAGCACTTCGAAGGCGACATCAGGGTCGGCCATCGCGGCCCGCACGAGACCACTGCAGTGCTCGACGGTGAGCGCCTCGACGGGCTGCGTCTCCGGATCCCATGCGTGCATATAGACCCACTCCCGATCTCGCCCGTGGGAGATGAACGTGCCGCCACTCGCGGGATCGACAACGAAGTAGAGGACGCCCGGTGCGGCTCCGACGAGCGGCCGGAAGTCGGCGGCGAGATGCACCATCACGAACGACTGCAGTGAACGGGGCCCGATCATCTCGATGCCCAGCGAGCGGCGCACCGCGCTCGCTGCACCGTCGGCACCCGTCAGGTACTTCGCGTTGACGTGGAGTGGACCGTCCGGGCCGACGGCTTCCACCGACACACCGGTCGCGGTCTCCGTCGCGCTAAGCCACCGGTGGCGATACCGCACATCGAGTTCGGGCGTGAGCAGCAGCGGCTCCAGTCGATGCTGGCTGAGGTTACGCAGCGGGGTCGGTGTGATCGCGAGCATCTCGTCGCCCTGGCGCTCGTAAGGGAGCGTGCCGATCACGTCGCCACCCAACTTCGTCACCCAGTGGACGAGGCCGGCCTCGTCAGGCGAGAGCGCGGCGGCGAGGACGGGCTCCATCTCGACGCCGGCCTGGCGCCAGATCTCGAAGGTGCGAGCGTTGATGGCGTGCGCGGCGGGCGAGCGTTGCGGCCCGTCGCGCTGCTCGAACACGACCGCCGACAGACCGACCTGGCGGCAGAGATGGGCTGCGGTCAGGCCGGTCGGTCCCCCACCGACGATGACCACATCGACGTCGAGGGTGAGGCCGGTCATCTAGAACACCCCCTCATAGCTGCCGCCGTCGAGCTGGATGCTCTGGCCGCTCATGTAGCCCGCCTGGGCCGAGCAGAGGAAGGCGAACGTGTCGCCGAACTCCTCCGGCCGACCGAGTCGTCCGGCCTTGATCGAAGCGATCTGTTCGGCGCGCGCTTCGTCGTACGTGATGCCGCGGAACTTCATCGCCAACTGCGCCATCTGCTGCTGACGGCCGGTGTCGAATCGCTCGGGAAGCAGCGTGTTGATCGTGACGTTGTGGGCGACGGCGGATTTCGACAGACCCTTGAGGACGCCGGTGAGGCCCAATCGGGGACCGTGGGACATGCTCATCAACGGGTTCGGTGACTTCACCATGGCGGAGGAGACGGCGACGATACGACCGAAGCGACGCTGCTGCATGCCCACGATGACCCGCTGCACGAACAGCAACGGCGAAACCATCGTCCGCTGCAGGGCGTCGGCCCACTTGTCGGCGTCGATGTCGCCGAAGGCGGTGGGGGGCGGGCCCTCACCGTTGAGCAGCACGATGTCCGGTTCGGGGCACGCGGCGAGCAGGGCGTCGTGGATCTCGGTGCGTGTTGCATCGCCTACCACAGGGGTAGCGGTGATGCCGTGGGCCGTGTGGAGCTCGTCGCACGCACGCAGCGCGTCCGACTCCGTTCGACCGTTGATCACGATGTGCACGCCCTCGCGCGCCAGGCTCTCGGCACACGCCCGACCGAGGCCGCGGCTCGACGCCACGAGGATCGCCGAGCGGCCGCGGATTCCGAGGTCCATGGCCGATTCAGTCCAGACCGAGGGCTTCTCGGGCGGCACCGATGACCGGTAGGTCAGCCGGGTTGAAGAACGTCTCCGGCTCTCGAGGGCCCCACACCGACACCGGCGCCGGGCCGTCGGAGCCCACCCAATCACGACGGCAGTGGTCGCGTTCCCAGGCTTCGTCGTCGACGATCTGGTCGATGTCGGAGAAGAACTCGAACATCGTGCCGGACGGGTCCGTGAGGTACCAGAACACGTTCGAGCCGAGGAAGTGACGACCCACCCCGACAACACTCGCGTCGTCGCGTTCGGCGACGACGGCCTGGCCCGCCTTCCCGATCGCGTCGATGTCGTCCATCTCGATCGCGTAGTGGTTGATGTAGGACGTGGGGCCGGGCTGGATGAGCAGGTTGTGGTGGTCCTGTTCGATGCGACCGAATGTGGCCACGCCGTTGAGGACCTGGTCCGAAACCTTGAAGCCGAGACCGTCGAAGAAGAACGCGGTGGCCTTCTGGAAATGCGGCGTACCGAGCACGAAGTGGCCCAACCGACGAGGCGGTCGCGGCGCCGCTTCGACGGTCGCATCGGCGCGGGCGTTGACGCGGTCCTGTTCACCCGGGTGGTTCCAGGCGCGTCGTTGTGTCGGCGTGAGCGGATGCGGACTCATGACATCGATGACGACGCGGTGGCGGAAGATCGGGTCGATGCAGGTGAGTCGGGAGTCGGTGATCGACGACTCGACGCCCATCGTGGCAATCCGCGCGGCGATGTCGACGAGGTCCTTCTCGGACTCGCAGCTCATGTGCAGTTCGGACATATGACGGTACGTGCCTTCGGCGATGCGCAATTGCACCGGCCGATCGGCGGTGCCGAGGACACCGTCGGCGGTCGCCGTCATGCCACGTCGTTCCCAGAAGTCGCGCAATTCCATCGGGTTGGGCACGCTCAGCTCGATGTCGAGCAAACCGTTCAGCGCCATCAGCTTTCTTCTCCTTGGTAGTTGGTGACACGGACACAACGGTTGGTCATGGTGCCGATGCCATCGATGGTGGTGGTGATCACGTCGCCGTCTTTGAGGAAGAGGCCCTTCGCCGCGCCGATACCCTCAGGGGTACCGGTGAAGATGATGTCGCCGGTGACCAACGTGGTGATGCGCGAGAGGTAGCTGATCAAGGTCGGAACGTCGAAGATCAGGTTCGCGGTGGTGTCGTCCTGGCGAACCTCGCCGTTGACGGCGGTGACGATGCGGAGGTCGTTGCGGTCGGCGAGCTCGTCGACGGACACCAGGACCGGTCCGATCGGACCGAACGTGTCGAACGATTTGGCCAGATCGAAGTGCGGTGGCTTCGCTGCGAACTGCGCCACGCGGTCGGAGATGTCCTGGCCGACAGTCACGCCGACCACGTGATCCCACGCCCGTTCGCGCGGGATGTCTTTGCCACCCGTGCCGATGACCACCACGAGTTCGCCCTCGTAGTCGCAGAAGTCGCTTCGCAACTCGACGTCCGCGGTTGGCCCGACCAGGCACGAGGGGAACTTGGTGAACACCAAGGGCGCAGCCGGCACGTCCATGCCGCCCTCATCGGCATGGGCTTGGAAGTTCAGGCCGACGGCGAACGACTTTTGCGGCCGCACGACGGGCGGTCCGAGGGTCACCGCCGACAACAGGCCTGTCGGCGCCTTCCCGGCCAGCTCACTCGACAGGGTGGCCAGCCGAGCGGGATGGGCGATCGCCTTCATCGGGTCGGCGCTCAGCGACCCGGAGCTGGTGTCATGCAGATCGAAGTAGCCGTCTCCGGACACCAGTGCGGCGCGGCCGGCGATGTTGACAAGACGAAATCCCATACGTGGTGACCTCCGGGGCGACAGTAGATCCTATAGGATACATGCTACAGGACTTCCCCATGTATGCCACACTTGGCGGATGACGACAGGTGGTCGATCCCTCGCCGGCGGACAACCACCCACCCTGACCGAGTGGGCCGACCAGCAGCTGCGCGAGTCGATCATGCGGGGCGACTTCGGCCCCGGCGACGTCCTCGTCATCTCGACGCTGGCCGAGCAGCTCGGTCTTTCCGCGACGCCGCTTCGTGAAGCGCTGCGCAAGCTGGCGTCCGAGGGCCTCGTCGTCCTCCAGTCCCACGGGTCAGCCCGCGTGGCCGAGGTCGACATCCACGAAGCCAACGAGATCTACGAGCTCCGACTGATCCTCGAACCGATGGCCCTCGAGAGAGCCGTGACCGTCGGCGGCGCCGACTACCGCGAGCTCGTCGAGTCGTCGTGGAGCGCGTTGACCGCCACACCCGTTGCGCCGCCGAGCATCCACGCCGCCTTTCACCGTGCGTTGGTCTCGGCGTGCGACTCGGCGTGGCTCATGCGCCTCGCCACCCTGCTGTCCGATCGGGCCGGCCTCCTCGTGACCGTCGGCCTGCCCGAGCGACCCCGCGGCTACAACACTGCCGAGGTCCACCGCACGCTCAAGGATCTAGCGGTAGCCGGCGACGCCGCCGGTGCCGCGGCGGAGTTGCGCCGCCACTTCACCCGGACGCTGACCGCCCTCCGATCGGTGCTCAGCATCACGCCAACGACACCGCGCTGAACCGCATCACCTCATTTCGCCAGGTTCGAAAGCTCGGCCTCACAGCGCGCCACGTCGAGGGGTTGGCCCGCGGCGCGAAACCCGCGCAGCGCCTCGCTGAAATGAGCCCGGGCCGCAACCGGATCGCCCTGGGCATGACATCGGTGGCCGCGGACTTCGTCGAGGGCGGCATACCACGCCGGGAGCTGCATGACGACGTCGGCGAGCCACTGGCACGACGCCTCGTACGCCACCAGCCGATCGAGCTGTCCGGCCTTCGCCAGCGCAATCGCGGCCGGCACCGCCAGGGTGATGCGGCAGCCGGGGCAGGTCTCGAGCGGACCACAGACCAGTTCCTCCGCCTCGTCCACCGCGGCGAGCGCCGCGACGGGGTCGACGGCAAAGGCGATGCGGGCGCCGTAGATGCGGTCGAGGAGGTGGAACCCGACGTCGCTCTCCCGGGCAACCGCGAGCGCCTCATCCAACAAACGATGCGCACCCCGGAGATCACCGCGTGTCGCGGCCAGCTCGGCGAGACGCTGCAACGAGAACGCCTCACCGGTTGCGGCACCCATGTCGTGGTGCATCTCCCGTCCGCGCCGCAGGTCGCGGTCGGCGTCGTCGAGGCGACCGGACAAGAGCTCGGCTTCACCACGCAGCGTCGTGGCGAACGCATGACCGCGAGCCGCCCCGAGCCTCTCGGCCTCTTTCGCGAACGCGTCGGTCCAGCGGATCACGTCCTCATACGGCCGTGATCCGTAGAGCAGTCGCTGGGTGATACACAGCTGACCGTCGAACACCGACGCCGCCAATCGCGGCAGGGACCCGGTGTCGTGCAGATCGGTACTGAGGCTGGTGCGCAACTCGCCCTGCGCATGGGCGGCACCGGCTTGGGCCCACGACGCGACGACGATCGCCGCCGGGTCGCCGGCCCGCAGGGCGAGTTGGCGACCTTCGGCCGCCAGCCGGGCACCGATCGCCGGGTCGGCGTGTCCCATCAACCCGGCCCCGCAGTACGCCAACGCCTTGGCCAGTTGCGACTCGAGCCGTTTCGGCTCGGTGCCTTCCACGACGCGCATCCCCCCTGCAGGGTCGCCGAGCTTCACCATGGCAAGCGCCTGGAGGGGCCGCAGCTCATGCGCTTCCTCCGCGGACGCGACTCGGGCCGCGTCGTCGTAGGCCGCGATGGCGCGAGAGTCACCCATCGCGTCGAGGGCTCCCGCCCGTCGGCGCAGCGCCTCGGCATGGTCCGGGTCGTGCTCGAGCACACGGTCGAGATGCTTCACCGCAGCCGGATAGCCACCGAGACCTACCGCGTCGACGGCGGCGCGCAACAACCATTCCGCGGCACGGTCCGGCCGACCTCCTTCGAGCCAGTGATGGGCCACCGCGCCCGGACGCGCACCGAGCTCGGCCAGCCGACGCGCCGCGTCGCGGTGCACCGCGACGCCATGGTGCGGGGGCAGCTGATCCGACAGGGTGCGCCGCACGAGCTCGTGGCGGAAGCGGTACTGGCCCTGGTGCGCGACCAGAACATCGGCGGCCATGGCGGCGTCGAGCAGTCGGGTCAGTTCATCGTCGGTACAACCCGTGATGGCGACGACCGAAGCGAGGTCGAGGGGGCCGCCGATGAGCGAGAGTCGCCGGAGCCAGGCGACGACATCGTCGTCGAAGTCGAGGAAGCGGCGACCGATCGCCTCGGTGAGTGACGCGTGCAGCTCACGTCCGACGACGCCGGCCCGACACAACTCGGTCGCGAAGAACGCGTTGCCCTCGGATGCGGCGGCAAGCGACGCAATGGCGCCGTCATCGGCCGGTGCACCGAGGGAGATCGCGAGAGACCTGAGGGCATCGCAGTCCAGCGGCCCGAGGTCGATGGTCGTCGGCACGCCATGACGCGCCGCACGCGTGATCGCTCGCTGCACTCCCGGACCTGCCGCCTCGGCACGGAAGGAGAACACGACGACGGGTCCTCCCTCGGCGCGCTCGGTCAGCTGGGCCAACACCCCCAGCGAACTGTCGTCCGCCCGGTGCGCGTCATCGACAACGATCACCACTCGCGTCCCTGCGGCCTCGATCAACTGCTGCACGGCCCCCAACATCTGATGCCGCGTGAGGGACACGTCCGCGGCGTTGGATGCTTGAGCGACAGGCGTCAACCGAGCCAGAGCGCTGCGGGTTCGGTCGTTCAGGAGATCCGCGACCGACGGGATCCGGAGCAGCAGTTCTTCCACCACCGCGCCCAGCGTGGTGAAGGCATCGTCGGGCCCGTCGGCGAGGACGAGAGCGACAACGCCCCCGGCGGCCCGTTCTCGTTCGACGAAGGAACCGGCGAACGCCGACTTGCCGATGCCCGCCGGTCCACGCACGAGCACAAGTGCACTTTGCTGGGACCGGCGCACCAGAGCATCGATGGTCGCCAGCTCGTGCTCGCGGCCGACGAAGGACGGCGCGGCGGGGACGAGACCGTCGAGCGATGCGGCGTACAGCTCTTCAGTCGCCGGTTGCGGGAGCACGCCGAGCTCGATCGACAGCGCGGCGCGCAGTCGTCCGTACACCGCGATCGCTCGGTGACGCCGCCCGTCGTCGAGTGCGGCGCGCATGACCTCACGAGCCGCCGCCTCGTCCAGCGGGTCCAACTCGAGGACGCGGTCCCACTGACCACCGACGCGAAGCAGACCCAGGTACCGGGCCGCCAGCACACGCCTCGGCTCGTCTGTCCACGGTTCGTAACGGGCGCCCGGCAATAACTCACCGGCGTACAGAAGCGCTGCCGCGCTCGCCGCCCCCGGATCCCCGTGGCGGAGCGCTCGGTCGGCCGCTTTCAAGAACTCGTCGACGTCGGTGCTCACGGAGACGCCGGGAAACAACCGCACCTGCTGTTGCTGCAGGACGACGGCTTCCGGGTGCCCAAGCGCTTGGCGAGCGTGGTGCGCCGCCTTGCGCAGATTCGCGCCGCCCGCCGACGAGTCGAGCTGCGGCCACAGCGCGTCGATGACCTGATCGCGGGCCAGCTGGCGACCGGGTGCAAGGGCGAGCAGCTGCACCAGGTCACCGGAGCGACGGGTCGGGAACCGCGTCAGCGCGACTCCATCGTCGACGGTCAGCTCGAAACTGCCGAGGAGGCGGACGTGCACGTTCCGAACCGTCGTCTTCATCTGCCCCTCCTTTAGTTCACGAATCGCTCCAGGCTCCACTCTGACCCAGTCGGCGGGCTCACCCGACATCCGACCGCGCCATCAACGAACGTCCGTCGGCGACCCACGCCTGCAGCCCACCGTCGAGGTGCGCGACGTCGGAGTAGCCCAACGAGTACAGGACCTGCACGACGAGCGCCGATCGCGCACCCGTGTCGCAGAGCACCACCACTCGCCGTCTCGGGTCAAGGACCGAGCGATGCTCAGGCCGATCGGGATCGGCCACGAGCTCCACGATGCCCCGGGGCACGTTGATGACACCCGCGATCGTGCCTCCGCCCAGTTCGTCCGGTTCTCGCACGTCGATCAGCACCACGTCACCTTCATCCAACTCCGCAGCGAGTTCGGCGGGCCGCAGGTTCTCCACGACCGCGCGAGCCAGCCGGACCTGGATGTCGATGTGCCGGACCCTCGGATCGTCAGTCATACGACCGATCGTGGCCAGCGGCGCGTTCCCGGACCGTTCCCGGGTCACATTCATCCGGCCAGGCACCGGGAACGTCTTGGGAACGCGACGGAATGCAGCATCTCCAAAGACGCGGCGAATCCTGCGCCGACGAGATCAAGGAGCAACCATGACCATCACCGAGAAGTCCGACGTGGGCACCGAACCGGCCAGCCTGTTCGACCGCATCGGCGGTCGCGCCGGCCTGGAGAAGATCGTCCCGGACGTGGTCCAGCTGCACATGGTGAACCCCATCTGCGGCGAGCGGTTCCGCAACGCCAAGAAGCCGCCTGCGGAGTTGGCCCGGTTGGC
>JANMYF010000176.1:0-9427 GCA_031381685.1 Acidimicrobiia bacterium
CAACTACTGGGAACCCGGCGGACTCGAACAACGATTCCTCTGGGGCGACGTATCCGTGTCCCCCACGAAACCCGGCACCAACCCGAAAACATGGACCAGCCTCCACCCCAACGACGGACCCTACAATTGAACAAACATCGTCGGGTTCGGAAACCTACGGCTCGATGACGAAAGTCAGCGTTGTCGTACCCGCGTTCAACGGAGATCGATTCGTCGGTGAGGCCTTGGCGAGTGTCTTCGCCCAAACGTATCGAGACTTCGAGGTCATCGTTGTCGATGATGGTTCAACTGATGAAACCATCCGGCTCGTGCGGGCTTTCGAGTGCAGCCAGCTCAGCATCATTCAGCAGGCAAACTCCGGCACTGCCGCCGCCAGGAACACTGGCTTTCGTGCGGCGAAGGGCGCGTACATTGCGTTTCTTGACCAGGATGATCTGTGGCATCCCGACAAGCTGGAGCGGCAGTTGGCGGCGTTCAGCAACGATGAAGTCGGGTTGGTCGGGACGCTCATGGACTACATCGGGCCAAGCGGCAAACGAATAGCTATATCTGGCGAGTCGTCAGAAGGTCGTATGTCCGATATCGCCGCCGGTCGATTCATGCCCTTTCCTCCCTCGAGCATGATTATTCGAGCCGAAATACTCCGGGCGCTAGGTGGATTCGATGAGGAACTGTACCGCGTTGCCCCGGTTGATGATCTGGACTTGGTCGCCCGTGTCGCGGCGACACATCTCGTCCTCACCCTGCCTGAGTCGCTCGGCTCGTATCGTGTCCATGAGAGTGCTGAGACGTTCACGAAGTTTTACCAGATGCAAGATGCCACCCGTTTTGTTCAAGCACGTATAGGATCCCGAAAAACCGGCGAGGATCTCGATTGGGATCAATGGAAGACTTCGGCTAGGTCAACGAAGTTCAGTCGAAAGCACGATCTCGCGAACTACCTGTATCGCCGCGGAGGACTTCGAATAGCCAATGGGGACTGGCTTCGAGGTGTCGGTTCGGTGGGCTTTGCGACGCTCCTGGATCCCCGATACACCCTGCCGAGGTTCGGCCGCCAGTTCCTGTTTCCAAGAGCCAGAAACCGAAAGAGCGGCATCAAGTAATCACTTGACGGACAGCGGTGGAAATGTCTGAGTCGACAGCACTTCTTCGATGAGCTCCATCAGCGGAGCCACATTCGGTTCATCGAGCAGTGTGCTGTGGCCACCGTTCGCCTTTCGCGTCTGGCAATCGGGTCCGAGCCAGGACTTCCAACCGTGAAGTGGAGGCAGGGTGGCATTGACCTCGGACGCCCTGACGAGCACGGTCGGAACCGCATAGGTCCGAGGGATGTACTCCTTCATCAGTGAGGCGAAGTGATCCTCAAGATTCACAAATCCGTACTCGTCCGAATCATCTGAGACCCCGGCAAACCTGTTCCTGACCCTGTCACGCGTGAACCGGAAGGCCCACTTCACAACAGGCGCCACGCCTTCGAATCGTATGTTCCGGCAGATGTTGACGAGCCGACCGCGATCGTTCAGCAACGATGTCGACGGATGAAAGGTGTCCAAGAGAACAACCGGGCCGACGACCCGCCCGGGGTCGCGAAGACGTGAAGCGATCTCAAGCGCGATCAGACCGCCACCGGAGTAGCCGACGAAGGAAAGTTGACCCACAGGGTAGGCGTCCTCGAGGTCGGCCACGTAGCGGTTCACCATGGCGTCGAGCGTCGGGTCAGGCGTCGAGCGGCCGTCAGTACCCGCAGCCTGGATGCCGTAGACCGGACGGGACGGTGGAAAGCTGCGCGCCAGTCCGGTGAAGTTGAGAACACTCCCACCCGCGCCGTGCACGCAAAAGATCGCGGGCCGCGAACCCTCGGGCCGAATCGGCACCACGGATCGAAATCTCGCTTCCGGTTTGTGCAGTGGCGCCACGTCACCGCCGACGGATGAGTCCGTCAGGCCGATCGCCCGAAGCAAGCCTGCCGGAGTGGGTGCTTCGAGGAGCACCGAGAGACCGAATCGAGCACCGAAGGACTCACGAACTCGAGAGAGCAGACGCATGGCAATCAACGAGTGCCCGCCGAGGTCGAAGAAGTCATCGTCCATGCCAATACCAGTCACGCCCAGGGCTGACTGCCAGATCTCGATCATCGACGACTCGACCGAGCCAAGCGGAGGCCGTGCGGCACGACCAAGCTCAGGCCGGGCCAGCGCCCGATCGGTCAGAATCGGTTCGTCGTGCGCGCGCAATGATTCGCGAACTGTCGCCAAAGGAATCGAGGTCACGACGACTTGTCCGCGCTGCTCGGACTCGACGAGCGATCGAAGTGCGCCAATCCCTTCCGGAGCGGTGAGGCCGAGGGTTCGACCCAAACGCTGCAACGGCACCTCCTTCACCGAGGCCGGCAAAGCGCCCGTCTTCTCTCGGCCCTCGGAGCCGAGCCGGCTCAACTGAACCGCCTTCATCGTCAGGCCCTCTACGGAGACAATGCAGACACCATCTGCGCGCACGTAATGGAGGTCGGCGATGCACCAGGACGCAGGCAACGACAGATCGCTACGCCTCGTCGCAAGCACGTAGAGATCAGGCGGGAGGGCTCCGTTGATTCGAACTCGATCAGCGCTGAGTGGAACGAACAGGCTGCCAGCCGAGGAGTCGGTCGCGTTGGCAAGCGCGATCGCCGCGGCGAAACCAAGATCCACAAGTGCAGGGTGAAGCGGATGATCATGGAGATCGTCGGCGAACCTCTCCGCCAGTGAGACGTGGCAGAGGACTTGGTTCTCGGAGCGCCAGGAATCGCCGATACCACTCCATCGATCTCCGAACACCATCTGCTGTTCTTGACTCGCACGACTTGTCCGAACAACGTCGGTTGGTTCCAACTGGCGGCGAAGCGCGGCGAGGTCGACGAAAGCGTCTGAAGCATCGAGGGGCGCCGCCCCGGAGATCACGCAAATCGACGACGTGGCCCCACCGCTCCAGAGCTGGAGTTCGTCACCTGAACGTCGTACGGCGAACTCAACCGCTTCGTCATCTTCTACGAACACCGGCGACTCAATACGGAAGTCGTCGACGATGACTGGCGCAGCGAAGGATGGCTCAGGACCATCGACGGGTTCTTCGGCACGAAGGGCTCGGACGAAGAGTTCAAGGTGGGCAGAACCAGGGAGCAGGCCGTGACCGTCCACGGTCTGATGTTCGCGTAACGGCCAATCCGAAGCTTCAAGGCTCCCTCGCAGCATGATGTGGTCGGCGTGCTCCGGGTCGGCGCTCATACCGAGATTGCGCCAGATTCCCCAGTCGATGCTGAGGATCCGATCTGGATCGGCGGCACTCAGCCCGTCGAGAACCGCGTTTGCGCCGGAATAGTCGACCTGACCGGCTGGGCCGAGGATGCCACTGGTAGACGAAAAGAGCACGAGGAAGTCCACGGCGAGAGCTCGGGTCATCTCGGCAAGGAGGCATGCTCCCAGGGCCTTCGCCGAGATCACCCGCTCCATGGCTTCGTAGGTCTTGAATGCTGACGCTCGGTCGTCGATCACGCCCGCGAGGTGGAAGATCCCGTCGATTCGCCCGAACCGGGCAATGGTCTCGTCGAGCACGCGGCGAACATCAGCGCGCGTACCCATGTCGCCGCGCAAGGCGAGAACCTCTGCGCCAGCTGCTTCGAGTTGCTCTGACTGGCGTCTCAGCTTCGCTTCCCTGCTCGCGAAATGGTGGCCGCGCAACATCTCGGTCGCTTCATTTCGCGAATGAGCCATGAGCGCAAGCTTCCTCCCGGGCGTCGCGAGATCCGCAGCCAAAGCCGAACCGAGGGCGCCGGTTGCCCCAGTGATGAGATAGACGCCATCCTCGCGAAGACTCGTGCTCGACCGGCCGGTGACGGTTGGGGCGAACGTCCGCACGAAACGCACGCCGTTACGGACGGCCACAACAGGGACGGGTTCGGAGACGGACGTGTCGATCAGCTCACGCACGAGCTGGCTCGCAGTGTCTGACCGCTTCGCTCCTTGAGTTAGCACCAGGTCGACACAACGAATGAGCATCGCCGGCTGCTCGCGCGGCAGTACATGAACTGCTCCGAGAACCAACGACGCCCACGGGTCGATGGCTTCGTTCCCTAGCACCCGCTGCTGCGCGCTCGACGCAACCACGATCGGAAGCGTCGCTCCCTGCCCGGGGGTCAGCGAGCGGGCCACGGAGAGAAGCGAGCCAACCGACCGGGCGAGATGGAGCTGCATCGAGTCTTCGGTGCCGTCGCCGGCGACAGTCAGTGGCCACAGGTTGATGATCCCGTCGATCCGTGACGACGTGCCGATCCGGTCCAGCAACTCCTCGAGGTCCGACCCGAGTTCTGGCCTCACCGCATAGTCAAATGAGCCAGACTTCTTGGATCGGCCGAGGATCCCGATGCGAATGACCGTCGCCGGGTGCAGTTCAGCCTCGATCGATGATCCATGGATCCCGTCGTCAAAGACCAGAAAGGTCGAACCGGCGAGAGGGCGCTCGTGCTTCGCGCGGAGCCGAAGCTCATGCCACGAAGGCCGCAACACCTCGAGACGCGGCGCGTCCGGTGCTGTCTCGTCCACGCGTCCTGGTTTCGGATCGATCCAGTGCCGATGTCGATCGAACGCATACGGAGGGAGGCGCACCGTTCGAGTGCAATCGGCGACGGCCTCCCGGCGGACGGCGGTTCCGCGCGCCCAAAGCTCGCCGATCGCACGCCGAACAGCGACGAGAGAGCCATCGGAGGTTTCATCGAACCCGCGTCTCACATCGGTTGACAGGACGACGCAATCATCAACGGACTGCTTGATGGCAGCACCAAGCGAAAAACCTGGCCCTACTTCAACGTAAACAGTGGAGCCATTCGCCCCTGCCACGGTCGCTATGCCGCGGTCGAGACGAACTGGTTCTCGAAACTGCTGCACCCAGTACTCGGCGGGAACCCTCGCTCCTTCTTCGATGAGCGCTCCATCGATGTTCGAAACCCAAGGGATGTCGGGCCGCTCCCACCGTTTCGAAGCCACCGCCGCTCGCCATCTCTCCAATACCGGATCGAGAGCAGGCGAGTGGGGGGCGGCGTCGAATGCAATCTCAGCAACGCTGAGCCCTCTCTCCTCGGCGCGAGTCCGAAAGGTCAAGAGGTCTTCACCGTTCCCCGAAACAACGCACTGTTCAGGCGAACTGACAACGGACACCTGTGTGCTCCCGGCGAGGAGGGAAGTCACTTCCTCGAGTGGCCCGAGGACGCTCAGCATGCTCAGGCCCACACCCGTTTCCTCGAGAAGGACACCGCGAAGATGAATGAGCTCGAGCAGGTCGTCGATGCCAAGGCTCCCGGCCAGGCATGCTGCGACAAGCTCGCCGGTGCTGTTGCCGATCAACACGTCGGGGTGAGCACCGCTTTCGCGAAGGATTCCGGCGACGGCGAGTTCGGCAACGGCCAGGAGGGGGAGGTTGACGCTCGGCCGCCGAGTGAACGAGACAGACTCCCCGAGGAGCACACTGTCGAGCACGCGGCAGACGTCAGCCGCACCAACTCGTTCGTAGGTGTCGTTGGCGGCAGCGACAAGGCGACGAACCGAAGGATCTTCGACCAACGACGCCAGCATGCGAGCGGCGTCTGCACCTGGTCCGGGGAGCAGAAACGCAATGCGCGGATGGTCGGCACGAGCGGTGAGCAGCAGCGGCCCTTCGAGGGATCGAATTGCCGCGTCACGGGTCCGAGCGCTGACGACGGATCGAAGCGGGTACAACTCGCGTCGGTACAAGAGCGTCGATGCAACGTCAGCCAAAGCGAGCGACGGATCGTTTCGCAGAGCAGCAGCGAGCCGACCTCGCGCTGCCTCAAGAGCACTCGGCGTTTTCGCCGACACGATGAGCGTGGAAATCGCAGGGCGATCCGATCGGTCGGATACTGGGATGGGATCGGGCGGTGCTTCGAGGATGACATGCGCATTGGTCCCACCCACGCCGAGCGAACTCACGCCGGCGACGCGTCGGGTGGAGGTCCAGGGACGCGAACTCGCAGGAAGATAGAACGGCGAATCATCGAGCTTCAAGAGCGGATTCGGTGCAACGAAGTTTGCCAGCGGGGGCACAATGGCGCGGCGCGCAACTTCTGCGGCCTTGATCAGACTGACCACTCCCGCAGCCGTGTCGACGTGCCCGATGTTCGGTTTGACCGAACCCAAGGCGCAATACGCCTCAGCCTTCGTGCCTGTGCGGAATGCCGACGAAAGCGCTTCGAACTCGATCGGATCACCGACTGGAGTTCCTGTCCCGTGCGTCTCGATATAGCCAATGTCGGTTGCACGGATGTCGGCCACAGCGAGTGCCTCGACCACAACGGCAGCATGACCCTCCACGCTGGGGGCAAGGAAGCCGACCTTCCGCGAGCCATCGTTGTTCACGGCCGATCCGCAGATGACGGCCTGGATGACGTCACCATCCTGCATGGCATCAACGAGTCGCTTGAGCACCACAACGCCGGCACCGCTCGAAAAGACCGTGCCGGATGACTCAGCGTCGAACGCCCGACAAACGCCATCTCGCGATTGCACGCCATCGCCTTCGTAGAGGTAACCGAGCCCGGGAAGGTCGATCGTGACGCCACCGGCTATGGCGATGTCAATCTCGCCGTTCAGCAATCCCTGAACGGCGAGATGCACAGCTACGAGGGACGACGAACAGGCCGTCTGCACGTTGATGCTCGGACCGGTCAGATTGAGGTGGTACGAGACCTCGGTGGCGAGGAAGTCCTTGTCATTTCCCGTGTGCCGCAGTTGGAACATACCGAGGTCACGGACTATCGCAGAGTTCGGGAGGAGATTGTTGAGGAGGTAGGTGTTCATCCCCGACGACGCAAAGACGCCGACGGAGCCGTCCAGCGCATGAGCGTTCAGACCCGCGTCTTCAAGCGCTTCGACGACACACTCCAGGAAATGGCGATGCTGTGGATCCATGATCGACGCATCCCTGGCCGAAATGCCGAAATAGGCCGCGTCGAAAGCTTCGGTGTCTTCGATCATGCCGATCACGCCGACGAACTTCGGATCTCGAGCGAGATCGCGAGGGGCTCCCAACCGTTCGCTCTCGATCGAACTGATGGTGGAGAGTCCTACGGCTCCACGTTCCACAAGGCGCCACAGCGCGTCCACCGAGCGCGCTCCGGGAACTCTGACCGACGATCCAATGATCGCAACCCGATTGTCGAGGTTCCCGTCGTCAATCATTCGAGCCCCGGCTTTCGGCGCCGGATATTGCGCCGCACACGTCCACGTTCGGCAGATGCGGTGAAGTCCTGCAGCCCGTCATCCGTTCGCGAGATCCGGTTGGCCAGTGACTGAATGGTCGGGTACTGGAAGACATCCGTGAGCGTCAACGGCAACGCATGTTCCTCGGTGAGAACTCTGTACATCTTCACGGCGAGGAGAGAATGGCCGCCAACGTCGAAGAAGTTCCGGTCGGCGCCAACTTCGGAGAGGCCGAGGCATTCACACCACACGGAATGGACCAACGATTCGAGGCCGGCCGCGGGGTCGACGCCCGGAGTGCCCGTGCCGAACTCATCGGCGAGCACCCGGGCGGCCGACATCCGCGATCGATCGACCTTGCCGTTGGGGGTGAGCGGGACCGCGTCAATCTGGACGATTCTTGCCGGATGCATGTAGTCAGGCATCAATTGCTGGAGCTGGCCGCGGATCGATCCGAGGTGTTGCGTTGTCTCCAGGACGCAGTACGCCGTCAATTCTGTTCCACCGAGGTCGTCGTTCCGCGCCACAACCACTGCCTGTCCCACGCCGGGCAACCCCTCGATCACGTGCTCGATCTCACCGAGTTCGATTCGGTAGCCACGAACCTTGACCTGTTGATCCGAACGCCCAGCGAGCTCAATAACGCCGTCACGGCGAATGCGCCCGATATCTCCCGTCGCGTAGTAGCGAAGCGGATCCGGGGCATGCTCGTCCGACGAGTAGTCGGCGACGAAGAAGCGTTCGTTCGTCAGTTCCTCCCGACCCAAGTACCCCCGAGCGACTCCCAGTCCTCCGATACAGACCTCGCCGAAAGCCCCGATCGGCACGGGTCGCCGTGCGGAGTCAACGATCTCGACCGCGGTGTTTGCGAGCGGCGTACCTACCGAAACAGTCGAGTGAGGATCGACGAGTTCCGCCGAGGTGGACCAGATCGTCGTCTCTGTCGGCCCATACATGTTGGTCACGCGACAGTCCAGATACGTTCGCAACTCTCGGGCAAGCGTGGGCGGGAGAGCTTCGCCTCCCACAAGAAGGTGCTGCAGCGACCTGAGCGCCTGCCATCCCGCCGGCTCGCTGGTCAGGAACCTGGCCAGGGAAGGTGTGCATTGGAGGTGGGTGACGTGTTCGCTCGCGATGAGCTGTGGGAGCGATGTCGTGGAGGTTTCGCTCGCGTCGTCGCGCTCACGGCGGTTCAGAACAGCGATCGCTCGAACTCCTTGGAGCAGGTCTTCATGCGCCACGCCGAAGTCGATCAGGCAGGAGACTTCGTCGGCGCCGACCTCTCGGAGTCGCTCGAGGAACCGCTCGCATTCCGCAGGCGTCCCGATCATGGTGGCGTTGCTCAAGAAACGGGTGACCGCGTGATCGATCAGCGCCGCTCGGTCATGATCATCGAGCAAGCCGAGACTTCCATCAAGCGTCGCGTCGGTCGCCGTTCCTGCCCACGCACTGGAGAACTCACCGATCAGGTCCAAAGATGAATCGAGGTAACGACGCAATGCCGGGCCCGCAATCTCCTCCGCCCGTTCGTGGATGAACGTGTGTGCCATCACGGTGATCGTTCCCTCCCCCGTATGGCCGGCCTTCTTCCTCGCAGCACGGTAGGTCTCGATGTTGCGCATCAACTGCGGGAAGTCCTGTCCCAACAAGTGGGTCAGAACATTCGCGCCCATCGAACCGGCGAGTGCAAAGGTCGCAGGCGAACCGCCCGATGCCAGCCAAACGGGTAGTTCGGCCTGAATTGGCCGCGGGAGCGTACGAATGTCAACAGACTCCCCGACACCGGAGACCCGGGGGATGGCGTCACCGCGCCAAGCAGCACGAACGGTCTCGACTTGTTCGGGCAGCCGTTCTCTCGCCGTCGAATACGCAGAGGGAAGAACGGCGAAGTCGTTCGGATGCCAACCAGACGCGAACGCGATCCCGACACGTCCGTTCGAGAGGTTGTCAACCACCGACCATTCCTCGGCAACGAGCAGCGGGTCGTGAAGGGGAAGGACGACGCTCCCAGCATGAATCCGGATCCGTTCCGTGAGCACGGCAATCGCCCCGGCGAGCACGGCGGGCGACGGATAGCTCCCTCCGAACTCGTGGAAGTGACGTTCGGGGACCCAGACCGAACACAGACCTTCATCGTCGGCGATCCGACAAGCGGCAAGCAGTGTGTCGTACCGAGCATTGCG
>JANMYF010000244.1:0-1659 GCA_031381685.1 Acidimicrobiia bacterium
GAGCTCATGGCCAAGGCCACGGGCTACTGCAACGGGAAGGGCGGCTCGATGCACATCAGCTCGCTCGAGCTCGGCATGCTCGGCGCCAACGGCATCGTGGGGGCCGGCTCGCCGATCGCTGTCGGCGCGGCGTTCACCCACAAGTACCGCGACGACGGCAACGTCGCCGTGGCGTTCTTCGGCGATGGTGCGACCAACATCGGGGCCTTCCACGAGGCCGCGAACATGGCGTGCGCTCTGCGGCTGCCGATCGTGTTCGCCTGCGAGAACAACGAATACGGCGAGTTCACCCCACGGGACAAGACGATGGCGATCACCGACATCGTGGATCGCGCTCAGGGCTACGGGATGCCCGGCGTCATCGTCGATGGCATGGATTCTGTCGCAGTGTACGAAGCCGCGGCGGAAGCAATCGCGCGCGCTCGTGAGGGCAAAGGGCCAACGCTGCTCGAGGCGAAGACCTATCGCTTCTACAACCACCACGGCGTGCAGAACCTGGGCCTCAAGTACCGCCCCGACTCCGAAGTAGAGATCTGGAAGCAGCGCGATCCGATCTTCACCCTCGAAGCGCGGCTTGCGTCACTCAACATCATGTCGGCCGAAGACGCTGCGGAAGAATGGGCCACCCAGCGCGCCGATATCGCGGATGCCATCGAGTTCGCCGAGGCGAGCCCGTTGCCGAACGCCGATCAGCTCTTGGAAGACGTCTATACGAAGATGGCGGTGGCGTGATGAGTGAAGTCCGCTTCAACGGTCCGGCAGGCAACAAGCAGAGCGGTGGCGTGATGGTCAGCTCACCAAGAACGGTCCGACAGTCAACAAGCAGGGCGGTGGCGTGATGAGTGAAGTCAGGAATCTCCCCTACGTCATGGCCTTCAACGAGGCCGTCCGCCTTTGTATGCGCGAGGACGAATCGATCTTCTGTGCGGGCGAAGACATCGGTGCCTTTGGCGGCGTGTTCGGCACCTACGGCGGCCTGCAGAAGGAATTCGGGGAGCGTCGCGTCGTCGACACGCCGATCAGCGAGCAAGCGATCATCGGCCTCGGAGTCGGGTCATCCGTCACCGGACTTCGCCCGATCGTCGATCTCATGTTCATGGACTTCGTCTGTGTCGCGCTCGATCAGATCGTGAACCAGGCAGCCAAGCTGAAGTACATGTTCGGCGGGAAGGCCACACTGCCTCTGACCATCACCATGGCCGGTGGGGCTGGGCTTTCCGCGGCCGCCCAGCACAGCCAGAGCCTCGAGGCGCTGCTGTGCCATATCCCGGGTCTGAAGGTCGTGTACCCGTCGAACCCGTATGACATGAAAGGCCTCATGGTCTCGTGCATCCGCGAGAACAACCCGACGGTGATGGTCAAGCACAAGCGGCTGCTCGGCATGACCGGCCCAGTGCCGGAGGAGCTCTATGCCATTCCGCTCGGTGTCGCCGACGTGAAGAGAACGGGTAAGGACGTGACGGTGGTGTCCTTCGGCCGAATGCTGAACGAGAGCCTCGCCGCCGCAGAGACCCTTGCCGCGGAAGGAATCGACTGCGAAGTAATCGACCCGCGCACCTTGCAGCCGTTCGACACCGCCACGGTGGTGGAGTCGGCCCGCAAGACGCATCGCGTGATCGTCGTCCACGAAGCCGTGCGCTTCGGAGGGATCGGTGCGGA